>NZ_CP148752.1:5238125-5538750 GCF_040448305.1 Pseudomonas fluorescens | reverse complement strand
CTCGCTCCCACAGTGGATCGACGTACACCGGACCCTTGTGGGAGCGAGCCTGCTCGCGAAGACTGACTGTCGGGCGCTGAAGATTTAAACCTTGGCACTCACCTCACTGCGATTGACCAACGCTTCCAGCGCATCACTCAAACTCGGCGCCTTGTCGCCAATCAGCAGATGCCACACGCCACCGTCCAGCTGACTCACACCCTGACAACCCAGTGCTTTCAAATCACACTCCGATAACGCCTTGCCATTGGCCAGTTGCAGGCGAATGCGGGTCATGGCGACGCAATCGAGTTGCAGCACATTGTCGCCACCACCCAGCGCATTGAGCCATTGCTGTGCCTCGGGTGTCGCCACGGCGGCAGGTTTCGGTGCGTCGATTTCTGCTGCCGGCGACGACACGATGGCGCGCCCCAGTGCCGGCATCGCCAGGCGAATCTCATCGGCAATCGCGTCGGCCATCGGCCCCACCACCACCTGCAAACTCCCGCCCTTGCCCGGACGCACCACGGCCATGGCGCCGAGCGCTTTCAAGTCAGTATCCGAGGCCTTGTTACGATCCACCATGTCCAGGCGCAAACGCGTGGTGCAAGCACCGACGGTGATCAGGTTTTCGGCACCGCCCAAGGCCTTGATGTAAGCCCCGGCGCGTTCATTGTCGGCCACTGCAACCTGCGGGGCGGCAGCGCTGGTTTCGCGGCCCGGGGTTTTCAGGTCGAAGCGGCGAATACAGAAATCAAACACCACGTAATAGATCACGGCATACGCCAGGCCCACCGGGAACACCAGCCAGCCGTTGGTGGACTTGCCCCAGCCAAGGATCATGTCGATGAAACCGCCGGAGAAGGTGAACCCCAGGTGGATGTTCAGCGCATTGGTGATGGCCATCGACAGGCCGGTCAGCAACGCATGCAGCAGAAACAGCAACGGCGCGAGGAACATGAAGGCAAATTCGATCGGCTCGGTGACGCCGGTCAGGAACGCAGTCAACGCCATCGAGAGGAAGATCCCGCCCATCACCTTGCGCCGTTCCGGCAGGGCGTTGCGGTACATCGCCAGGCAGGCGGCGGGCAGGCCGAAGATCATCATCGGGAACATGCCGGTCATGAACTGGCCACCTTTCGGGTCGCCGGCGAAGTAGCGCGACAGGTCGCCAGTCACCAGCGCGCCAGTGGTGGGGTCGGTGAAGTTGCCGAACACGAACCACGCCATATTGTTGAGGATGTGGTGCAGGCCGGTGACGATCAGCAGGCGGTTGAACACACCGAAGACGAACGCGCCGAAGCTGCCGCTTTCCATCATCAGCGTGCCGAAGCTGTTGATGCCGTGCTGGATCGGCGGCCAGATGTAGCCGAACACCACGCCCAGCCCCACAGCAGCGAACCCGGTGGCAATCGGCACAAAACGCCGGCCACCGAAGAACGCCAGGTACTCCGGCAGCTTGATGTCCTTGAAGCGGTTGTACAGCGCGCCGGCCATCAGGCCGCTGACGATCCCGGCGAGCATGCCCATGTTGATGCTCGGGTCGAGCACTTTGAGCGTGGAGATCATCACCAGGTAGCCGATCACCCCGGCGAGCCCCGCCGTACCGTTGTTGTCCTTGGCGAAACCGACCGCGATGCCGATGGCGAAGATCATCGCCAGGTTGGCGAAGATCACCTGGCCGGCGTCGTGGATGATCGCGATGTTCAGCAGGTCGGTATCGCCCAGGCGCAGCAGCAGGCCGGCAATCGGCAGGATCGCGATCGGCAGCATCAGCGCGCGGCCGAGGCGTTGCAGGCCTTCGATGAAAAGTTGGTACATGGCGGTTCTCCGTGGATTCTTGTTGTTCTTTAGCTCAGCGGCCAATGCTGGTGACAGGCGTGACGCACCGCGCTGGCGCTGCTCAGCTTGAGCAGGTCCTGGCTGATGCGCCGGCATTCGCTGGCGTCGAGATGACGCACGCGATCCTTGATTTCACCGACCTGCACCGGGCTCACCGACAACTCACTGACCCCCAGGCCGATCAACACCGGCGTGGCCAATGGATCTGACGCCAGTGCGCCGCACACGCCCACCCAACGGTTGTGCTGTGCCGCACCGGCGCAGGTCTGGGCGATTAGCCGCAGCAGTGCCGGGTGCAGCGCATCGACGCGGGCGGCGAGCCCGGCGTGATCGCGGTCCATCGCCAGGGTGTATTGCGACAAGTCGTTGGTGCCGATGGACAGGAAGTCCGCGTGTTCGGCCAGTTGCTCGGCCAGCAGCGCGGCGGCCGGAACTTCGATCATCACCCCCAGCTCCGGGCGTTGCGCCAGGCCGAGTTCCGTACACAGGGCGTCGAGGCGCTGGCGGATATGCAGCAGCTCATCGACTTCCGTGACCATCGGCAGCAGGATCCGGCAACGTGACAACGGGCGCAGGTGCAGCAGTGCGCGCAGTTGCTGGTCGAGCAGTTCAGGGCGAACCTGGGCCAGGCGAATGCCGCGCAGGCCGAGCACCGGATTGGCCTCGGCGGGCAGTGGCAGGTAGTCCAGTTGCTTGTCGCCGCCGACGTCGATGGTGCGAATGATCACCGACTTGTCGCCCATGGCATTGAGCACCGCTTGGTAGGCCTGGTGTTGTTCCTGTTCGTCCGGGGCGGTGTGGCGGTCGACGAAGAGAAACTCGGTGCGCAGCAAGCCGACGCCGTCGGCGCCATTGGCCAGTGCGTCTGCCGCTTCCGCGCTGGACGCCACGTTGGCGGCGACTTCGATGTGCAGGCCATCGGTGGTCAGCGCGGGTGTGTGGGCCTGGGCCTGTTGTTCGGCCCGGCGTTGTTGCTGTTGCTGTTGCAGCTGGCGCACGTCGGCCAGGCGCTGTGTGCTGGGTGTCAGTTCGAGGCGGCCGCCGTCGGCGTCCAGCACCACCGGTTGCCCCTGTTGCTGATCGAGCAGCGTCGAGCCCAGTGCGACCATGCACGGCAGGCCTTTGCCCCGGGCCAGAATCGCCACGTGAGAGGTCGCACCGCCTTCGGCCATGCACAGCCCGGCGACGCCTTGCTGGCTCAGTTGCAGTAAATCGGAGGGCGTCAGTTCATGCGCCGCGACGATGGCGCCGGCTGGCACGTCGTAATGCCAGGTATCGCCGAGCAATGCGCGCAGCACCCGTTGCTTGAGATCGCGCAGGTCGTTGGCGCGTTCCGCCAGCAGCGTGCTGCCTGTTTGCTGGAGGACTTCGCATTGCGCGTCGATGGCCTGGCTCCAGGCGTGGGTCGCGGCCGTGCCCTGGGCGACGGTTTGACTGGCGGCGTCCAGCAGGGCCGGGTCTTCGAGCAGCGCGAGGTGCGCGGCGAAAATCGCCTCTTCAGCGGTGTCCTTGTGTTTTTTCGCCTGGGCCAGCGTGTGCTCGATTTCGCTGCGCACCTGGCTCCGTGCCGCGTCCAGCACTTGCTGTTGTTGCTGCGGATCATGGTGGCCGGCATCCACTGGCAGGCTGATCGCATTCAGGCGAAACAGCGGCCCGCCGACCAGGCCGGGCGCCGCGCAGACGCCGTGCAACACGCCGGCTTCGGCGGGGCGATTGCGTTGGGCAATCGTGGCTGGCGCGGCGGCGTGGTGGTCTACAGCCAGGGCTGTGGATAACGCGGTCAACAAGGCTTGCAGTGCGGCTTCGGCATCCGGGCCCTGGCAACTGACCTGGACCTCCGCCTGTTCGCCGATGGCCAGCCCCATCAGGCCGATCAGGCTGTCGCAGGTGGCTGACTTGCCAGCGAAATGCAGCTGCGATTTGCTTTTGAATCCTTGCGCGGTCTGACGGATCAACGCAGCCGGTCGCGCGTGCAGACCGCCACGGTGAGCAATGCGCACCAGACCGACAATCTCTGCGCCGGCAAACTCGGTATCCACCTGTGCGCTCGACGTCTGCCGACGAATGATGTGCAGCAACGGCTCGCCGACCTTTACCGACTTGAGCGTGATGGGCCGTGCCTGAAAGTCCTGGCTGTTGGTGAGGATCAGCAGGCTGACCAGGCTCTTGCACTGTTGCGCGACCTTGTCCAGGTCGTAGCGCAGCAGCGGTTGGCCGTTGGCGACGCGCGCGCCTTCCTTGACCAGCATCGAGAAGCCCTGGCCCTGCAATTCGACCGTGTCGAGGCCCAGGTGCAGGAGCAATTCAGCGCCGTTGTCGGCACGCAAGGTCACCGCGTGGCCGGTGCGGGCGACATGCACCACCACGCCGGCGCAGGGGGCGTGGAGCGTGTCGTTGAGCGGATCGATGGCAATGCCGTCACCCATGGCGCCGCTGGCGAACACCGGGTCCGGGACTTTGGCGAGCGTGAGCACCGGGCCGCTGAGCGGGGCGCTTAAGGTCAGCTCTTTATTGTTGTTATGCATGGCTCGGTCTCATAAAAAAATAGTTCAGATCAATCCACTCCCTGTAGGAGCGAGCCTGCTCGCGAAGAACTTGAGAGCAACGCGTTCATTCAGGAAGGACGCGTCATCGTTCACGTCCATCGCGAGCAGGCTCGCTCCTACAGGTCAATCAATCGCCATTCGATTTAGTGGGTGCGTGTCACTTTGCTCAGGTGCCGCGGCTGGTCCGGGTCCATGCCACGGGCCACGGCCAGGCCGGCGGCCATCACGTAGAAACTCTGGATCGCGAGAATCGGGTCGAGGGCCGGGTGTTCGGCGCGGGTCAGGGTCAGGTCGCGTTCAAGCACGTCATCCGGCGCGGCCAGCAGGACCCGGGCGCCGCGCTGGCGCATGTCGGCGGCCAGGCTCAACAAACCAGCCTGTTCGGCGCCCCGTGGGGCAAACACCAGCAGCGGGTAGTTGTCGCCGATCAAGGCCATCGGGCCGTGACGGACTTCGGCGCTGCTGAAGGCTTCGGCCTGGATCGCCGAGGTCTCCTTGAACTTGAGCGCCGCTTCCTGGGCAATGGCGAAACCGGCACCACGGCCGATCACCATCAGCCGCTGACAATCGCGCAAGGCGTCGATGGCCGGGCTCCAGTCCTGTTGCGCAGCGTCACGCAGGCCCTCGGGCAGGGCGCGACCGGCCTCGAGCAGTTCGGCGTCTTCTTTCCAGTGGCCAATCAACCGGGCGCTGGCGCTGAGGGTGGCGATGAAGCTCTTGGTCGCGGCGACGCTGCTTTCGGTGCCGGCACACAGCGGCAGGCTGAATTCGCAGGCGGCTTCCAGCGGCGAGTCTTCGGCGTTGACCATCGATATGCTCAGGGCACCGCGCTTGCGCAACAGGCGCAGGCTGTTGACCAGGTCCGGGCTTTGACCCGATTGCGAAAAGGCGAACGCCACCTGGCCGCTGACCTTCAATGGTGCCTGCTGCATGGTCACCACCGACATCGGCAGCGACGCCACCGGGATGCCCAGCAGTTGCATGGTCAGGTAGGCGAAGTAGCTGGCGGCGTGATCGGAGCTGCCGCGTGCCACGGTCATGGCCACTTGCGGCGGTTGACGACGCAGGCGCCCGGCGATTTCGATCATCTGCGGGTCGAGTGTTTGCAACTGGGCCTGCACGGCCTCGAACGAGGACAGCGCCTCTTCAAGCATTTTTGAAGTCAATGTCTTCTCCTTCGACCATGACAGCGGTCAGTTTCAGTGAGCGATCCAGCCGCACGCAGTCGGCCCAGGCCCCCGGTTGCAGGCGCCCGCGTTCGGTGATGCCGAGGTAGTCGGCGGGGAATTGCGACAGGCGCTGCGAGGCTTCGGCGATGGGCAGGCCGATCTTCACCAGGTTGCGCAGGGCCTGATCCATGGTCAGGGTGCTGCCGGCCAGGGTGCCGTCGGGCAGGCGCACGCCGCCCAGGCACTTGGTCACGGTGTGGCTGCCAAGCT
The DNA here is from genome assembly GCF_040448305.1 of Pseudomonas fluorescens. Lineage (NCBI taxonomy): Bacteria > Pseudomonadati > Pseudomonadota > Gammaproteobacteria > Pseudomonadales > Pseudomonadaceae > Pseudomonas > Pseudomonas fluorescens. The sequence continues at coordinate 5,532,944 of NZ_CP148752.1, read as the reverse complement.
TGTACTCGCCATCGGGCATACCGGCGGCCGCGGTCGAGTCGGTGACGCAGTACAGGCACGGGATCGAACGCAGGGCTACGCGGATGGCGCCGGGGTGCACGTGCAGCAAGTCGGGAATCAGTTCGGCGTATTTGGCGTGGGCCAACGCGGCGCCGACGATCCCCGGTTCGCGGTGATGCAGTGGGCTCATGGCGTTGTAGAGGTGAGTGAAACTGCTGGCGCCGGCCTCCAGCGCGGCGACGCCTTCCTCGTAGCTGCCCAGGGTGTGGCCGATCTGCATGCGCACGCCGCGGCTGCTGAGATCGCGGATCAAGGCGTCGTGACCGGCGATTTCCGGGGCAATGGTGATCACCCGGATCGGCGCGAGCGCCAGATATTCTTCAACTTCGGCCATCAGCGCGGTGTGGGCGAAGTTGGGTTGCGCGCCGAGTTTGCCGGGGTTGATGTAGGGGCCTTCGAGGTGCACGCCGAGCACCCGGGCGCAGCCTTGGGGCCGCAGCTCACAGAATTCGCCGACGGCCTTGAGCACGCTGGATATCTCGTCGCTCGGTGCGGTCATGGTGGTGGCCAGCAGCGACGTGGTGCCGAAGCGCACGTGGGTACGGGTGATGGTTTCGAAGGCCGGCGCGCCTTCCATGATGTCCTTGCCGCCGCCGCCGTGAACGTGCAGGTCGATGAAACCCGGCAGCAGGTACGGCAGATCATTGTCCGCCGGATCGCAGGGCTGGCCTTCGATCGACACGACTTTGCCGTGTTCGTGCACCAGTCGGCCGCGAACCCAGCCGTGGGCGGTGAGGATGTTGTCTTCGGACATGTCGGGATCTCGGTTTTTTATCTACGAAGCTCTGCGACAAAGTCGTAGTAGTCGTTACGGCAATAGGTGTCGGTGACTTCGATGGGCGTGTTGTCTTCGAGGTAGCCGACCCGGGTCATCAGCAACATGGCGGTGCCGGGGGCGATGCCCACCAGTGCGGCGAACTCGTCCGAGGCGTTGATCGCCTGGATGTGCTGCAGGGCGCGGACCACCGGTTTGCCGATGCCGTCGAGGAACTCGTAGAGGGAATCGCCCACCGCCTGCGGCTTGGGAATGATCGAGGCGGGCAGGGTGCTCATCTCGATGGCCATCACCGTGTCGTCCGCCTTGCGCAGGCGTTTGAGGCGCGCAACCTTGTCGTTGGGCGACAGGCCGAGGCGGATCAGCTCTTCGTGGGTCGGCAGGGTGATTTCCCGCTCCAGCCATTGCGAGCCAGGCACGAACCCCTTGAGGCGGAGCATTTCACTGAAGCCGGAAAGGCGCGACAGCGGTTGTTCGAGGCGCGGCGTGATAAAAGTGCCGGAGCCCTGGTTGCGGCGGATCAGGCCTTGTTCGAACAACACCTCCAACGCCTTGCGTGCAGTGACGCGGGAGATGCCCAGCGTCTCGCTCAAATTGCGCTCCGATGGCATCGCCTGCTCGGCTTTCCACTGGCCGGCGTGGATCGCCGCTTCCAGATTGCGTGCCAGTTGCAGGTACAACGGCGTGGGTTGGGTGTCGTCGGGGCGCAGGGCCTGGAGATCGTTCATGGCGGGTGTCCGGGGCGGATATTGGAATGTTTTTGCCCGTGAATGGGCGAAAACTAATACCACTTGAATACCATGTCAACGCCAGAGCTTTGCTGTTTGTGTAGGGAAACCTGCCTTGTCGGCTGGTTGGAATGGGGGTTGGTTTGAAGTGGTATTAGAGGAGGGTGTTTTGAAGGCAAAGATCGCAGCCTGCGGCAGCTCCTACAGATGAGATTGGTATCAACCCTGTAGGAGCTGCCGTAGGCTGCGATCTTCTAAATTTATTTTTCGAGGGCGACCAATGGTCGTGGGGAATTACGGACGAATTTCGATCATCGTGCCGTCTGGCACCAGGTTCCAGACTTCGCGCATGTCCATGTTGCGCATGGCAATGCAGCCGTCGGTCCAGTCCAGGGTGTGGAACAGGTTTTCCGGGGTGTCTTCGCTGTCCGGGGTGCCGTGGATCATGATCATGCCGCCAGGCTCGACGCCTTCACGACGGGCGCGGGCAGAGTCGCTGATGTTCGGGTAGGAAATGTGCATCGCCAGGTTGAAGCGGTCGCTGATCTTGCGCCAGTCGACCCAGTAGAAGCCTTCCGGGGTGCGCTTGTCGCCTTCCATCAGCTTGGGCCCCTTGGGACGCTTGCCCAGGGAAATGCGATAGGTCTTGAGCGGCTTGCCGTCATTGATCAATTGCAATTGATGGGAAGACTTGAGAATCAGGATCTTCTCGATGACCTTGCCGTCCAGGGGTTCCACGGCAGAAGCCTGGGACACCGTGACAAACGACAAACAGAACAGGGCAAGCAACCAGCGCATTGAAACGATTCCCCAGGAGGTGTCGCGACTATTTATGTATAGAAGTTTTTGCAGGAGCTGCCGCAGGCTCGTGCCGCGTTCGGGCGATCTTTCGGCGCCTTTGAGTGATGCCGAGATGACATCAGATAATGGCAGGCTGAGCAAGTGGCGGGATCGATTCAGACCGAACGGGATAAACCTCGGTCCGCCGGTCAGCGAAGAAGCATTCTAAGGTACGGCCCACCGTGCGGAAAGCCAGCTCATCCCATGGAATGTCCGCTTCGTCGAATAGTTGCACTTCCAGGCTCTCGGGGCCGGCAGAAAAGTCCAGGTCCGCCAGTTCGGCACGGAAGAACACATGCACCTGGCTGATGTGCGGTACGTCGATCAGGGTATAGATGCTCAGGTTACGCACCCGGGCGCAGGCTTCCTCGGCGGTTTCGCGAATGGCGGCCTGTTCGATGGTCTCGCCGTTCTCCATGAAACCGGCGGGCAGGGTCCAGTAGCCGCGACGTGGCTCGATAGCCCGCCGGCACAGCAACACCTTGGTGCCCCAGGTCGCCACGCAGCCGGCGACGATGTTGGGGTTCTGGTAGTGAATGGCCTGACAGCTGTCGCAAACAAAACGCAGGCGCGAATCGCCTTCGGGAATGCGCTGGGTCACCGGGTTACCGCACTGGCTGCAAAATTTCATGCTGGGGTTCCTGAATGCTGCGCCTATCTTGGCGTGCGGCAGTGCCGGTCGGCAAGTTGTCGTTTCGCGACATGGGACGGTTGCGGGGGTTGGGCGGCCGCAGCGATTGGTGCATGATGCCGGGTAAGGCACAGATCGAGAACACTCATGCTGGATGAGCTACTGCATCGGGTTAGTAACCACACACCACGCACACTGGAGACCGACCGTCGTTTTCCCGAGGCCGCGGTGCTGGTGCCCATCACCCGCAGTGACGAGCCCGAGCTGGTGTTGACCCTGCGTGCCAGCGGCCTGTCGACCCATGGCGGCGAAGTCGCCTTCCCCGGCGGGCGCCGTGACCCCGAAGACCCCGACCTGATTTTCACCGCCCTGCGTGAAGCCGAAGAAGAGATCGGCCTGCCGCCGGGGCTGGTCGAGGTGATCGGCCCGCTCAGCCCGCTGATCAGCCTGCATGGCATCAAGGTCACGCCCTATGTCGGGGTGATCCCGGATTTTGTCCAATACCAGGCCAACGATGCCGAGATCGCCGCGGTGTTCAGCGTGCCCCTCGAGTTCTTCCGCAAAGACCCCCGCGAACATACCCATCGTATCGATTATCAGGGCCGCAGTTGGTACGTCCCGAGCTATCGCTTTGGCGAATACAAGATCTGGGGGCTGACGGCGATCATGATCGTCGAGTTGATCAACCTGCTGTATGACGCCAAAATCAGCCTGCATCAGCCTCCCAAAAGCTTTATCAGTATCTGACGCCATCGTTCGAATGGCCTGAATCCTGGTTTTGCTGAAAAAAAGCCTGCCTGAGCCTTGAGGAATCCAACAATGAAATACCGCCTGGGCGACGCCCGCGTCGAAACCCATCCACAGAGCTGGGTCGCACCCAATGCCGTGCTGGTGGGCAAGGTCAAGCTGGAAGAGGGCGCCAACGTCTGGTTCAACGCCGTATTGCGCGGCGACAACGAGTTGATCCTGGTCGGCAAGAACAGCAACGTCCAGGACGGTACCGTAATGCACACCGACATGGGCTACCCGCTGACCATCGGCACCGGCGTGACCATCGGCCACAACGCCATGCTCCACGGCTGCACCGTCGGCGACTACAGCCTGATCGGCATCAACGCGGTGATTCTCAATGGCGCGAAGATCGGCAAGAACTGCATCATCGGCGCCAACTCGCTGATCGGCGAAGGCAAGGAGATTCCGGACGGATCGCTGGTCATGGGCTCGCCCGGCAAAGTGGTGCGCGAATTGACCGAGCCGCAAATCAAGATGCTGGAGGCCAGCGCTGCTCACTATGTACACAACTCGCAGCGTTATGCCCGCGACCTGGCCGAGCAGGAAGAATGACCACCACTGAACGCCCGGTTGCATCGCCCTGCGTGAACATTTGTGCGCTGGATGACGATGACATCTGCACCGGTTGCCAACGCACGGTGGAAGAAATCACCCGCTGGAGCCGCATGGACAACGACGAGCGGCGCAAGGTGCTGGGGTTGTGTCATGAGCGGGCGAAGGCCAGTGGGTTGGTGTGGACGGTCGGGGCAAAGCCGGGAAATTGAGGCGCCTTTCCCTGTAGGAGCGAGCATGCTCGCGATGGGCGTGAACGAAAACTCTGGGAGTCTGGTTCCCCGCGGTGTTCTTGAGTCCATCGCGAGCAGGCTCGCTCCTACAGTATTCTGTGCGGCAAATTGACAGGTACCTTCCCGCCCATGTTCTTCCTGATCGCCTACATCAGCAGCGTCGTGCTGATCAACTTTGCCTTCTCCACCGCGCCGCATCTGGACATCATCTGGTCGGCCTGGGGCGGGCTGGTGTTCATCCTGCGTGACATGGTGCAAACCCGGTTCGGGCATGGCGCCCTCGCGGCGATGCTGGTGGCGCTGGTGTTGTCCTATGTCACCTCCGATCCGTCCATCGCCCTGGCCAGCGCCACGGCGTTCGCGGTTTCCGAGTGCATTGACTGGCTGGTGTTCAGCATCACCAGGCGCCCGTTGCATGATCGCCTGTGGATAAGTTCGGCCCTGAGCATTCCCCTCGATACCTTTATCTTTTTCGGCATGATCGACGCCCTGACGCCGGGGGTGATCCTCACCGCCCTGGGTTCGAAGTTCGCCGGGGTCACCGCCGTGTGGCTGATCATGGCCTGGCGCCTGCGCAAACAGGCTGTCGTCGGCTGAAGTTCATGTAAAATGCCGCGCTTTCTCCCCATGGGAAGCGCGCATGGCGACGCGTCCCTCGATGATCCGCTCCTTGAGGACCTTCAGATGACCCGTATCGGAACCCCATTGTCGCCGACCGCGACCCGCGTATTGATGTGTGGCTGTGGCGAGTTGGGCAAGGAAGTGGTGATCGAGCTGCAACGCCTGGGCGTTGAAGTGATTGCCGTGGACCGCTACGCCAACGCGCCGGCCATGCAGGTGGCGCACCGCAGCCACGTGATCAACATGCTCGATGGTGCTGCCCTGCGTGCCGTGATCGAAGCCGAGAAGCCGCACTTCATCGTCCCGGAAATCGAAGCCATCGCCACCGCGACCCTGGTGGAACTGGAGGCCGAAGGCTTCACCGTGATCCCGACTGCCCGCGCCGCGCAATTGACCATGAACCGCGAAGGTATCCGTCGCCTGGCCGCTGAAGAGCTGGACCTGCCAACCTCGCCGTACCACTTCGCCGACACGTTCGAGGACTACAGCAAAGCCGTCGAAGACCTCGGTTTCCCGTGTGTGGTCAAGCCGGTCATGAGTTCCTCGGGCAAGGGCCAGAGCCTGCTGCGCAGCGTTGATGATGTGCAGAAAGCCTGGGACTACGCCCAGGAAGGTGGCCGTGCCGGTAAAGGTCGGGTGATCATCGAAGGCTTCATCGATTTCGACTACGAAATCACCCTGCTGACCGTGCGCCACGTCGGCGGCACCACCTTCTGCGCGCCGGTCGGCCACCGTCAGGAGAAGGGCGACTACCAGGAATCCTGGCAGCCCCAAGCCATGAGCCCGATTGCCCTGGCTGAGTCCGAGCGTGTTGCCAAAGCGGTGACCGAAGCCCTGGGGGGCCGTGGTCTGTTCGGCGTCGAGCTATTCATCAAGGGCGATCAGGTGTGGTTCAGCGAAGTCTCGCCGCGCCCGCACGACACAGGCCTGGTGACCCTGATTTCCCAGGACCTGTCGCAGTTCGCCCTGCATGCACGGGCGATTCTGGGCCTGCCGATCCCGTTGATCCGTCAGTTCGGGCCATCGGCCTCGGCGGTGATCCTGGTGGAAGGGCAGTCGACCCAGACCGCTTTCGCCAACCTGGGCGCTGCCTTGAGCGAGCCGGATACCGCGCTGCGTCTGTTCGGCAAGCCTGAGGTCAACGGCCAGCGCCGCATGGGCGTGGCCCTGGCGCGCGACGAATCGATCGAAGCTGCCCGCGCCAAGGCGACCCGTGCTTCGCAGGCGGTAGTCGTGGAACTGTAAAAAACTCTCCGGCGGGCCTATACCTTCTATGGGCATCGCGCCAATGCTTTACCTGTAGGAGCGAGCCTGCTCGCGATGGTCGTTAACGATAACGCGGGGAGTCTGGTTCCCCGCGGTGCTCTTGAGTCCATCGCGAGCAGGCTCGCTCCTACAGGTCATTCATCAATGTTCCAGGCCTGTACCCCATGAATTCGCAAAGCATCATCGTCCCGAAAATCTCCACCCTGCCGGTGCACGAACCCCGGGCCCGGGCCGTCGTGCGCTGGCTGGTGCGCAAGAACATCATCCAGGAAGAACTGACCACTTGCGGCCGCACCGGCAATCGCATGGCCCACGCCATCGCCGACGGTGCCCGCGCAGTGGTCCTGCACCCCGAAGCCCTGCCGTTCGGCGATCCGATCAATGGCCTGGAGATCATCACCAAGCGCTGCATTTATACGCCAGCCAAGGGTTTCCTTGAAGAGGCGGGCTGCGCCGAGTGCCGCAAGGAAGTGGGTGAAGCCCTGTTCGAAAGCCTGGAAGACTGGATGCCGGGGCGTACCGACAACTTCACCTGCCCCGAATGCGGGCATGAAGACGATATCAACGGCTTTCTGTTCCTGCAGGAATGCGGCTTTTCCAACCTCGGTTTCATCTTCAATAACTGGGCTGAAGCCGGGTTCAAGCAGAGCTTTATCGATGAATTCGCCGATTGGCTCGATCAGCCGGTCAGTTGGGTGAAAGTCGAATTGTAGGCGGCGCTAATCCCCGTATATCCGTAATGCCAATAATAGACAGAGTTTTACATTGAACCCGAGAGGGTGTCTGACTATAATGGCGCGCTTCCATTTTCCCGCTCGGGAGCCCCCGCGATGCTGCGTATCAGCCAAGAAGCTCTGACATTCGACGACATTCTCCTAGTGCCCGGTTATTCCGAGGTGCTTCCTAACGAAGTCAGTCTCAAGACCCGCCTTACCCGTGGCATCGAGCTGAATATTCCACTGGTTTCCGCTGCCATGGACACCGTCACTGAAGCCCGTCTGGCAATCGCCATGGCTCAGGAAGGTGGTATCGGTATCATCCACAAGAACATGACCATCGAGCAGCAAGCTGCCGAAGTCCGCAAGGTCAAGCGTTACGAAGCTGGTGTGGTCAAAGACCCGATCACCATCGTCGCCGACGCCACCGTGCGCGAGTTGTTCGAACTGACCCGCATGCACAACATCTCCGGCGTTCCGGTGCTGCACAATGGCGACCTGGTCGGCATTGTCACTTCCCGTGACGTGCGTTTCGAGAACCGTCTGGAAGCCACTGTCCGTGAAGTGATGACGCCTAAAGAGCGTCTGGTCACGGTCAAGGAAGGCGCCGACAAGAACGATGTGCGTGAACTGCTGCACAAGCACCGCATCGAGCGCGTGCTGATCGTCGACGACAAATTCGCCCTCAAAGGCATGATGACCGTCAACGACATCGAAAAAGCCAAGGCTTACCCGCTGGCCAGCAAGGACGATCAAGGTCGTCTGCGCGTTGGCGCTGCAGTCGGCACCGGTAAAGACACCGGTGACCGCGTTGCCGCGCTGGTCGCTGCCGGCGTTGACGTGGTGGTGGTCGACACCGCTCACGGTCACTCCAAGGGCGTGATCGACCGCGTTCGCTGGGTCAAGCAGAACTTCCCTGAAGTGCAGGTCATCGGCGGCAACATCGCCACCGGCGCTGCCGCCAAGGCCCTGGCCGAAGCGGGCGCTGACGCCGTCAAGGTCGGTATCGGCCCAGGCTCGATCTGCACCACCCGTATCGTCGCCGGTGTCGGCGTGCCGCAAATCAGTGCCATCGCCAACGTCGCCGCGGCCCTTGAAGGCACTGGCGTACCGTTGATCGCCGACGGCGGCATCCGTTTCTCCGGTGACCTGTCCAAGGCCATCGTAGCCGGTGCTTCCTGCGTGATGATGGGCTCGATGTTCGCCGGTACCGAAGAAGCGCCGGGCGAGATCGAACTGTTCCAGGGCCGTTCGTACAAGGCTTATCGCGGCATGGGTTCGCTGGGCGCCATGTCCCAGGCTCAAGGTTCCTCCGACCGTTACTTCCAGGACTCCTCGGCAGGCGCCGAGAAGCTGGTTCCGGAAGGCATCGAAGGGCGTGTTCCGTACAAGGGCACCCTGAGCGCGATCATCCACCAGTTGATGGGCGGCCTGCGTTCCTCGATGGGCTACACCGGCAGTGCCGACATCGAAGAGATGCGCACCAAGCCTGAGTTCGTGCGGATCACCGGCGCTGGCATGGCCGAGTCCCACGTTCACGACGTGCAGATCACCAAGGAAGCGCCAAACTACCGCGTAGGTTGAGCCTTCAAGCAACAAGCTAAGCAACCGGGGCTGTTTTATTCAGCCCCGAGTTGTTTCTGAATCACGACTGTTTCCGAATTTTTTAGACGAGACTGAATCATGGCCCTCGACATTCACGCCCACCGCATCCTGATCCTCGACTTCGGTTCCCAGTACACCCAGCTGATCGCCCGCCGCGTGCGTGAAATCGGCGTGTACTGCGAACTGCACCCGTTCGACATGGACGAAGATGCGATCCGCGAATTCGCTCCTAAAGGCGTCATCCTCGCCGGCGGCCCGGAGTCGGTTCACGAAGCCAACAGCCCGCGCTGCCCGCAAGCGGTGTTCGACCTGGGCGTGCCGGTCTTCGGTATCTGCTACGGCATGCAGACCATGGCCGAGCAACTGGGTGGCAAGGTTGAAGGTTCCGAGCTGCGTGAGTTCGGCTATGCCCGCGTTGACGTAGTCGGCAAGAGCCGCCTGCTCGACGGCATCGAAGACCACATCGACGCCGACGGCCTGTTCGGCCTCGACGTGTGGATGAGCCACGGTGACAAAGTTACCCGCATGCCGGAAGACTTCCACATCCTGGCCAGCACCCCGAGCTGCCCGATTGCCGGTATGTTCAACGATGCTCGCGGCTACTACGGCGTGCAGTTCCACCCGGAAGTGACCCACACCAAGCAAGGCGGTCGCATCCTGTCGCGCTTCATCCTCGACATCTGCGGCTGCGAAGCCCTGTGGACGCCATCGAAGATTGCTGAAGACGCCATCGCCCAGGTTCGCGCCCAGGTCGGCACCGACAACGTCCTGCTCGGCCTGTCCGGCGGTGTTGACTCCTCGGTAGTTGCCGCGCTGCTGCACAAGGCCATCGGCGACCAGCTGACCTGTGTGTTCGTCGACAACGGCCTGCTGCGCCTGCACGAAGGCGAGCAAGTGATGGCCATGTTCGCCGAGAACATGGGCGTCAAGGTGATCCGCGCCAACGCCGAAGAGCAGTTCCTGAACAACCTGGCCGGCGAAGCCGACCCGGAGAAGAAGCGCAAGATTATCGGCCGCACCTTCATCGACGTGTTCGATGCCCAGTCCAACAAACTGGACAACATCAAGTACCTGGCCCAGGGCACCATCTACCCGGACGTGATCGAGTCGGCTGGCGCGAAAAGCGGCAAGGCCCACGTGATCAAGTCGCACCACAACGTGGGCGGCCTGCCGGAAGAGATGAACCTGAAACTGGTCGAGCCACTGCGCGAACTGTTCAAGGACGAAGTCCGTCGTCTGGGCCTGGAACTGGGCCTGCCGTACGACATGGTCTACCGTCACCCGTTCCCGGGCCCGGGCCTGGGAGTACGCATCCTCGGTGAGGTGAAGAAGGAATACGCCGACCTGCTGCGTCGCGCCGACCTCATCTTCATCGAAGAACTGCGCAAAGCCGACTGGTACCACAAGGTCAGCCAGGCCTTCGTGGTGTTCCAGCCGGTGAAATCGGTTGGCGTGGTCGGCGATGGCCGTCGTTACGCCTGGGTCGTGGCCCTGCGTGCCGTGGAAACCATCGACTTCATGACCGCGCGTTGGGCTCACCTGCCTTACGAACTGCTGGAAACCGTCAGCGGCCGCATCATCAATGAAATCGAAGGCATCTCCCGCGTCACCTACGACGTGTCGAGCAAGCCGCCAGCGACCATTGAGTGGGAATGATCGAATTGAACCTGTGAAACCAGGTTCAAATCGATAATGGCAAGCGAAGCCCCGGGTCGAGAGACCCGGGGCTTTTTTGCGTTTCAAGGGACGCGTGTGGGTTTCAAGCCGTTGCGACTCAGGGCTTGCGAAAGCTCGGCCAGGCTGGCGAATCGCTTGTTATTGATGCTGACCCACTGTGGGCGCTCAATGTATATGCCTGTGGCGTCAGAGTGGATGAGGGTGCGCACCAGTGAGCCGTCCCGGGCACGGTGAACCAGTTCGAGCTGGTTGCCGTACTTTTCGATGCTGACCATGCCCGGTTGATTGAGTGCTGCGTCGAGTACCTGTTCTCTGGCAAGCTCGGGTGATTCCAGTTCCAGAAGCAGGTCGTTCTTGACCGTGGACACAGTGGTGTCAATTCCGCCGCTGGTACCGGACTCTCCCGGGTCTGGCTCAATGGTCGTGGACTGACCGACCTTGGCACTTTTTACCCGCAAGCCGATACCACCTTCCAGTTCACTGACACCCGCAACACCTTCCCAGGTACTGGAGTGAGTATTGCCAACCAGCGCTATCCACTGATGGGGGCCTTTGGCGGCCTGGTCCCCTTCGATGATGATTTTGGCGAAGTAATTCATCATTTTTTGCCGGTGGTTGGCTGTCACCTGGACCATGTCATTGACGCGATAGCTGGCAGCGCAGTCGATCGCCTGCACGCGAATGTGGTTTCTCCGGGCAGACTTGACCACATTCAGAAAGGTAAATCGGCCAGAGGGGTCGGTACGCTGACCCTTATCGAGATTGTTGAGGTAGCTCTCCAGATCTTCCGAGAGCACGCCGTCTCTATTGAAAATATCCAGATCCGCCTGATGAAAGTCGTTGAACAGATGCTCCATGTAGAGCGTCTTGACCTTCTGTTTGGCAAGTATTTCCATGTTCTCGATCAGGAACTGTTTGCTACCAACGCTGGAATGGCTTTCGCCGACCACCAAAGCGGGTGATTCCTTGTACAGTGCCTTGATGATGTCCTTGGTTCGGTTCACCGGGCCAAAGGTCGGAATAGTCGGTCTCGGGGGGAGTTCAGGAAGGTTTTGATAGTAAGCCTGAGCGTCTCGATACAAGGTTTTTCTCAGGGCCTTGAACTGCATCAGGGGGCTGTCCGGATTAAAAATGTCGTCGTAGGAATCACTGAGTTCATGGCCTGAGCTGACTTTCGTCACGTAAGGCTTCAACTCGGCCCGTAGCGCCTGAGGGACGTCATAGGCAGTGGTAGGGCTGGCTATCTCAGGCAAAGGCGCAGGCGATCGGCCCCAAGGCCAATTGCCAAAAATCTTGCCGCCGCCATACAGACCGGGGCGGGCCAGCGGTTCCCATTCACCCTCGGCGTTCAAACGAACCGGCAGGCTGCGGTGAAACGAGAACGGGTTGGCGGGGTCGATGATGACCCAGGTCTTCAGCTCGTTGACGTAACGCACCAGGTAGTAGTCGTCATTGATCTTGATGTAGTTGCCACCTGTCGTCGGCTGATAAATGTTGCGGTACTTGCCTTCCTCGGCCGCCACCTCCAAGCCATCGAGTACTTCATTGGTCTCGAAAGGGGCCAGGGGATTCTCACCTTCCACGACGTAGCTTCGGCCGGGGGCCGCGACGTTGATTTTCGGTGGGGCGCCTTCGGGGTGTTCGTTTTCGCCGCCGAGATTCTCCTGTGGGGTGAACTCGTCTTTGGCTTCGCCGACTTCCGTCAACTCGGCCGAGCCACCGAGCGCCAGCGCATTGAAGAGGGTGTCGATGCTACTGAAGATGGCGCCGAGTACGCCGGCCTTGCGTTCCTGGGCGTTCATGCCGTTGACGGCCTGGTCGATGTTCAGGCCGATGTTGGCGATGCCGGCACCGACGGCGGCCAGGGCCACGGGCCAGCCGGCGCAGGACATGGCACCAAAGAGTCGGGTGAACGTACTCAGATAGCCGATCCACATTTTTTCCCGCAGGTCGGCATTGGAGCGTAAGGATATATCCGCGTCGTCGAACATGCGTTCCCTGACCGAGTCTCGGAGCCAGGTGAAGGTGTCAATATCGATACCCGGTATGTCTGGTTCGAACAGGCTATGGTCGTATTTGCCCCACGTCACATACAGCAAGTCGATGGTGTGGTTCAGGCCAACGTTGTCCTCATCCTGCTGCTGGGCCGACAAGGGGAAGTGCGCCATGAACCGGGCGCGGTTGTCCGGATGGTTGTTCTGGCACAGCAACCACCAGTGCAGGTCGTGGGGGGTCTCTAATACATGGAAGGCATCCGTTTCCCCCGGGGTATAGAGAATCTGCCGTCCGTCTCGGTCGATGATGCGCAGTATGTCACTGGACATGTAGTTGCCGATGCACAGCGGCGTGACTCGCAGGCCTTCGACAGGCGGCTCGTGGGCCCTGAGCATGTCCAGGGTAACGGGCCAGGTGAGATGGCCGGCCACCGCCTTGAGCACAGTTTTGAGGTTTTCGTTGCTCAGGCGTGAGCCGTCGTGTTCCTCCAACGCCTTGGAAATGAAATTGAGCTTGGCCAGGGTTCGAAAATTATCCGAATGATTGCGCCAGAAAGCGCCCATCTTCTCCCAATAGCGGTCGTGAAAATTGATGCGCCACAGGTCCTTGATGACCACGCTGGGGTGCATCTTCACTTCGTTGGTTTCGTTGTAGATCCGGGCGTTCGCTCCCTCGTTGTAGAACCCGCCATCACTGTCCAGCAGGTCGGCATTGTCCTGGTCGTGGGCTTGAAAGCGCTGGACCACCAGTTGCGGCAAGGTCAGCGACTCAATGGGCTTGGGATAGTGTTCCCAGAACAGGAAGGCTTTGGTGCTGGTGACCGACGTGTTGTCGAAACGGTGCCACCAGACCTGGTCCGGGTCGATGTGCTGGATGCCGTATTTGTCCAGAATTGCCTGAGCCTCGATATGGGCCATGTCGTGCATGTCGGGACAGGCCTCCACGAACGGAAGCACCAGGTCCTTGAGGGCCTGCACATCGTCGGGGTCCGGGAGTGGGAATTGAGTACTTGTATCTGAAGAATTCATCTCTCTCTCCTTGAGAAATGGATGGGTTAGAGGTCGGCACTATGCGCTGCGGACTACAGCCGGATCTGTAGGGAAAACGGCGCACGGTGTCAGGGATTAATAGATCTTTGTTGTCAGAGGCTGCCTGGCTGCGGCCCGTCGTCACGCCCGCTTTGCTGTTTCTTTCACAACTGCAGGTGTATCGTATTCGCCTTTTGCGGGCCCCCGGGCCTGTCGTTGATACGTGAGGTAGTTGAGTTCATGTCGTTTACCCGTCGCCAAATCCTCGGTGGCCTGGCCGGTCTTGTTGTCGTTGGTGTCGGTGCGGGGGGCGCTTCGCGCTACTGGCTGGGCAAGATGGCTGACGCCGAGGCGGGTCACGATTACGAGCTGATCGCGGCACCGTTGGACGTGGAACTGGTAGCCGGGCACAAGACCCAGGCCTGGGCCTTCGGCCCGTCGGCGCCGGGCACCGAATTGCGGGTGCGCCAGGGTGAATGGCTGCGGGTGCGGTTCATCAACCACCTGCCGGTCGCCACCACCATTCACTGGCACGGCATCCGCCTACCGCTGGAAATGGACGGCGTACCTTACGTGTCGCAATTGCCGGTGTTGCCGGGTGAGTACTTCGACTACAAATTCCGCGTGCCGGATGCCGGCAGCTACTGGTATCACCCGCATGTGAACAGCAGTGAAGAACTCGGTCGTGGCCTGGTCGGTCCGTTGATCATCGACGAACGCGAGCCGACCGGTTTCAAGTATGAAAAGACCTTGAGCCTCAAGAGCTGGCATGTCGACGACGTCGGTAATTTCGTCGAGTTCAGCATCCCCCGTGAAGCGGCCCGTGGTGGTACGGCGGGGCGCCTGGCGACCATCAATGGCGTCCCGCAGGCGGTGATCGACTTGCCGGCCGGGCAGATTACCCGTGTGCGTCTGCTCAACCTCGATAACACCCTGACTTATCGCCTGAACATTCCCGGCGTCGAAGCGCAGATCTATGCGTTGGACGGCAACCCGGTCGAGCCACGACCGCTTGGCAAGGAGTACTGGCTCGGTCCGGGCATGCGTATTTGCCTGGCCATCAAGGCCCCGCCGGCCGGTGAGGAGTTGTCGCTGCGCAACGGTCCGGTGCGCCTGGGCACGTTCCGTTCGGTGGCCAATAGCGATGCGCCGACCGAGTGGCCGCCGGCTTTGCCGGCCAACCCGATCGCCGAGCCGGACCTGGCCAATGCCGAGAAACTCAACTTCAATTTCGAATGGGTCGGCTCGGTATCGGTCAATGTCGACAACGGCAAGCCGCCGAGCCTGTGGCAGATCAACGGCAAAGCCTGGGACATCACCGACAAGACCTGCGCCGACCGTCCGATTGCCAGGCTCGAGAAGGGCAAGAGCTACATTTTCGAATTGAAGAACATGACTCAGTACCAGCACCCGATTCACCTGCACGGCATGAGTTTCAAGGTCATCGCCTCGAACCGGCACAAGGTCATTCCGTATTTCACCGACACCTACCTGCTGGGCAAGAACGAGCGGGCGCAGGTAGCGCTGGTGGCGGATAACCCGGGTGTATGGATGTTCCACTGCCATGTGATCGACCACATGGAAACCGGCCTGATGGCCGCTATCGAGGTGGCGTGATGCGTCAGATTCGTCCCGCCGCCATCATCGACCGCAGCCGTGATCGCGAATTCATGCGTGAGGCCCTGGCACTGGCAGCCCAAGGCGCGGCCCTCGGCGAAGTGCCGGTGGGCGCGGTGCTGGTGCAGGACGGGGAAATCATTGGTCGCGGCTTCAACTGCCCGATCAGTGCCAGCGATCCCAGCGCCCACGCGGAAATGGTCGCGATCCGCGCCGCCGCTCAAGCGGTGAACAACTATCGCCTGCCGGGCAGCACGCTGTATGTGACGCTGGAGCCGTGCAGCATGTGCGCAGGCCTGATCGTGCACTCGCGGATTGCGCGGGTGGTGTACGGCGCGCTGGAGCCGAAGGCGGGGATTGTGCAGAGCCAGGGGCAGTTCTTTACCCAGGGCTTTTTGAATCACCGGGTGTTGTATGAAGGCGGGGTGTTGGCGGAGGAGTGCGGGGCGGTGCTCAGCGAGTTCTTCAAGGCCCGCAGAGCGAAGCCTTCAGACTAAACACAAAACCAATGTGGGAGCGAGCCTGCTCGCGATAGCGATCTGTCATTCAACATCATCGTTGACTGTCAGGTCCTCATCGCGAGCAGGCTCGCTCCCACAGGGTTCTTTGGTGTTTGGGAGATTGTGGTTTTACTTACGCGCCACGATGACGGCCCGCATCGGCGCCGGCAGCCCTTCAACGGTCTTGCTGTGATCCTCGGGATCGAGGAAGTCACTGAGCGACTGATACTTCATCCACTCCGTCCCGCGCTGTTCCTCGACCGTGGTGGTACTCACATCCACGCACTTCACATCCGTGAACCCGGCGCGGCGCAGCCACAACTCCAGCGCCGGCACCGACGGCAGGAACCACACATTACGCATTTGCGCGTAGCGGTCTTCCGGCACCAGTACCTGATGCTTGTCGCCTTCCACCACCAGGGTTTCCAGCACCAGTTCTCCGCCCTTGACCAGGCAATCCTTCAGCGCCAGCAAATGCTCGATGGGCGAACGGCGGTGATAGAACACGCCCATGGAAAATACCGTGTCGAACCCTTCGAGGTTCGCCGGCAGGTCTTCGAACGGGAAGGGCAGGTGCCAGGCATTCGGCTCGGACAGGTAACGTTGCACCGCCTGGAACTGGCAGAAGAACAGCCAGTTGGGGTCGACACCGATCACGCTGTCGGCGCCGGCGCCGAGCATGCGCCACATGTAATAACCGTTGCCGCAGCCGACATCGAGGATGCGCTTGCCTTTCAGGTCCAGGTGCGGAGCGACCCGCGACCACTTCCAGTCCGAGCGCCATTCGGTGTCGACGTGCACGCCGAACAGGTCGAACGGCCCCTTGCGCCATGGCGACAGTCCCATCAGCGCAGTGCGCATTTGCGCGCGGGTCTCGTCGCTGCAATCAGTATCCAGCTTCAGGCCATTGAGCAAATCGACTTCGCTCGGCTGGATCTTCGGCAGGGCGTCCAGCGCGCTTTGCCAGCGTTCCAGGTCGCCATGGCCCTTTTCCATTTTCTTGTCGAGTTGCGCTTGCAGGGTGTTGGCCCAGTCGGCCAATGGGGTGCCGGCCAGACGGCGGGCGAGGGGAGACAGATCAATCATGGCAAGGCAATCAACGAGGCAAAGTTAAGACACTGGAACCACGGCACGACTTTCGAGAACCCGGCGGCCAGCAGGCGTTCGCGGTGTTCTTCGAGGCTGTCGGGCTTCATGACGTTTTCGATGGCGCTGCGCTTCTGGGCGATTTCCAGCTCGCTGTAGCCGTTGGCGCGTTTGAAGGCGATGTGCAGGTCGGTGAGCAACGCGTGCTCCTGCTCGTCTTCGAAGCGCAGTTTTTCCGAGAGGATCAGGGCACCACCAGGCAACAGCGACTGACGGATGCGCGACAGCAGCGCCGTGCGCTGGTCCGGGGCGATGAATTGCAGGGTGAAGTTCAGCGCGACCACCGAGGCCGGCTGGAACTCCAGCGCGAGGATGTCGCCTTCGATCACCTCGACCGGCAGCAACTCCTGGAACATCGAATCCTGACCGTTGAGGTACTCGCGACAGCGTTCGACCATGGCCGCGGAGTTATCCACAGCGATCACCCGGCAACCGTCGGTGCGCACGTGCCGGCGCAGGGCCTGGGTCACGGCACCCAGCGACGAGCCAAGGTCGTAGAGCACGCTGTGGGGCTGGGCGAACTGCGCGGCGAGCACGCCGAGGTTTTCGACGATGGTCGGATAACCCGGCACCGAGCGCTTGATCATGTCCGGGAACACCCGCACTACGTCTTCGTTGAAGGCGAAGTCAGGCACCTGGGCCAAAGGCTGGGCGAAAAGGCGATCGGGTTCTTTGCTCACGGCGGTTCCAGCAGTGTAGGTGGAAAAGGCCGGCATTTTAGCCAAGTTGGCGCGGGGATGCGCGGGTTGTCTGATAAAGCGGCGGGGCACGCCTGGATTCTTCATTGTCAGTGAGATAGCTATCGCGAGCAGGCTCGCTCCCACAATGGACCTGTCGAACACAAATCATGTGTTCACAGTCGATCAAATGTGGGAGCGAGCCTGCTCGCGAAGAATTCAACGCGGTCTTTGGCTGAACGCCGAGGCAGTGATCCCCCATTGCCCCAACCAATAGCTGAGGATGATCACATAAGGCGCCGCATCGAACGGCACCACAAACCGGCTGATGCCGATCACGCTGTCGGAGAACACGAACGCCACTGCGCCCGCCGCCGCCAGCAGCGCCGAGCGTTTGGGCACGTCGGTCCCGAGTCGGGCCAGGGCGCGCCAGAGCATGGCGCTGATCGCCGTGCCATAGACAATCACTGGCACCAGCAATGGGCCGAGGCCGTTGGAAATCAGAATCCCCAGCAGGACGGCGCCGACACCGAGGGCCAGCACCAGCGGCAGTACGGCCAGGCGTCGGCAATCGCTCAGATAAGCCTTGAGATAAGCCAGGTGCGCGACCAGAAACGCGCCCAGCCCGAACACGAACAAATCCCCCGGCCATGCCAGCAACACGTCGCCGATCAGGGAGAAAATCAACCCCAGGCTGATCCAGCGCCGATACTCGCCGGGCGGTGCGTCGTGTAGCCAGCCGAGCAGGGCCAGCACCGGTAGCGGCTTGACCAGCAGACACAGCAAGGAGGCATGCACGCTCAGGCCATAAAGAAAGGTCACCGCGCCCATCAGCGCCAGAATCAGCCAGCCCACGGTCAGTTGACCGAGATCGCGCAGTCGAACGAATCCACCGGCAGCACTTCCGGCGCCCATGGCTGTTGCGAGGTCAGGCGCAAACGCCCGGTGCCATTAGCAAAAGCCTGAAAGCGCCAGGTCGAGACCCCGGCCGCGCCGACGATGCCGGCATCTTCCGGGTTTCGATAAACCTCTGGCCCCAGGGCGTGCAACACACCGCCCGCGGAATCCTGGATCGCCCAGCGATAGCCCGTGGTCGGATTGCTCGGCAGGGTCAGGATCAGGTTTTGCCCGTTGCTGAGCTGCACCGGACATTCGCTTTGTCTTTCCACGGTCACGTTGTGTGCAGGTTGCATGGCGCATCCGGCCAGCAAGGCGAGGGCGAGGGGGACAAGCAGGCGAATGGGGGACATAGGCTCAAGGGCTCCGGCGTTCACGACGAACGGCGAGCATAACTTAAGATGAGACAAAGTGTGACAGTCAGCCTGGACGGTGGTGTCAGGACTGACGCCTTCGCGAGCAAGCTCGCACACAGGTACAGTGGTCGATTCGGGCATTTTTACATTCCCCCAAAAACGACTAAGCCCGGCCGAAGCCGGGCTGTGAATTTCCCTCCACGATCAGCCGATAGCTTCAGCGCTACCGGTTTTGTCGAAGCCGTCGGCAGCGATAGCGCCTGCTGTGCCGGTTTTATTAAAACCGTCAGAGGCATAGGCGCCCGAATGGCTGCGTTCGATCGCGGCGCTGGCACCGGAACCGAAGGAGGCCGAGCCGGTTTTGTCGTAGCCATCGGCTGCAAAGGTATTGGCAGCCAGCACGGAAAGGGCGAGGGCAAGGATCAATCGGGTTTTCATGACAGGTACTCCAGGTACGTTCGCTATGGGTAAGTTCAGACACTCCTTCGAGGCCTGTACTGGATATACGTGCGTCCTGTTGATATGGATGCACTCAGCTGCAGGCTGCTGCCGGTGCATTAACCGATGATTATCTTGCTCAAGGGTGAGACGAATGGTGCCCTTCGCGAGCTCGTTCACGAAGGGCCTTGGCGCTCACCGTTGCAGTGAGCGTCGATTGGCGATCAGTCAGTGACGATCCGCGAATGCTTGCGGGTGTCTTTCATGGTGACGTACACCAGCAACGACACGGCAATGCACGCGGTAACGTACCAGTAGTAACCCGTCTCCATGCCGATGCTCTTGAACCACAGCGCGATGTATTCAGCGGTACCGCCGAAGATCGAGACGGTCAGTGCGTACGGCAGGCCCACGCCCAAGGCGCGGATTTCGGTCGGGAACAGTTCGGCTTTCACCACGGCGTTGATCGAGGTGTAGCCGCTGACGATGATCAGCGCTGCCATGATCAGGAAGAACGCACCCCACCAGGTCGTAATGGTGTGCAGGGTGGTCAGGATCGGTACGGTGAACAGCGTGCCCAGAATGCCGAAGGCAATCAGGATCGGCCGACGACCGATTTTATCTGACAGCCCGCCGATGATCGGTTGCAGGCACATGAACAGGAACAGCGTGGCGGCGGAAATGGTGGTGGAGTCGGAAATGCTCATGCCGACGGTGTTCACCAGGTATTTCTGCATGTAGGTGGTGTAGGTGTAGAACGCCAGGGTACCGCCCATGGTCAGGCCGACCACGGTCATCAGTTCCTTGGGGTGACGCATCAAGGTGCGCATCGCGCTTTCCTTGGCTTTTTCTTTCTTGGTGAACGACTCGGTCTCTTCCATGCCGCGACGCAGGTACAGCGCCACCACGGCACACAGCGCGCCGATGGCGAACGGGATGCGCCAGCCCCAGGCGTAGAGCTCCTCGGTGGTGAGGAAGTTCTGCAGGACAATCAGCACCGCCAAAGCGATGAGCTGGCCGGAGATCAGCGTCACGTACTGGAAGCTGGAGTAGAAACCGCGACGCTCCTTGGTCGCCATCTCGCTGAGGTAAGTGGCGGAGGTGCCGTATTCGCCACCCACCGACAGGCCTTGCAGCAAGCGCGCGAACACCAGCAGGATCGGCGCGCCGATGCCGATGACTTCATAACTCGGGCTCAGGGCGATCAGCAGCGAGCCGAAGCACATCAGGTACACCGAGGCCATCAGGGCCTTTTTGCGCCCGACCTTGTCGGCATACAGACCCATCAGCCAGCCACCGATCGGACGCATCAGGAAGCCCACGGCGAAGATCGCGGCGGTGTTGAGCAGTTGGGCGGTGGTGTCGCCTTTGGGGAAAAAGGTCTTGGCGAAGTACAGGGAGAAGGCGGCGTAGACGTACCAGTCGTACCACTCGACCATGTTGCCGACAGAACCGCTGAAAATCGATTTGATGCGACTGGCGGTGGTTCTTTCTTTAGCCGGCGTGGCAGCCGACCCAAGGGGCAGGGCGTTGGAGTTATCCATTGAAGGATCCTTCATTTAATTGTTTTTGTGGAGTGCGATTAAACGCAGCCTGCAGGGGCTATAGCAGGAGCTGTGCCAACGGGGAGAGGGCCGGTTTAGAGGGGGGAGGGTGTTTCGGTGAGCGGAAATCCGCCTATAAAAGTTTGGTGGTGAGCGGAAAATTGCTTGTCGGGAGATGTATTTGTATTGCCTTTGCCGGCCTCATCGCGAGCAAGCTCGCTCCCACAATGTTCGGCGTACACAGATCCACTGTGGGAGCGGGCTTGCCCGCGAAGAGGCCAGTCCAGACGCTACAGAAACATCTCTCTGCTCAACCCATGCCGCTGCATCTTTTCATTGAAGGTCCGGCGCGGCAGTTGCAGTTCTTCGAGCACCGCTTTCACATCGCCCTTGTGCCGGGTCAATGCCGCACGCAGGCATTGCGCTTCGAACGCTTCCTGCTGCGCCGCCAGTGACTGGCCGGGTTCGATGCCCAAGGGCTCCGGTTCACCGAGCCCCAATACCTGACGCTCGGCGACGTTCGCCAGTTCGCGCACGTTGCCTGGCCAGTCGTGACTCAGCAGGTGACTCAACTGCGCGCCGCTCAACGGTGGAAATTTACGTCCCAGGCGTTCGGCGGCGTTTTGGGCAAAGGATTCGAACAGCAAGGGTATGTCTTCACGGCGTTCGCGCAAGGGCGGCAGGCGTAGTTCAGCGACGTTCAAACGATAGGCCAAGTCTTCGCGAAAACGTCCGGCGCGCGCTTCGTCGAGCAGGTCCGGTTTGGTCGCGGCAATGATGCGCAAATCCACGCGGATGCTCTGGTTCGAGCCCAGTCGTTCAAGCTTTTGCTCCTGCAACACCCGCAGCAACTTCACTTGCTGGGCCAGCGGCATGCTTTCGATTTCATCGAGAAACAGCGTGCCGCCGTCGGCGTACTCCAGCTTGCCAATGCGCTTGCCGGACGCCCCGGTGAACGCGCCGCTCTCGTGACCGAACAGCTCGGCCTCGAACAATTGCTCGGGAATGGCCGCGCAGTTGAGTGCGACAAAGGGCTTGTCGGCCCGCGGCCCGAAGTCGTGCAGGCAACGCGCGACCAGTTCCTTGCCGCTACCGGTTTCGCCGCGAATCAGCACGTTGACCGGCAGTGCTGCCAGGTCCAGCACCTGCCGGCGCAAGGTCTGCAAGCCCCGGGACACCCCCAGCAGCGTGGCATCCAGCTTGGCGCGGTTGTCCGCCTGCTCGTGCAGCGCGCGGTTCTCCAGAACCAGCCGGCGCTTGTCGAGGGCGCGGCGCAGGCTGCCGAGCAGGGTTTCCGGGCTGAAGGGTTTTTCGAGGAAATCGTAGGCGCCGTCGCGCATGGCTTCGACGGCCATCGGCACGTCGCCGTGGCCGGTCAGCAGGATCACCGGCAAATCGGCATCCCGGCGTTGCACCTCGGCCAGCAGTTCCAGGCCGGTCATGCCGGGCATGCGCACATCGCTGAGAATCACCCCGGCAAAATGCCTGGGCAACTGCGCCAGGCATTCATCGGCGCGGCTGAACAATTGCACCTCGAAACCCGACAGGCTCAACCATTGCTCGACGGCACTGCGGATGCTGCTTTCGTCGTCGACCACGATCACTGAGTTCAGCATGGTTCATGCACCTCCAGGTCGATGGGCAAGGTCACGGTAAACACGGCCCCTTTGTCATGATTTTCGGCACTCAAGCGCCCGCCGGATTCATGAACGATGGCAAAGGAAACGGCCAGCCCGATGCCCAGGCCTTCGCCCACCGGTTTGGTGGTGAAGAATGGATCGAAGACCTTGGACAGGTTCTCTTCGGCGATACCGCCACCGTTGTCGATCACGCTCAGGCGCCACAATTGTTCGTCGGCCTCGAGGCGAATTTCCAGGCGTTTGCAGGGTTTATCCTGCATCGCATCAAGAGCATTGCGCAGCAGGTTGATCAGTACCTGTTCCAGGCGAATCGCATCGCCACGCACCCAGGCCGGGCGGGTCAGGTGCAGCACCGTGCTGACCTGTTCGTCGCGCAACCGGGTATCGAGCAGTTGCAGCGACTGGTCCACCACCGCCGCCAGGTCCAGGCGTTCGCGCAAACCGCTGGGGCTTTTGCGAGCGAAGGTTTTCAGATGGCCGGTGAGGGCCGCCATGCGGGTGAGCATTTCATCCACCGGTTTGAGCGCCTTGTAGGCGTCGTCGACGCGACCGTGGTCGAGCAGTAGCCTCAGAGTAGCAAGCTGCATGCGCTGGGCGGTGAGCGGCTGGTTGATCTCATGGGCCAGGGCGGCGGACATCTGCCCCAGCGCCGCGAGTTTGGCCGACTGCACCAGGCCTTCCTGGGCGGTGCGCAGGTCGCGGGTGCGTTCTTCTACCAGTCGTTCGAGTTCTTCGCGACTGCGCTGACGCAGTTTGGCCAGGCGCCAGCGCTGATTGAGGAACAGCAGCAGGAACACCAGGGTCAGCCATAGCCCGGCCGCGGCAAGCGCGGCGTTGCGGCTGTCTTCGAAGGCGACTTGCGGGCGCCGCAGCAGGTGCAGGGTCCAGCCCTCGGTACTCAGCGGCAGGGATTCCCACAGGTAATCGGCCTTGCCGTCGGGGCCATCGACCCGAGTCAGGTCACTGTTGTCGTCGAAGCGCCGCAACGATTGAAACTCAAGCGGCGTCAGCGGCTGCTTGTCGTACTGGCGAGTGGTCTTGAGTTCGGCATGATCGCTGTCGCTCAGCGGCTTGAGCAGGCGATAGCGCCAACCCGGCTGGTTGGCGATGAAGATGATCCCGCGCGCATCGCTGACCAGCAGCGTGTCGCTGCCCTGACGCCACTCGCGTTCCAGTTCGGGGAATTCCAGTTTCACCACCATGGCACCGAGGAACTGGCCGTCGTCATCGCTGACCGCGCTGGAGAGGAAGTAACCGGGAATCCCGCTGGTCACCCCCACGGCATAAAAGCGCCCCGTGCCCTGGGTGCGGGTCTGGTTGAAATAGGGACGGAAACCGTAGTTGTGGCCGACATAACTGCTGGGCAAACGCCAATTGCTCGCCGCTACGGCCAGACCGGTGCGATCGAGCAGTTCCAGGGTCGAGGATTCGGCGGCGCCATTGATTTTTTCCAGTTTGCGATTCAGCGCATCCTGCTGCTCGGGGCTCACCGCCCCCTTGAGCGCCGAGCGCAGCTCCGGGTCCAGCGCCAGCACCGCGGGCAGGGCGCGGTAACGTTCGATCAGGGTATGCAGGGACGTGGCATACAGCGCCAGTTGCTGATTGGCGCGGCCAGCGTCTTCGACCATTGACTGGCGCACGGTGTGGCGCATGGCCAAGGTGGCGGCGAGGGCGGCGCCGGCGATGATCAATAAGGTGTAGAGCGCCAGGCGCAGGGATCTGGAGGTCGGGAGCATCGAACGGAAATCGGACAAAAGATAGGAGGCGCAAGATAGCATGCGGACTATCTTGCGCCAGATCTCATCTCACTGCGCCCGAGTGGATACCTTGAGCTTTCAACGATTTATGTTTTGTCTCATCTGCTCCAGTTCATCTGTCAGTTTCCCCAACGAAACTACCGTGTTCCCGGAGTTACTCAGATCATCATTGTTCAAGTGTGCTTCATGCATTCTGTTGGCTAGCCCGGTCTGTTCAGACGGGCTGTCACCAGGATCCTGATTGGCTCCACGGGCTTGGTAAAGGGCGAGCCGGTGAAAACGCATGAGTGTTTCACGGAGAAACGTTTCCCATGCTCAGGGGGAAACTCGACGGGTAGATGGCCGCTGATGAGTCGCCTTGTGCGGCGTTACCCCGAGAACATTCCCAAGCGTTTCACTGTGAAACGCTTCGAATGACCAGCACCTCACGCACGGCACCGCCCTCGAGCATGGCGCGCATCAAAACAACCCTGCTTGGATTTTCTGCTGCAGCAGCGCAGCTAGTTCCCGACTGGGGTATTGGGCTTGCAGTCTCCAGGCTTTACAGCCGAGAGCATGCCGAAAAGCGCCGGCGTCCGTGAGGTCCTGAACGCTCCCACACAGCCGACAGCGCACCAGCGGGCCGTCGAGTGTCCAGTGTTTATTCCAGGCTTTCAGCGGCAAGTAGGTCACGGACATTCAAAACTAGGCCTTTGGCGAGGTACGACAGGGACTGCGTGCGCGTAAAACTACTCACTGCAAGTGATGGTAGGCCAGTCCCCGGGGGGTGGTGACCAGAAGGTAAAAAAAAACCGCGCTGTCGTACAGACAGCGCGGCTCTTTTTTAATCAGCGGTTAAGTGCTTACTGCACTTCCACCGCCAGGCTTTCACTGATCTTTTTCTGCCAGATGGCAGGACCTGTGATGTGTACCGACTCGCCCTTGCTGTCGACCGCAACGGTCACAGGCATGTCTTTTACGTCGAACTCGTAGATCGCTTCCATACCCAGTTCGGCGAAAGCTACCACGCGGGATTTCTTGATCGCTTGCGCCACCAGGTAAGCCGCGCCACCGACAGCCATCAGGTAAACGGCTTTGTGGTCCTTGATCGCTTCGATCGCGGTCGGGCCGCGCTCGGACTTGCCGATCATGCCCAGCAGGCCAGTCTGCTCGAGGATCTGACGGGTGAACTTGTCCATCCGCGTCGCGGTGGTAGGACCTGCCGGGCCAACCACTTCTTCGCGTACCGGATCAACCGGACCCACGTAGTAGATGAAGCGACCCTTGAGGTCCACCGGCAGGGTTTCGCCCTTGTTCAGCATCTCGACCATGCGCTTGTGCGCAGCATCGCGACCGGTGAGCATCTTGCCGTTGAGCAGGACGGTCTCGCCCGGCTTCCAGCTCTGCACTTCTTCCGGAGTCAGGGTGTCGAGGTTGACGCGACGGGCCGACGGGCCGGCTTCCCAGACGATTTCCGGGTAGGCGTCCAAAGGTGGCGCTTCCTGGGCAACCGGACCGGAACCGTCGAGCACGAAGTGCGTGTGACGGGTGGCGGCGCAGTTCGGGATCATGCACACCGGCAGCGAGGCTGCGTGGGTCGGGTAGTCCATGATCTTCACGTCGAGCACGGTGGTCAGGCCACCGAGGCCCTGGGCGCCGATGCCCAACTGGTTGACCTTCTCGAACAGCTCCAGGCGCATTTCTTCAATGCGGTTCTGTGGGCCACGGGCTTTGAGCTCGTGAATGTCGATGGATTCCATCAACACTTCCTTGGCCATGACGGCAGCTTTCTCGGCGGTGCCGCCGATGCCGATGCCGAGCATGCCTGGTGGGCACCAGCCGGCGCCCATTTCCGGGACGGTTTTCAGCACCCAGTCGACGATCGAGTCGGACGGGTTGAGCATCGCCATCTTCGACTTGTTCTCGGAACCGCCGCCCTTGGCCGCCACGTCCACTTCCACGGTGTTACCCGGAACGATGGAGTAGTGGATAACGGCCGGGGTGTTGTCCTTGGTGTTCTTGCGAGCGCCCGCCGGGTCGGCGAGGATCGAAGCACGCAGGACGTTTTCCGGCAGGTTGTAGGCGCGACGAACGCCCTCGTTGATCATGTCGTCCAGGCTCATGGTGGCGCCATCCCAACGCACGTCCATGCCCACGCGGACAAACACGGTCACGATGCCGGTGTCCTGGCAGATCGGACGGTGGCCGGTGGCGCACATGCGCGAGTTGATCAGGATCTGTGCCATCGAGTCGCGGGCCGCTGGCGATTCTTCGCGCAGGTAGGCTTCGTGCATCGCCTGGATGAAATCCACGGGGTGGTAGTAGGAAATGAACTGCAGGGCGTCGGCAACGCTCTGAATCAGGTCGTCTTGCTTGATCACGGTCATGAGTCGCGCTCCTCTAAAAGACGGGAACATTCAATAAGGTGCTTGCAGCTTGGGTGCATCGGTCGGTTGCAAGCACCTTTCAAGGCACGCCGGGCAAGCTGGCGCGACGCTAAAAAGGCGCGGCAGTATACCGCGCCTCGCGGACAGGCACACCCGCCGGCAGTCAATCGTTGGTCGCATAGATGCAGCTGCAGCGGCAAGTTTGAAGCTGCAAGTCAAAGCGCATGCCTTTTGTGGCGATCCGACAAGCCCCCTCGCCACAGGGTCGTGCAAGGCTCGGAAAGTCGATCCCGAAAATTGAATGGTCATTTATCGGTCTCGCCACTAAAGTGACATACGGTCTGTAGAGTAGGACGCTCTGTCAGTCTCCTTTCATTTGGTGAGTCAACGATTGACCCATAACGCCATCCAGCGCCTGTTGCTCAAACGTTTCGCCCTCGCGGCCGGTACCTATGCCCTGGCATTGCTGTTGCTGTGGCTGGCGTTTTTTACCGGTCACCATGATGCACCGCTTTCCAATATCGCCATCGGCAGCTCGTTGGTGGTGGTCAGCCAGGCCACCCTGTTCGCGGTGTTCTACAGCGGCTACAACCTGCGCTTCTCCGACCCCAGCCTGACCGAGGCGCAAGTGTTGCTGGGGCTGGGCTGGCAAACGTGGCTGATCGCCCATCTGGACGAAGCCCGGGGCGCGTTTCTGGTGTTTTACGTGCTGATCCTGCTGTTCGGCCTGTTCCATCTGTCACGCCGGTCTTTAGTACGATGCGCGCTGCTGGTGTTTTTCAGTTTCAGTGCGATCACGCTGTGGGAGGGCTACCACTTCCAGTTGCCTGACTCGGCCATGGCGGTGTTGCAGGTCTGCGTGCTGTTCATCGTGCTGGTGTGGCTGGTGCTGTATGCCCGCTATGTCCAGGCCTCGCGACAGCGTATGCGCCAGCGGCGTTTTGCCTTGCAGGCGCACCAGGACACGTTGCGCGGGATGATGCGCCAGCTCGAAGACCAGGTGGCCACTGACGAGCTCACGGGGCTGTTCAATCGCCGGCATTTTCTGCGCCTGGCATCACGCGAGTTGAACGCCATGGACGCCGGTGTCGTGCATGGCCTGGCACTGATCGACCTTGACCATTTCAAGCGCATCAACGACCTGCACGGTCATGCCGCTGGCGATCAGGTGCTGCAAGCCTTTGCCGGCGTTGCCAGCGCGTGCCTGCGCGACGGTGATGTTCTGGCCCGCTACGGCGGCGAAGAGTTCGTGGTGCTGCTGCCCGATTGCGATGCCGACAGCCTGACTTCGTGCTGCGAACGGCTGCGCATCGCGTTCACCGATGTCGAGCTGATTGGTCTGAATGTGCGCAACCTTAGTCTGTCCGCCGGCATGACCCTGCTGGAACGGGGCGACGACCTCGATGACGCCCTGCAACAGGCCGATCAGGCGCTTTATCGCGCCAAACGTGACGGCCGCAACCGCTGTGCGGCAGCGTGGGAGAACGTCAATGCCTGAGCTGCGGGTCGGCGAGCGCCACTGGTCGGTGGCGGCGGGCAGCAATCTGCTCGACGCGCTGAACCAGAACGGCGTGCCAGTGCCTTACAGTTGCCGCGCCGGCAGTTGCCATGCGTGCCTGGTGCAGTGTGTACGGGGCCTGCCGAGCGACAGCCGCCCCGATGCCCTGAGTGCACAGCAGCGTGAACAAGGCTGGCGCCTGGCGTGCCAGTGCCAGGTGGTCGAGGACTTGCAGGTGCACGCCTTCGACCCGCAAACCGATGGCCGACCGGCCGAAGTGGCTGCCGTCGATTGGTTGAGCGCCACGGTCCTGCGTCTACGCGTAATCCCCCAGCGACCGTTGCGCTATGGCGCCGGTCAGCACCTGGTGTTGTGGGCGGGCAGCGTGGCGCGGCCGTATTCTCTCGCCAGCCTGCCGCAAGAAGACCGTTTTCTGGAGTTTCATCTCGATTGCCGCAAGCCCGGGGAATTCAGCGATGCCGCCAGGCAATTGCGCATCGGCGATCCGATCCGTCTCGGTGAACTGCGCGGCGGTGCCTTGCATTACGACCCTGACTGGCACGCCCGGCCGTTGTGGTTGATGGCGGCCGGCACCGGGTTGGGGCCCTTGTTTGGTGTATTGCGCGAAGCGCTGCGCCAGGATCACCAGGGCGCCATCCGCGTCATTCACCTGGCCCATGATGCCGATGAGCACTATCTGGCCAAACCTTTGCAAGCCATGGCCGCCAGTCGCTCGAACCTGAGTGTCGAACTGTGGACCCCGGCCGAGTTGCCAGCGGCTTTGGCGCAACTGCGGCTTGTTTCGCGGCAAACCCTGGCCTTACTCTGCGGAGCCCCCGACAGCGTCGACGCCTTTGCCCGGCGCCTTTACCTGGCGGGATTGCCGCGCAATCAACTGCTGGCCGATGTGTTCCTGCCCCGTGGTTGAGCGCTGACTTTTCAGACGCGAGACCTGCCATGACCGATGCCATCCAAATTGAACGCGAACGCGGCCTGTTGACCCTGCGCCTGAATCGCCCGGACAAGAAAAACGCCCTGACCCGCGCCATGTACAGCGACCTGGCCGAGGCGTTGAAACAGGCCGACAGCGACCCCGGGATCAACGCCGTGCTAATCACCGGCTCTGCCGAATGCTTCACCGCCGGCAACGACATCGCCGATTTCATCCAGCAACCGCCGAGCGGCCTCGACAGCCCGGTGTTCCAGTTCATGCTCAACCTGCTCGAATGCCGCAAACCGGTGATCGCCGCCGTGGCCGGAGCGGCGGTGGGCATTGGCACGACGATGTTGCTGCATTGCGACCTGGTCTACGTCAGCCGTGACGCACGCCTGCGCATGCCGTTCGTCAACCTTGGTCTATGCCCGGAGTTCGGCTCCAGCCTGATCCTGCCGCGCTTGCTTGGGCAGGCCAAGGCGGCGGAGTTGTTGCTGCTCGGTGAGGGTTTCAATGGTGAACAGGCTGCAGCGTGGGGCATTGCGTCCGAAGCGCTGGGCAGTGGCGAAGAAGCCTTGGCCAAGGCGCGGGAGATGGCGCTGCGCTTCGAGTCGTTGCCGCCGGAAGCGGTGCGCATCAGCAAGCAATTGATGAAGACGCCGGACCGGGAGCTGGTGCGCAAGGTGATTGAAGAGGAGGGTGCGTTGTTCACTCAACGGCTGCGTTCGCCGGAGGCGCTGGCGGCGTTGACGGGGTTTATCAAACGACACTGAGTCTTCGCTGGCTGGGCCGGCCCCATCGCGAGCAGGCTCGCTCCCACAATGGCCGGCGTTTTCAGCAAATTATAGGATCACCACAAGTCCCCTGTGGGAGCGAGCCTGCTCGCGATGAGGCCGGCCTGGACAACACAACTATCGGATCAGAAAGTAAAAAGCCCCGCCATTCACATGGCGGGGCTTTTGTTTTTCGAACAACCGGTCACTCAGACCATCGGATCGCCAACGTGCAGGATCTTCATGCCGTTGGTGCCGCCGGTGGTGTGGTAGCTGTCGCCCTTGGTCAGGATGACCCAGTCGCCTTTCTGTACTACGCCGCGCTTGACCAGCTCGTCGATCGCCTTCTGGCTGACTTCGTTCGGCGCCAGCGAAGCCGGGTCGAACGGGATGGTGTACACGCCACGGAACATCGCCGCGCGAGCCTGGGCTTCGCGGTGTGGGGTGAACGCGTAGATCGGCACCGAGGAGCGGATGCGCGACATGATCAGCGGGGTGTAGCCACTTTCGGTCAGGGCAATGATCGCTTTCACGCCCGGGAAGTGGTTGGCGGTGTACATGGTCGCCAGGGCAATGCTCTCGTCGCAGCGCTCGAACTCTTTGCCGATACGGTGGCTGGAGGTCTTGCTGGTCGGGTGCTTTTCGGCACCGATGCAGATGCGCGCCATGGCCTGAACGGCTTCCAGCGGGTACAGGCCAGCGGCACTTTCGGCCGAAAGCATCACGGCGTCGGTGTAGTCGAGCACGGCGTTGGCCACGTCGGACACTTCAGCGCGGGTTGGCATCGGGTTCTGGATCATCGACTCCATCATCTGGGTCGCGACGATTACCGCCTTGTTGTGGCGGCGTGCGTGCAGAATGATCTTCTTCTGGATGCCCACCAGCTCGGCGTCGCCGATTTCCACACCCAGGTCACCACGGGCAACCATCACCGCGTCGGACGCCTTGATCAGGCCGTCGAGGGTTTCGTCGTCGGCCACGGCTTCGGCGCGTTCGATCTTCGCCACCAGCCAGGCAGTGCCGCCGGCCTCGTCGCGCAGTTGACGGGCGTATTCCATGTCGGCGGCGTCACGGGGAAAGGAGACCGCGAGGTAGTCGACTTCCATTTCCGCGGCGAGCTTGATGTCGGCCTTGTCTTTTTCAGTCAGGGCCGGAGCGGTCAGGCCGCCACCGCGACGGTTGATGCCTTTATGGTCGGACAGCGGGCCGCCGATGGTCACGGTGCAGTTCAGTTCGGTGGCGGTGGCGGTATCGACGCGCATCACCACGCGACCGTCGTCGAGCAGCAGCTCGTCGCCCACGCCACAGTCCTTGACCAGGTCCGGGTAGTCGATGCCGACCACTTGCTGGTTGCCTTCGGTCAGAGGATGGCTGGTGGAGAAGGTGAATTGATCACCGATCTTCAGCTCGATCTTCTTGTTGGCGAATTTGGCGATACGGATTTTCGGGCCTTGCAGGTCACCCAGCAGGGCGACGAAGCGACCGTGCTTGGCCGCGAGGTCACGCACCAGCTTCGCGCGAGCCTTGTGCTCGTCGGGAGTGCCGTGGGAGAAGTTCAGGCGGGCGACGTCCAGGCCAGCCAGAATCAGCTGTTCGAGAACTTCCGGCGAGTTACTGGCCGGGCCAAGGGTGGCGACGATTTTGGTACGACGGACGGACATGCAAAGACTCCTGAGTTCAAGCGCTGAGTGAGGCTACTATGCTCCGAAGGTGTAGTCATTGTTCGTTTGCACTACTTTTTCGTGAAGAGCTTGGTTTTAAGGAAGAACCAGATGTTGCCCTGGCCTCTGTAGGAGCGAGCCTGCTCGCGAAGAGCTCAAGGACGACGCGGTTACTCAGAAAGTACGCATAATCGTTGACGTCCATCGCGAGCAGGCTCGCTCCTACAACAACGGTCCGCAGTGCCTTGATTGAACCCGACAACTTTGCATCTCGCAGCCTGAAGATTTCCGACCACGGGTCGATACAGGGTTCAAGACAGGAGATCCCCCCATGCGATTCGTGCTCATTGCCGCCCTTGCCCTCAGCGCTCTCAGCGTCACGGGCTGCACCCGTTGGTCGATGAACCATCATTTGAACAATGCCTACAAAGCCTATGACCGGGGCAATTGCGAGCAAGTCATACTTGAACTGTCCAAGGTCGAGCGCGAAAGCCGGGCGCGGCCTTATGTGTGGCCGGAAGTGTCGATGATGCGCGGCCTGTGCCTGGAGCGACAGAAGATGTTTATCGACGCGGCCCAGACCTATCAGTTCATCATGGCGTCCTACCCACAGAGCGAATATGCCTACCGCGCCCGTGCCCGCATTGAAACCCTGCAGAGCCTGGGCCACTACCCGACGCGCCGTGCAGCGGCCGCTAAACCGACGCAGTTCTGATGTCGGTAACCCTCTGAGCGCTGGCTCCCCGGCGGTGCTGAGCTATAGTCCAATGAACCGGTTTTAGAGCGTTGCCTCTGATGAACCGGGGCAACACCTGTGACCGGCACAAGCAAGACTCTGCGCTACAAGGACTGGCGCACCGGAAGCGGGGAGAGCGGGCAAAGACTTATGCATACCCGTTCCGAAGCAGTAGTGCGGCTCTGCTTAAGAGCCTTGCATAGCGAAATTGCACATGTTCACCGACCGCCGAATCGAGCGGCATCAACTGCCGTACTTCCTGAAAGTGTTCAACGGCATCACCGGCAAACCCATCGGCTACCTGGGCAATGTCTCCGAAGACGGGCTGATGTTGATCAGCCAGCTACCGATGATGATCGGCGCGGACTTCAACCTGCGCCTGAAAATTCCCGCCAGCGAAGGTGGCCAGCGGATCATCGACCTGCAGGCCTGTTGCCTGTGGTGCCACGAAGACGCGACCCCCCAACATTATGACGCCGGTTTCAGCCTGCAACGGGCGCCGCCGGAGTATGGGCAACTGGTGGAGGCGCTGAGGCGGTATTTCAGTTTTCAGCCGTTGCCGGCTTCGGCTTGAGATCACTGGAAAACCGGCTGTGAGTGATTGCTCAGGCTCAGAGTCCAGTTCTTTTCCAGCCCAGGTACCGAGTCACCAACTCTGCCCCCAACTCACCGGGCCGCGCATCCATCACCAACACTCCATGAGCGTTCAAGCGCTCATGGAGTTCGGCGCGTGCATTGAGGTAGTCCACGGTTCCGCAATAGGCCAGCGCCTCGGGCAAGGTCTGTACCGGTGACTGACGCAAGGTGTCGAGCACGTCTTCGCGCAGGCTCGCGACCAGCACCTGATGCTGCTGGCTCAGGCGCTTGACCGCCGAGAGCAACTCATCGTCGTCCTCTTCGCGCAGATTGGTTACCAGCACCACCAGTGCCCGGCGTTTTTGCCGTGCCAGCAGTTGCGTTGCCGCGGTTTGATAGTCGGCGCTGCGTTGGCTGCTGTTCAAGTCATAAACGCTGTTGAGCAGTGTGTTGAGATGGCTGATGCCTTTTACCGGCGCAAGGTCGCGCGGTTGTTCGCTGGCAAAGGTACTCAGGCCTACCGCGTCGCCCTGACGTAGCGCGACGTAGCTGAGCAACAGACAGGCGTTGAGGGCGTGGTCGAAGTGTGACAGTTCATCATCCTGGCTGCGCATGTGCCGGCCGCAGTCGAGCATGAAGATGATCTGCTGATCGCGTTCATCCTGATACTCCCGGGCAATCGGGGTACGTTGGCGGGCGGTGGCTTTCCAGTCGATCTGGCGCAGACTGTCGCCCTCACGAAATTCGCGCAATTGATGGAATTCCAGGCCCAGGCCCCGTCGTTGTTTCTGGCGTACGCCAAGCTGGCTGAGCCAGTTGTCCACCGCCAGCAACTGCCCTCCATACAAACGGGCGAAATCTGGGTAGACGCGGGTGGTATCGGGCAGGTCGAGCAAGCGTCTGTCCGACCAGAGCCCCAAGGGGCTTGGCAGGTCGATTTCGCAGTGTTTGAAGCTGAAGTGGCCGCGCTTGAGCGGGCGTAGGCGATAACCGGCCAGGCTGTGCCGGCCGGGTTGCAGTTCGACCGTCAGTGGCAGGTTTTCGAAGCTCAGGCCTGGTGGTACGTGGTCGAAGACTTGTACGTTCAGTGGTTGGGCGAAGTCGTGTTCGACTGTCAGTTGCACCTCGCTCCATCGACCCAGCGCCAGGCTGCCGGGCAACTGGCGTTTCAGCCGGGGCGAAGGCAAGCGCTTGAGGCGAATGGCATCGAGGATGGCCAGAACCAGCAGCGCCAGGAGCAACCCCCAGTTGATCGCCATGAGATTCGCCGGAACCGCGAATTCCAATACCCGCAAAGTACCCGACACAATTCCGCAGGCCAGCAGGATCAGCAGCCAGGCGAGCATCAGGCGCGAGGGTTTCACAGGCGTGGCGCCGGCACTTGGTCGAGCATCTGCTGGAGTACCTGATCGACATCCAGGCCCTCGATGTCCAGCTCCGGCGCGATGCGCACACGATGGCGCAGCACGGCCAGGGCGCAACCCTTGATGTCATCCGGAATCACGAACTCACCACCACGCAACAGTGCGCGGGCCCGGGCACATCGCACCAGCGCGATGGACGCGCGTGGGCCGGCGCCGAGAATCAAGCCGGGCCAGCTGCGGGTGGAGCGGGCCAGGCGCACGGCGTAATCGAGCACCTGATCGTCCAGCGCCAGGTCGCTGGCAATGCGTTGCAGGGCCAGTACATCCCTGGCCTGCAACAACGTGCGCATCGGTTGAACGTCGAGCATGTCGGCCCGGGTCGAGCGGCTGACCTGACGCACCATGTTCAGCTCTTGCTCGGCGTCGGGGTAGTCCATGCGCACTTTGAGCATGAAGCGGTCCAGTTCAGCTTCCGGCAAGGGGTAAGTGCCTTCCTGTTCGATCGGGTTTTGCGTGGCGAGCACCATGAACGGTTGCACAATCGGCAATGGCTGGCCTTCGAGGGTGACTTGCCGTTCCTGCATGGCTTCGAGCAGTGCGGCCTGGGTTTTCGCCGGGGCACGGTTGATCTCATCGGCCAGTAGCAGGTTGGTGAACAACGGCCCCTTGCGCAGCTTGAACTGCTCGGTCTGCAAGTCATACACCGCATGCCCGGTGACGTCGCTAGGCATCAGGTCCGGGGTGAACTGGATTCGCGCGAACTCACCGCCGAAACAGCGGGCGAGGGCGCGCACCAACAGGGTCTTGCCCAAACCCGGTACGCCTTCGAGCAACACGTGGCCGCCAGCGATCAGCGCGGTCAGGACGTCGTCGATCACGCGGTCCTGGCCAATCACTGCTTTTTGCAGTTCTTTGCGTACGGCCTGGGCCAGATGGCCGGCACGCTGACGTTGTTGAGCGGTGTGGCTCGGTACGTCGGGCTCGATCGGTTGACTCATAGGGCGTTCCTCAAGGATTGCAGGTGGGCGACCTGACGGCTGAATTCAACGCTGGAAAGCCGTTGTTTCGACCGCGGGCTCATGGCCTGGCTGATGGCGCGTGTGGGTTGGCCGGTCAGACGCGCGAGCACCAGCCATTGTTCGGCAACGCCGAGTTGTTCAAAGCCGGGATGACGACGCCGCACGCGCCGCAGGATGTCTTGCTGCAAGGCTTGCAACAGGCCGGCCTGACCGTTGCGGCGCAACAGGAAGTCGGCACTGGCGCACAGGTGCTCCTGCAATTGCCGGCGCGCTTTCGGTGCCGGTTCCAGCAGCGGACCCTGACGCACGCCAAAGTGCCAGAAACCCAGGCCGATCAAGGCGAACAACGCGACCAGCGCCTGGGGGAAACATCGCAGCAGCAAAGTCGGCAGGCTGTCGTGATCGGTGTTGAAGATCAGGGTCACGCGGGTATCGGCGGTGAGGTACCAGAGCAACCAGGCGTTGTCGTACCGGTCGATGGCCGGGGTTTTCCACAAGTCGGCATCGGTGACCACGATGATCGAACCCTGCCCGTGCTTGAGCTGCATCATGTGCGTGGCCCTGGCGCTGTTGGCCCAGGCCAGGGCGAGGTTTTTCGGGTCTTCGAGATGGAACGCGGTATCGAAACCGGCGTAGGCCGGGGCGTCTTCGTTTTCCAGATAGAGCTTGGTCAGTTGCGGGTACGGATCTTCGCCGACATTCGGCGGCGGGTCCTTGAGGTCTTTGCTCAGGGATTGGTGCAGTTGCACCCGATCGAGCAGCAGGTCATTGCTTTGGCCGAGTTTTTCATTCCACAGCGACTCGGCGACGAACAGAAGCCGCCCGCCGGCCCGGGTCCAGTTCATCAGCTGGTCGATCTGCCGTGGGGTCATGTTGTAGCGGTCCCCGAGCAACAGCAGGCTGCGTTGGCGCGGGTCGAGGCTGGGCAGGATGTCGAGGCCATTGGCATGGTCGACGTTCTGGCCTTGTTTACGCAGGAAAAGCTCCGCCGCCAGATAAGGGTTGGCATTGGCTTCGGGGGAGGGACCGTGGTCGATTTCGGTCTGGTAGGGGGTAGCCTTTAGGTACAGATAAACGCTCAGCGCAGCCAGCAACACGGCAACCAATGCACCGGCTATTGAGCCCCAGCGCCGACTCAACGGACAGCCTCCGGGCCGAACAGAACGCGCCAGCCGTTACACAGTTCCTGCTGCACCTGAGCGGGCGGCAGGCGATGTCCGTAGGCCATGTTTTGCCAGTGCCCGGTCAGGTTTTGGC
Source organism: Pseudomonas fluorescens (assembly GCF_040448305.1). Lineage (NCBI taxonomy): Bacteria > Pseudomonadati > Pseudomonadota > Gammaproteobacteria > Pseudomonadales > Pseudomonadaceae > Pseudomonas > Pseudomonas fluorescens. The sequence continues at coordinate 5,496,669 of NZ_CP148752.1, read as the reverse complement.
TGTAGGCCAGCAAGGCCGGTTGCTGTAATAGCTCGACACGCCGAAGCACCTGGCCTTCGGTGTCGGCGGCTTTGAGCGCGATGTTGAAGTCGTGCAGCAGGCGACTGAGCAGGGCGCGATAGAGCAAGCCGAGCGCTTCGCGCGGATGGGTCTGCCAGAGGCTTTCAGCGTGGGCGGCGATGTCGGCGGGCAGGGACTCGGGCTTGAGGTCCATGCCGAATGCCTGCTGCGGTAACGGTCGCGTGGCTTTGATATCGGGGATCGGTCGGCGGCTGACGAACGCCTGCAACCAGTCGCGATAATGCCAGATCAACAGGCCGACGGTGCCAATGACGATGCCCCACAGCCCGACTTCAATCAGCGTCGCCAATGCCCAGAAGCGTTGCCCCTCAAGCAGCTTCAACAGGGCCTTCAACCATTGTGGTGTCTTACCGTCGTCCGTAGCTTCGGCACTCGGTTGGTCTTCGCCAAAGCGGTAGCGCGTGACCGATTCCCGGTTCTTGAAGGGCGGCTGTTCGAGGATCGCCTTGATGCTGTCCCTGGAGGCCTGGCTGCTCAGGGGCTGGTCCAGGAGGCGTGGGCTGTCGGGTGAGAGGGCCGGTTCGGTGGCCCATGCGCTGTGGGTGGGCGGCATCAGCACAATCACGGCGATCAACAGGACAGCGCTTGCACTGACCAGACGCTGGCGCATTCGGCGGAACACCAGTTCGATATCCCAGGCCTCCAGCACGGTGCGCCGGTTCAGGTACAGACTGAAACCGCAGGCGACATAGATCGGTTCCCAGACCACCAGTACCAGTGCATAAAAGGCATTGGTCAGGTGTTCCAGCCAGCGCCAGTCCTGGTTGACCGCCGAGATCAGCGACTGCCAGCTCCAATCGAGCGCGACCTGTTGAGGCAGCAATAGATAGAACAACACCATCAAGCCGATCCACAACGCGCCTTCCAGGTGCGCGCCGATGATCGTCAGCCAGCGTGCGGCGCCAGCGTTTCGCTGCAACAGCACCTGTAGACGCTGTTGCCGTTGTTGCCCGTCCAGTCCTTCGAGTTGCACCACCGGCATCACGAAACTGCGGGGCAAACTCAGGCGTCGCCAGGTCAGGCTGGCCAGCAATTGCGGTTTGAGCAGGCGTGGCCATTGGCGCAGGGCCTGTTTGAGCGTGGGCGTTTCACCGAACATGGCCTGGGACAGGATGTATAAGGGCAGGCGTTCGAACGCCGGCTTCAGCCACCAGAAAATGAACACGGCGAGAGACGGCGAATCCCAGAATCCCCAGCTGAGCAGCGCGAAAACCGGCAAGGTGACCAAGGCCCAACTGGTCACCAACAGGCGTCGGTGGCGTTGGCTCAGGAGCACCCCGAGGTCCATGGCTTCCCAGGTCGAGCGCGGGCGAATCACCACCGTGGCGTCACTCAGGCGCATGGCGGCGACGTCCGGCAAACACGAGATAAACCACCACCAGCAACCAGAGCGCCGCGCCAACCAGGTACTTGGTCTGGTGCGACGGGCCGGTCATTGACGACCAATAGGCTTCGATAAACGCCGCGATCAACAGAAACAGCATGACCCCGCAGATCAGCAGCACGCTCTTGCGCGCCGCCAATCGCAAGGCCTCGGCGCGTGGCAGGCGCCCCGGGGCGACCAACGCCCATCCCAGCTTCAAGCCTGCGGCACCGGCCAGGGCGATGGCGCTGAGTTCGAAAGCACCATGGCCTATCACGAATGACCAGAAGGTTTGCCCGTAGCCGACGTAGGTCAGGTGCCCGGCCACTGCACCGATCATCAAGCCGTTGAAGATCAGGAAAAACACGCTGCCCAGGCCGAACAGAAAACCGCTGGCAAAGGTCTGAAAGGCAATGCCGATGTTGTGCATGATGTAGTAGCCGAACATCGCCCAGTCCTCACTGGCGGCCCGTTCCACCGTGCGCCCGAGGTGGCCGGCAACGGGGTCGTACATGCTTTGCATTTCACTGACCTGCTCGGCGGGGATCAGGTTGTAGACCAAGTCCGGGTACAGGTACACCAGCAGTGCGAAACCGGCCAGGCTGCCAAAGAACATCAGGCTGGCGGCGAGGACGAAACGCCACTGTTCGCGCACCAGTCGCGGAAAGTCGGCCAGGATGAACGCCAACACGTTGGCGCCCAAATGGCTGCGATGACGGTAAAGCTGTTGGTGTCCGCGCAGCACTTGTTGCTGCAGGGAGTCGATCAGGAAACTGCTGTAGCCACGCTCCCGGGCCAGTGCCAGGTGTTGGCAGAGGCGCCGGTAGTCCTTCGGGAAACTGCCGGCGTCGGTGGCCTTACCGCCCCGTTCCAACTGCTCGAGCAGGTGGGAGAAATGGTCCCATTCGGCCTTGTGCCGGCTTTCAAAAAGGCTTTGCTTCATGCCGGCCCCAACAAGCCGCGGGCGATGCCGTTGAGCTCGGTCACCGCCTGCGGGGGGTGGACTTGCAAGGGTTGGGCAAGAATCGAAGCCAGTTCATTGACCCGCGCTTCGGAGAGTTCACCCTGGCGCTCGGCAAACCCGAGGATGGCCCGTTGCTCGGTGAGTGTCAGGACAAAGGCCGGGCGACGCGGCTGGGCTTCGGGAAGCTGGGGACGGGTGTGCGATTGTTCGCGGTAGATCACCAGGGTCCCGGCGGCGATATCGCCGAGGCGCTTGAAGTGGGGATGTTGCAGGCAACTGACGGCCCCTAGGAAGTAACCGAACGGCAGCAGGTCGACAACGCGCAGCAGGTTGCGCAGCAGCGAAGCGGACCAGCCGACCGGGGTGCCATCGTCGTGCACCACCCGCAGTCCCATCCATTGCTTGCCCGGCGAGCGGCCGTGGTTAAGCACCTCGAACAACACCATGTACCACCAGCTCACCACGAACAGCAGGATCGAACCGAGTCCGGCCCCCAGTTTGCCGAGCATTGCCAGTGCAAGGAACAGCACGCCCAGGACCAGGCCGCGCAATCCAAGATCGATGGAGAATGCCAGCGCACGGACCATCAACCCGGCCGGGCGCAGTGGCAGGTCGACGCCCTCCGGCGTTTCGACCTGGTACCGCGTATCCAGCGGCGGTGACAGCGGCGCAGTCCCTGGCAGTGCTGTGGTCTCGAGCATGGGCAACCTGATGATGTGGCCTTATTCGGGATTGTGTATCCATTCGATGCTAGCAGCCTATTCGAGGGGCGGGGGCGGGGGGGAACGACATAACTATGTATTGCATGGTGAGCCGGGCAAGCTGCTTGAATGACAAGATTACTGGCCGGGGCGGGAGGTGAACGCCTAGACTTTGCCGATCTTCAGTTCAGGAATCGCCCGTGACCTCCATCTTCTGGTACGACTACGAAACCACTGGCATCAATCCCCGTTGCGACCGTCCATTGCAAATGGCCGGCCTGCGCACGGACTTCGATCTCAATGAAATCGACGAGCCGGTCAATCTTTACTGCCAGCCCAGTGATGACATCCTGCCGCATCCGGCTGCCTGCACGATCACCGGAATCACCCCCGGGCAACTGCAGGCGCAAGGCTTGAGCGAAGCCGACTTCATGACCCGGGTGCATGCCCAGCTCGCGGCGCCCGGTACCTGTGGCGCGGGGTATAACACCTTGCGTTTCGATGACGAGATGACCCGCTACAGTCTGTACCGAAACTTTTTCGACCCGTATGCGCGGGAGTGGCAGGGCGGCAACAGCCGCTGGGATCTGATCGATGTGGTGCGCGCCGCCTATGCCTTGCGCCCCGATGGCCTGGTCTGGCCGACCGATGACGAGGGGCGGGTCACGCTCAAGCTCGAACGCCTGACCGCTGCCAACGGCATCGATCATGGCAATGCCCACGAAGCGCTGTCAGACGTTCGCGCGACGATCGCCCTGGCGCGCCTGATACGGGAAAAACAGCCAAAGCTGTACGACTGGCTGTTTCAACTGCGCAGCAAGCAGAAAGTCATGGACCAGATACGCCTGCTGCAACCGCTGGTGCATGTTTCCGGACGTTTTTCGGCCGCGCGCAACTATGTGGGGGTGGTGTTGCCGCTGGCCTGGCACCCGCGCAACAAGAACGCCCTGATTGTCTGTGATCTGCACCTCGACCCCCAGGGCCTGCTTGACCTGGATGCCGAAAGTTTGCGCCAGCGCTTGTATACCCGCCGCGACGAACTGGCCGAAGGCGAGTTGCCGGTGCCGTTGAAGCTGATTCACATCAACAAGTGCCCGGTGGTGGCACCGTTGTCGGTACTTCGCAAAGAAGACCAGCAACGCCTGGGGCTGGATATGGCGCTATATCAGCAGCGGGTGTTGCGGCTAAATGACGCGCAGAAAGTTTGGCTGGATAAAATCCTGGCGATTTATGCCCGCGAAGATTTTTCCCCGAGCCAGGATCCGGAGCAACAGTTATATGATGGATTTATCGGTGATCGGGATCGGCGATTGTGTGAACAAGTCAGAACCGTTGACCCGATGCAATTGGCACAAGAGCAGTGGCCTTTCGATGACGAGCGTTTGCCTGAATTGCTGTTTCGATATCGCGCACGCAACTTTCCCGAGACGCTGAATTCCGAGGAGCAAGAACGCTGGCGAATATTCTGTCAGAAACGTTTGTCAGAACCCGAGTGGGGGGCGCCAAATACCCTTGAATGTTTTGTAGAAGCCGCGGCCCAATTGAGCGTTAGTGCTACTCCGTTTCAGCAGGGGGTGCTCAGTGAGTGGCAGGATTATGTCCAGGGATTGCGCCAGCGTTTGCATCTTTGAAATCGAACATGCCAGGGCTTAAACACCGCGCATAAAAAAACGCCAGCATTTGCTGGCGTTATTTTTTGTCACGGATCCGTCTGCGACAAGCTCTGAGGCTTAGCCCAGCAGGGTAGCCCAGCCTTCTACCACGTCACCGCCCCACTTGGCTTTCCACTCTTTCAGAGTCTTGTGGTTGCCACCTTTGGTTTCGATGACTTCACCGTTGTGCGGGTTTTTGTATTGTTTAACTTTGCGAGCACGCTTGGTGCCGGTAGTTTTCACAGCACCGCCGCGTGGTGCCTTGGTTTTGGATTCTGGATCCAACAACGCGATGATGTCACGCAGGGACTTGGAGTACTCACCCATCAGGGTGCGCAGTTTGCCTTCGAATTCCAGCTCGGTTTGCAGTTTGTCGTCTTGGGACAGGTTCTTCAAACGGGCTTGCAGCTCTTTGATAGCTTCTTCGGTGGCACGGTATTCGTTGATCAAGGACATGTGGACTACCTTATGTTGTGCGCTGGATGGCAGGTGACAGTGCGGCAATAATAGTCACGGTGTTTCATCAAGTAAACATTTAAGCCAACTTTATTTAATTTAGTTGCTGTGGTTTTGGCGCACATTGGTAATGCAGTTATTGTCTGTCGGATATACATAAATTAACAATTGACCTGCACCGCTAGAGCGTCCGGGCGAACAGGCACTGGTGCTGCCCGCCCTGCCGCACCGACCTTCCGGCAGGGCGAAACGTCAACAATACTGCAGTTTTGCTGCGCAATCGCTAGAATGGCGGCCTTTGCGAAGTTCTGGAGTTTCCCCCTCATGCGCACTTTTCGTCTGGTGATTTCTTGCCCGGACCGTGTTGGCATCGTTGCCAAAGTCAGTAACTTTCTGGCATCACACAACGGCTGGATCACTGAAGCGAGCCATCACTCGGACAATCTCAGTGGCTGGTTCTTCATGCGTCACGAAATCCGTGCCGACTCCCTGCCATTTGGTATCGAAGCGTTTCGTGAAGCCTTTGCCCCGATCGCCGAAGAGTTCTCGATGGACTGGCGCATCACCGATACCGAGCAAAAGAAACGCGTGGTCCTGATGGCCAGCCGCGAGTCGCACTGCCTGGCCGACTTGCTGCACCGCTGGCACAGCGATGAACTGGACTGCGAAATTTCCTGTGTGATTTCCAACCATGATGACTTGCGCAGCATGGTGGAGTGGCACGGTATCCCGTACTACCACGTCCCGGTCAATCCGCAGGACAAGCAGCCGGCCTTCGCCGAGGTTTCGCGCCTGGTCAAGCAGCACGACGCCGAAGTGGTGGTGCTGGCCCGCTACATGCAGATCCTGCCGCCCGAGTTGTGCAGCGAATACGCGCACAAGGTCATCAACATTCACCACAGCTTCCTGCCGTCGTTCGTCGGTGCCAAGCCGTACCACCAGGCCTCCCTGCGTGGCGTGAAGCTGATCGGCGCGACCTGCCACTATGTGACCGAAGAGCTGGATGCCGGCCCGATCATCGAGCAGGACGTGGTACGCGTCAGCCACAGCGACAGCATTGAAGACATGGTGCGTTTCGGCCGTGATGTCGAGAAGATGGTGCTGGCCCGTGGCCTGCGTTATCATCTGGAAGACCGCGTGCTGGTGCACGGAAACAAGACCGTCGTCTTCTGACGGACCTGCGGCACAGTTGAAATTCGAAGGGCCTGGGCGTTCAATCGCTTCAGGCCCTTCGCCGTTTCTGCACCGAGGACATGACCATGGCCGATCCACTGGACAAAGCTACATCCAAGGCTCCCGCCACGCTGGGCGAGGGTTGCCTGAGCCGCTACGATCCGGATGATATGGGGCCTGGAACCGGTACGGAGTTTCCTGATGCCGCGCAGTTGTGGGAGCAGTTGCAGCAAGAGCGCGACTCAGGCGGCCCGGTCCAGTCGGTCGTTTTGCCGCGCCAGCCAGTGGGCCTTGGTCATTGGCACCCGTCCGTTGTCGAGCAGACGTTCGAGGGTTTGTAGCCAGTATCGACGCGAGAACTCATGGCGCATGTCCACCGGGTGCAGGCCCAGGCGAATCACCGGGGCGTGCTGCCAGCGTTGTTCACGCCGGTCGCTGACGAGCTTCGATACACCCCGGCGCCAGGCACTGCGCGCACTCCAGACCAGCCCCGGTGCCTCGAACGCGATGAAATCCGGTAGCCGGTATAAATGTTGCGAGTCGCTGGTGTAACTCAGCGGCAATTGGCGCAATGCCTGGCGAGTGCCATGGCTCATCAGCCAGGCCGGGGCGATGAACCCTTCCAGCGGCCAGTCATGCCGGTGGAACATCTCGATGCCCGAACGCAGGCGGGCGAGGGCGGCTTCCTGCGACAAACGGTAAAACTCGCCTTCGTGGGTGTAGACCCGACGCATGAACCAGTCGCGAGGATTGCTGGTCATCGGTCCGTCGTCGCAATGGAAATAGCCATGCAGTGCCAGTTCGTCGCCCCGGGCAACCCTGGCACTGAGCTGGCGGCGAAATTGCGGATGGGCGTCCAGATTGTTGTGTTTGTGGAAATCCGGTACCACCAGCCAAGTGATCGGCACGCCACCCAAGGCGTCGACGGCTTTGACGAACGGTTGGTAATCGGCCCAGGTGGGTGGCGCCACGTCGTGCAGTACCAGCAGTAAAGCGGGACTGTTCATGGAATCAACCATTGGCTGTCAGCGGCCATTGGCTGCCGAGCACGGCGTGATAGTGCCGCAACAGGCTGTTGACCACCGTATCCCAGGCGTAATGCCGTTCGACATGCAATCGCGCTTGTCGGCCTAGCGCTACGCTGCCCGACCCGAACAGCTCTCGAACGGCGGTGGCCATCGCGGCGGGATTGTTCGGCGCACAGAGCCGGCCGCAGTCCTCGGTGACAATTTCCTCGAAGGCCCCGGCCGCCACGGCCACCACCGGAATACCGCTGGCCATGGCCTCCAGAATAACCAGGCCGAAAGTTTCCTGATCGCCGGCGTGGAGCAAGGCGTCGGAGCTGGCCATCAGGCGGGCCACCTGCGCTGCCGGGCAGAACTCGTCGATCACCGTCACGTTGGACGGCACGGCCGTGGGCATCGACGAGCCAACCAGCAGCAGGTGATAACGTCGGCCCAGGCGTTTCATGCAGTCGAGCAGCACCGGCAGGTTTTTTTCCTTGGAACCGCGCCCGGCGAAGATCAAGAGGCGGGTGTTTTCGTCCAGGCCCAGTTCGGCCCGCAGCCCGGGGTCTCTGGCATCGGGATTGAAGGTTTGCAGGTCAACACCGAGCGGCTGCACGAAGACATTCCTGACCCCAAGCCCGGTGAGCTTGTCGGCCATGACCCGGCTGGGCGCCAGAACCCGGTCGAAGTTGCCGTAGAGCTTGCTCACATAAGCCTCGACGTTGTTGGTCACCCAATGGCCCATGCGGTTGCTGACCAGCAGCGGCAGGTCCGAGTGATAAAAGCCGATGACCGGTACGTCGAGTTGCCGCCGCGCATCCAGCGCCGCCCATGCGGTGAGATAGGGGTCGCCGACTTCGATCAGATCGGGTTGCAAGTCTTGCAGGACATTGCGCCAGGGCGCGAGACGCAGAGGGAAGCGATAGCCCTTGCCGAAGGGCAGGGCAGGTGCCGGAACGGTGTAAATGCCATCCAGCTCGCCAAAAGAAGATCCGGGAATCAACAAACTGTGGCGAATGCCCGGTTTGATGCCCAGGCGACGGTGCTTGGCATCCAGATAAGTGCGCACGCCACCGCTGGCAGGGGCGTAGAACATGGTGATGTCAGCGATATGCACGATGAACGATCCTCCGGTCCTGGTACTCCTTTGGTTGACCTATATGAAGGATAGATGTTCGGTTGGGGGTTGTGCGGGTGTGGGCGTCAGCGGGGGGGCTGTAGTGTTTGGCAGGCCGCTATCGCGAGCAGGCTCGCTCCCACAGTAGATCTCCAGTGCGACAAAGATCCCTGTGGGAGCGAGCCGGCTCCGGGCGGCGTTCCGACGATGGGGCCAGTTCAGACGCTAGATACGGAAACTGCCTACCAACTGCTTCAACCGCGCCGCCTGCTGCTCAAGGTCCGAACACGCGCGCAAGGTCGATTGCAGGTTTTCCACACCTTCCTGGTTCAGCGTGTTGATCTCGGTGATGTCGACGTTGATCGACTCCACCACGGCGGTCTGTTCCTCGGTCGCGGTAGCCACCGACTGGTTCATGCCGTCGATTTCACCGATTCGCAGCGTCACGCTGTTTAGGCGTTCGCCCGCGAGGTTGGCGATTTCCACGCTGTCCTGGCTGTGGCGCTGGCTGTCGCTCATGGTGCTGACCGATTCCCGGGCGCCGACCTGCAGCTCCTCGATCATGGTTTGCACCTGTTGTGCCGATTCCTGCGTGCGGTGTGCCAGGTTGCGCACCTCGTCCGCCACCACGGCAAAACCGCGACCGGCTTCACCAGCGCGCGCGGCTTCAATGGCGGCGTTGAGTGCCAGCAAATTGGTTTGCTGGGAAATGCTGGTGATCACTTCGAGAATCTGCCCAATGTTCACCGTTTTGCTGTTCAGCGATTCGATATTGGAGCTCGATGCACTGAGCATGCTCGACAGTTGATTCATCGCCACGATGCTGCGGTCCACCACTTGCTGGCCGTCTTCGGCCAGGCTGCGGGCATCGCTGGCCTGGCTCGAAGCCTGAGCGGCGTTACGGGCAATTTCCTGGGCGGCGGCGCCGAGCTGGTTGATGGCGGCCGCCACGCTGCTGGTGCGCGAGGCTTGCTGGTCGGAGTTGAACATCGACGAGTTGGAAGCGGCCACTACGCGCAATGCCACTTCGTTGACTTGCCCGGTGGCCGAGGACACTTCGCGGATCGAGCCGTGAATGCGCTCGACGAAACGGTTGAACGCGGTGCCGAGGGTACCGAACTCGTCATTGTTCTGGATGGTCAGGCGCTTGGTCAGGTCGCCTTCGCCGTCGGCGATGTCGGCCATGGCGCGGGTCATGACGTGCAACGGCTGGATCAGGATGCGAATCAGCATGCCGAGCAGGGCGATGATGATGGCCACGGCAATGATGGTCGCGACAACCGCCGAGGTGCGGAATTCGCTGAGCATCGAGTAGGCTTTTTCCTTGTCGACCGACAGACCGATGTACCAGTTGACCGACGACAAGCCTTTGATCGGGGTGAAGGTCACGATGCGGGTTTTGCCGTCGACCTGGATTTCGCTGATTGCGCTGCTGATGGCCGGCGTGTCTTGCGGGTAGACATCCTTGAACGTCTTCATCGCCAGCGCTTTGTCGGGATGCACCAGGATCTTGCCGTCGGAACTGACCAGGAAGGCATAACCGATGCCGTTGAAATCCAGCGTGCCAAGGCTGTCGGCGATCACCTGCAAACTCAGGTCGCCACCGACCACGCCGATGTTCTGGCCGTCCTTGATAACGCTGTCGACAATGGAAATCACCAGTTGGCCGGAGGCCAGATCGATATAAGGCTCGGTCAATGCCGAACCGCTGCTGCCTTGCGCGCTCTTGTACCAGGGGCGTGCACGCGGGTCATAGCCATCGGGCATCTTGCTGTCCGGGCGAATGATGAAAGAGCCATCTTTGCTGCCGAGGTAGGCGCCCATGAAGGTCGAAGTCACGGCTTTTTGTACAAGCAGGCTGGAAACGTTGTCGGCGTCGGGGTTGAGCGCGACAGTTTGTGACAGGTTTTCAATCAGCAGGCTGCGTCCGTTCAACCAGGTCTGGATGTTGTTGGCGGTCACTGCACCCATTTGCTGCAGATAGTTTTTCAGGTCATCGCGGATGGCGTTGCGCTGCAAATAGTCGTTGTACAGGGTGAATGAGGCGAAGGCGGCAATCACAATGAGGGCGGCGGCAAGCAGGATTTTATGGCTGAAACGCAGATTTTTGTTCATGGCTTGGGGTTCCGCTAAGGTCTTAATGTCCAGCGCGTGCTTTTATAAAGGGGCGCACAACGGGCAAGGTTGAAAGCAAGTGAATTTTCCGACTCTCCTTAGGGAAATTTCCGACCAGATCGTGTCTGACTGCTTTGTCGTTATCTCTATCGGCCGTGTAGGACCAAAGATTAATCATGGGTGACCAAATGCCTGACTCATTGCAACTCGTTATCGGCGCCGATCTCGAAGGGCAGTCGATTGCCCAAGCCATGCGCCTGGCGAACCGCCACGGTTTGATCGCGGGCGCGACTGGCACCGGCAAGACCGTCACTTTGCAACGAATGGCCGAAGCCTTCAGCGATGCCGGCGTGGCGGTGTTCGCCGCCGACATCAAGGGTGACCTGTGCGGCCTTGGCGCCGCCGGCAACCCCCAGGGCAAGATCGCCGAGCGGATTGCCGGGATGCCCTGGCTTAATCACAAGCCTCAGGCTTATCCGGTGACGTTGTGGGACATACACGGTCAGTCCGGTCATCCTTTACGCACAACCTTGAGTGAAATGGGGCCGCTGCTGCTGGGCAGCCTGCTGGAACTGACAGACAGTCAGCAGTCGGCGCTGTACGCCGCGTTCAAGGTGGCGGATCGCGAAGGCCTGTTGCTGCTCGATCTCAAGGATCTGAAGGCGTTGCTCAATCACCTGCGGGACAACCCCCTGTTGTTGGGCGACGATGCGGCATTGATGACCACCGGCTCCAGCCAGGCGCTACTGCGACGACTGGCGACCCTGGAGCAACAGGGCGCCGAAGCCCTGTTCGGCGAGCCGGCGCTGCAACTCGAAGACATCCTCCAACCCACGGCGGATGGCCGTGGGCGCATTCATTTGCTCGATGCCAGTCGCTTGGTGCATGAAGCGCCGAAAGTCTACGCGACGTTCCTGCTGTGGCTGTTGGCTGAGCTGTTCGAACAGTTGCCGGAGCGTGGCGATGCCGACAAACCGTTGCTGGCGCTGTTCTTCGACGAGGCTCACTTGTTGTTCAACGGCACGCCCCAGGCATTGCGTGATCGTCTGGAGCAGGTCGTGAGGCTGATTCGTTCGAAAGGCGTGGGTGTGTATTTCGTTACCCAGTCGCCGGGTGACCTGCCGGACGATGTGCTGGCGCAGTTGGGCTTGCGCATCCAGCACGGTCTGCGTGCGTTCACCGCCAAGGAGCAGAAGTCCCTGCGCGCAGTGGCCGAAGGTTTCCGCCCGAATCCTGCGTTCGATGCGTTGTCGGTGTTGACCGAACTCGGGATCGGTGAGGCGCTGGTCGGCACCCTGCAGGAAAAAGGCACGCCGGCAATGGTCCAGCGGGTGCTGGTGGCACCGCCGCAATCGCGGATCGGGCCTTTGAGCGAAACCGAGCGCACGGCGTTGATTGCCGGATCGCCGTTGCAGGGGCGTTATGACAAGCCGATTGACCGTGACTCAGCCTATGAAGTGCTGATGGGACGCAAGGGACTGGCACCTGAGCCCGAAGCGGAGCAGGGCAAACAGGAACCGAGTTTCACCGAACAGGCCGGAGAGTTCCTCGGCACAGCGGCAGGGAAGGCGCTGAAATCGGCGATGCAGCAGGCGGCGAACCAGATTGGCCGACAGTTGGTGCGCGGCTTGATGGGCTCGTTGCTGGGCAGCAAAAAACGCCGGTAGCGAGTGGACACAATCTAACTGTGGGAGCGAGCCTGCTCGCGAATCGGTGTGTCAGGCAACATCATTGTTGAATGTTATGCCGCCTTCGCGAGCAGGCTCGCTCCCACAGGAGGGGGGCTATGAGGATTTGGTTTTGGCGTGCGCCGCCAACCGCTCCAGCGCTGCCCGCAAATTCGGGTCGCTGATGCCATCGGCCGTGGCCTGAATGGTCGCTGCCGCGTCGTTGGACAAATCCATGGTATGCCCGGCCGCACCTTGCTGAACGGTCGGCGGTTGAACTTTGAACAGGATCCGGGTCAGATTGGCAAACTCGTCGAACATTTGCAGTTGCCGTTGCAGGCGTTTCTGCTGGTAGCGCAGGCGGGTTGCCCAATGACCGTCGGTGACAATCAGCAACAAACTGCCTTCGCGCCAGGAAGCCACGTGGCAATGCTCGCGAGCGGCGGGTTGCAATTGGCTTTCGAGCAAACGTTGCAGATGACCCAGGCGTTGAGCGTGGCCGAGAATGGCCTTCAGCGGCTTGGCTTCGCGTAGTAGAACGGCAGGTACTTTGGCCGTAAGTGGGCGAAATGCCATGATCAGACACCTGAAGTAACAGAGGCGCCATGGTAGCAGAAAGCGCCGGATGCACCCGCCCATTGCTTTTGTGGGTGCTTTGCCCATTAAATCAACAACTAACTTCTGTCTTGAACGGCTTGAAGTTGAGCAAAACGCCCTTATTTTAAGTGAGCCCCGTCAAAGCGCTGTGCCAGCATCGTGGAATATCGCCACTTTCCTCTCCATCGTTTCCGGGTAGAATGCTCGTTCGCATGCGGCCATGAGGGCTGCACGGGCGACTCACGGGGCCGCCCTCCATCCCTTTAGTGTGGAAGATCCTGCCGATATGTTTGCGCCTTTGTTAAAGAAACTTTTTGGAAGCAAGAACGAGCGTGAAGTCAAACGCATGCTCAAGACGGTGCAACTCGTCAATGCCTTCGAAGAGCAAATGGTGGCCCTTTCGGACGATCAATTGCGTGCCAAGACAAGCGAGTTCAAGGCCCGCATCGCCAAAGGGGAATCCCTCGACAAACTGCTGCCCGAAGCCTTTGCGGTCGCCCGCGAAGCCGGTAAGCGTGTCATGGGCATGCGCCACTTCGATGTCCAGCTGATCGGCGGCATGACCTTGCATGAAGGCATGATCGCGGAAATGCGTACCGGTGAAGGCAAGACCCTGGTGGCAACACTGGGCGTTTACCTCAATGCGCTGTCCGGCAACGGTGTGCACGTTGTGACGGTGAACGACTACCTGGCCCGCCGTGACGCCAACTGGATGCGCCCGCTGTATGAATTCCTCGGCATGACGGTCGGCGTTGTCACGCCGTTCCAGCCGCCGGAAGAGAAGCGCGCTGCCTACGCCGCCGACATCACCTACGGTACCAACAACGAATTCGGTTTCGATTACCTGCGCGACAACATGGCGTTCAGCATGGAAGAAAAATTCCAGCGCGAACTCAACTTTGCCGTGATCGACGAAGTCGACTCCATCCTCATCGACGAAGCCCGTACGCCGCTGATCATTTCCGGTCAGGCCGAGGACAGCTCCAAGCTGTACATCGAAGTCAACAAACTGATCCCGACGCTTGAGTTGCACGTCGAAGAAGTGGAAGGCGAAGTCACCAAGGCCGGCCACTACACCATCGACGAGAAGTCCCGTCAGGTCGAACTCAACGAAGCCGGTCACCAGTACGTCGAAGAAACGCTGACCCGCATCGGCCTGCTGGCTGAGGGCGAGAGCCTGTACTCGGCACACAACCTGAGCCTGCTGACCCACGTTTACGCCGGCCTGCGCGCGCACAAGCTGTTCCATCGCAACGTCGAGTACATCGTGCAGGACGGTCAGGTCGTACTGGTCGATGAGCACACCGGCCGTACCATGCCGGGCCGCCGCTTGTCCGAAGGCCTGCACCAGGCCATCGAAGCCAAGGAAAACCTGAACATCCAGGCCGAAAGCCAGACGCTGGCATCGACCACCTTCCAGAACTACTTCCGTCTGTACAACAAGCTGTCCGGCATGACCGGTACGGCCGACACCGAAGCGTTCGAGTTCCACCAGATCTATGGCCTGCAGGTCATGGTGATCCCGCCGAACAAGCCGTTGGCCCGTAAGGACTACAACGACCTGGTGTTCCTGACCGCCGACGAGAAATACGCGGCAATCGTGGCCGACATCAAGGAAAGCATGGCCGCGGGCCGTCCGGTTCTGGTCGGTACTGCCACCATCGAAACCTCCGAGCACATGTCCAGCCTGCTCGTGAAGGAAGGCATCGAACACAAGGTCCTGAACGCCAAGTTCCACGAAAAGGAAGCCGAGATCATTGCCCAGGCCGGTCGCCCGGGCGCACTGACCATCGCCACCAACATGGCCGGTCGTGGTACCGACATCCTGTTGGGCGGTAACTGGGAAGTGGAAGTGGCTTCCCTGGAAAACCCGACCCCTGAGCAGATTGCCCAGATCAAGGCCGACTGGCAGAAGCGTCACCAGCAAGTGCTCGAATCGGGCGGTTTGCAGGTGATTGCCTCCGAGCGTCACGAATCGCGCCGTATCGACAACCAGCTGCGTGGTCGTGCCGGTCGTCAGGGCGACGCCGGTTCCAGCCGTTTCTACCTGTCGCTGGAAGACAGCCTGATGCGCATCTTCGCCTCTGACCGGGTGAAGAACTTCATGAAGGCCCTGGGCATGCAGCCTGGCGAAGCGATCGAGCACCGCATGGTGACCAACGCCATCGAAAAGGCTCAGCGCAAGGTTGAAGGCCGTAACTTCGACATTCGTAAACAACTGCTTGAGTTCGACGACGTCAACAACGAGCAGCGTAAAGTGATCTATCACATGCGTAACACGTTGCTGGCTGCCGACAACATCGGTGAGACCATCGCTGACTTCCGTCAGGACGTGCTCGACGCCACCGTCAGCGCACACATTCCTCCGCAATCGCTGCCTGAGCAGTGGGACGTGGCCGGTCTGGAAGCTGCATTGCAGAGCGATTTCGGTGTGACGCTGCCGATCCAGCAATGGCTCGACGAAGACGATCACCTGTACGAAGAAACCCTGCGCGAAAAGCTGATGCAGGAACTGATCGCCGCGTACAACGAAAAAGAAGACCAGGCGGGCGCCGAAGCGCTGCGCACCTTCGAGAAACAAATCGTTCTGCGCGTACTGGACGACCTGTGGAAAGACCACCTGTCGACGATGGATCACCTGCGTCACGGCATCCACTTGCGTGGTTATGCCCAGAAGAACCCGAAGCAGGAATACAAGCGCGAGTCGTTCACCCTGTTCTCCGAGTTGCTGGATTCGATCAAGCGCGATTCGATCCGTGTGTTGTCCCACGTTCAGGTTCGTCGCGAAGATCCGATCGAAGAAGAGCAGCGCCTGCGTCAGGAAGCCGAGGCATTGGCCGCTCGCATGCAGTTCCTGCATGAAGAGGCTCCAGGCCTTGAGCAGCCGGAAGTGTTGGGCGAAGAGGTCGATGTTGCCCTCGCTGCCGCGCCGGTTCGCAACGAGCAGAAGCTGGGTCGCAACGAGCTGTGCTACTGCGGTTCGGGCAAGAAGTTCAAGCATTGCCACGGGCAGATTCAGTAAACCCGTTTCAAACGCTGAAATACCCGCGCCGCGACCGGCTTCTGCCGTCGCGGCGTTTTACCATTCGAACCACCGTTCTGCTGAAACGGTGCTGACATCATCTATAAAGGAGCGCATTCATGGCTGTTGGTCTTGGTCCTTTGCCAACGTTGCACCCGGTTGCCGGTTTTGAACTCGGTATCGCCTCGGCCGGTATCAAGCGCCCGGGGCGCAAGGATGTTGTGGTCATGCGCTGTGTTGAAGGCTCCACGGTTGCCGGCGTGTTCACCCTGAACGCCTTTTGCGCCGCACCGGTGATCCTGGCCAAGCAACGCGTACAAGGCCCTGTGCGTTACCTGCTGACCAACACCGGCAATGCCAACGCCGGCACCGGCGAACCTGGCCTGGCCGCCGCCGAGCGCACTTGCGCGAAACTGGCCGAGTTGACCGGCGTCGATGCCAGCCAGGTGCTGCCGTACTCCACCGGTGTGATCGGCGAGCCGCTGCCGGTCGAGAAAATCGAAGGTGCGCTGCAAGCAGCCCTCGACGACCTGTCGATCCATAACTGGGAAGCTGCCGCCACCGGCATCATGACCACCGACACCCTGCCAAAAGGTGCCAGCCGTCAGTTCCAGCATGACGGTGTGACCATCACCGTTACCGGTATCAGCAAAGGCGCCGGCATGATTCGCCCGAACATGGCGACCATGCTCGGCTACATCGCCACCGACGCCAAAGTCTCCCGCGACGTGCTGCAAAACCTGATGCTGGACGGCGCCAACAAGTCGTTCAACCGCATCACCATCGATGGTGATACGTCGACCAACGACTGCTGCATGCTGATCGCAACCGGTCAGGCCTCGCTGCCGGAAATCACCCGCGCCGAAGGCGAGTTGTTCGCCAAATTGAAGCAGGCGGTGTTCGAAGTGTGCATGGACGTGGCCCAGGCCATCGTTCGCGACGGTGAAGGCGCGACCAAATTCGTCACCGTTGAAGTCAATGGCGGCGGCAATCACCAGGAGTGCCTGGACGTCGGTTACACCGTGGCTCACTCGCCGCTGATCAAGACCGCGTTGTTCGCTTCCGATCCGAACTGGGGCCGTATCCTGGCGGCTGTTGGCCGTGCCGGTGTGCCGAACCTGGACGTGAGCAAGATCGACGTATTCCTCGGTGCAGTGTGCATTGCCAGCCGTGGCGCGCGCGCGGCGACCTACACCGAAGCCCAGGGTGCGGCGGTGATGCAGCAGGAAGAAATCACCATCCGTATCGAGTTGGGTCGTGGCGATTGCAGCGAAACCATCTGGACCACCGACCTTTCCCACGAATACGTGAAGATCAACGCCGAGTACCGTACTTAAGATCGAGTCGGTCGAGCGCGACCCCGGCCTATCGCGAGCAGGCTCGCTCCCACATTGGATTTGTGTACACCTCGAACCACTGTGGGAGCGAGCCTGCTCGCGATGGCGATCTGTCAGTCGCTAGCTAGACTGGCCTGTCCCCTCATCAAAAGGTCCCGAACATGAGCCTGCACCTGATCATCGGCGACAAACTGCATTCCTCCTGGTCCCTGCGCGGCGCTCTGGCCCTCGATCTGGCTGGCGCTTCCTACACCGAAGAACTGATCAAGCTGAACCAGTCGGACACCCGCGAGCGTCTGCTCAAGCATTCGCCGACCGGCAAGGTCCCGCTGTTGAAGACCGAACACGGCACCATCGCCGACTCCCTGGCGATTGCCGAATACCTGGCAGAACGGTTCCCCGATGCGAACCTGTGGCCCAAAGACACCGCCGCCCGTGCCCAGGCGCGTTCGGCGTGCGCGCAAATGCACAGTGGGTTTTTCGCCATGCGTGGCAACATGCCGTTCGACCTGAGCCATGACGCAGCGCTGTCGCCGGTCCCGGCCGATGTCCAGGCGGACATCGAGCGCATGTCAGCGTTGTGGGCCGAGTGTCGTGCTGCTGCGACCGAGAGCGGTCCGTACCTGTTTGGCCGCATCACGTTGGCCGACGCGTTCTTTGCACCCATCGCCGTGCGCCTGCGCACCTATCGGGTGAAACTGTCCGCGGCTGATGAAGCCTATGTTGAAACCATCTACCAATGGCCGGCCTTCAAGGCCTGGCAGAAGGCTGGACTGGAGGAGTTGCAAAGGTGAAACGAGTCCATGTCGCCGCCGCCGTCATCCGCGATGGCAGTGGCCAAATCCTGATCGCCCGTCGTGCGGATTCACAGCACCAGGGTGGCCTGTGGGAGTTTCCAGGCGGCAAGGTCGAGGCCGACGAGTCGGTCGAAACCGCACTGGCCCGTGAACTCCTGGAAGAGCTGGGCATCGTGGTCGGCGCGGCGCGCCCGCTGATCAAGGTTCGCCACGATTACCCGGACAAGCAGGTGTTGCTGGATGTCTGGGAAGTCTCGGCGTTTACCGGCGAGCCCCACGGTGCCGAAGGCCAACCGCTGGCTTGGGTGTCGCCCCGGGATCTGTCGGGTTACGAGTTTCCGGTGGCCAATCAGCCGATCGTCGCGGCCGCGAAATTACCCGCTCAGTACCTGATTACCCCGGAAGATCTGGAAACACCGGCGTTGCTGCGCGGCATCCAGAAGGCCATTGCTGGCGGCATCAAGCTGATCCAGCTGCGCGCACCGAACGGTTACGATCCGAAGTATCGCGACCTGGCCGTGGATGCTGTGGGTCTGTGTGCCGGCAAGGCGCAATTGATGATCAAGGGGCCGTTCGAATGGCTGGGCGACTTCCCGTCCGCCGGTTGGCACATTACCTCGGCGCAACTGCGCAAATACGCAGCGGCTGGCCGACCGCTACCGGCATCGCGCTGGCTGGCGGCATCGTGCCATAACGCTGAAGAGCTGGCGCTGGCCGAACAGATGGGGGTGGATTTCGTGACCCTGTCGCCGGTGCAGCCGACCCTGACTCACCCTGGCGCGGAGCCGTTGGGTTGGGAGCAGGCATCGAGCTTGATCGAAGGGTTCAGCAAGCCGGTGTTCCTGCTGGGTGGGGTTGGCCCGGCTGAGGTCGAGAAGGCCTGGGCTGTGGGGGCGCAGGGTGTGGCGGGGATTCGGGCGTTTTGGCCTGATTCCCGGTGATGCAAATGACCTCATCGCGAGCAGGCTCGCTCCTACATGGATCGCATTTCTACTGTTGGAACTCGGTCAATTGTAGGAGCGAGCCTGCTCGCGATGGGGGCGCTAACGACACCGATTAAATTTCAGGTTTCCCCGCAGGCTGCCAAAGAATCTCCGCCACTCCCTGACGCTTGGCAATCAGCCGCGCCACCACAAACAACAAATCCGACAACCGATTGATGTACGCCAGGCCAACCCCGGCCAACGGCTCAATCGCATTGAGCTGCTGACACCGCCGCTCTGCGCTGCGTGCCAGGCTACGGCAGACATGAGCCTGGGCAATCAGCATAGAGCCGCCAGGCAAGATGAAGTTTTCCAGTGGCCCCAACTCTTCATTCCACACATCGATCGACGCTTCCAGGCGTTCGATTTCCGCTGCATTCAACGCCTGATACACCGGCATCGCCAGTTCGCCACCCAGATCAAATAACCGATGCTGACAGGGAGCCAATACCTCGATCACTTCGTTCAAGCCTGGAAACCGAGCAGTTTCTGCCGCCAGCCCGGCCAGAAGCACCCCAACCTGGCTGTTCAGCGTATCGACCTCGCCGATTGCTTCAATGCGCGGGTGATCTTTCGGTACGCGACGACCATCGCCCAGCCCGGTCTCGCCTTTGTCGCCAGTGCGGGTGTAAATCTTCGACAAACGAAAGCCCATGGTTACCTCGATAGCAGATTGAGTTCTTGCGGCACAGGCGGCGTGCTCGCGAGGGGCAGGCGCAAGGTGAAGCAAGTGCCTTGGCCCAGGGTCGATTGCACTTCCATCTGCCCCTTATGGTTATTGGTGACGATGAAGTACGACACCGACAGCCCAAGTCCGGTGCCCTGGCCGATTTCCTTGGTGGTGAAAAACGGCTCGAAGGTGCGTTTGCGCACGTTTTCGCTCATGCCAATGCCGTTGTCCTCGACCTGAATTTCTGCCCATGGCGGATTCAGCCTTGTGCGCAGAATGATCCGCCCCGGCTCGCTGTCGTCTTCGCGCTGATGGATGGCTTGTGCGGCGTTTTTCAACAGATTGAGCAGCACTTGCTCCAGTTCGTTGGCGGTGCCGGGGACCGGTCCCAGCGCCGGATCGAACTGACGAATGATGGCCTGGCCCTTGAAGTCGAAACCGATCGCCAGGTCGAAATCGTTACCGGCGATCTCCACCGCCTGGTCGATCAGGGCGGGCAGGTCGCACGGGGCCATCTGGCGGGTGCTGCGACGGCTGAAGCTGAGCATGTGGGTGACGATTTTCGCCGCCCGGGCACCGGCCTGCTGGATGCCGTCAAGCAACTGCGGCACTTCGCGGATTTGCAGGTACCGGTTGACCGTCGCCAGTTCGATGCCGGCCTGTTCGGCCACTTCAAGGTTCTTCGGTAGATCAGGGGACAGGCGTCGGCGAATGTTTTGCACGTTGTGCAGGATCGCGCCCAGCGGGTTGTTGATCTCGTGGGCCATGCCGGCGGCGAGACCACCCACCGAAAGCATTTTCTCCGACTGCACCATCATCTCTTCCAGGGACAGGCGCTGGGTGATGTCGTCGATCCGGATCACCACGCCACGCCCGGCACCGCCCATCAGCGGATAGAAAGTCAGGGCGTAGTGGCGGGGTTCGTCGTCCTTGAGCCAGGTGACTCGTTCGATCTTGGCCACCGTATGCTGCTCGACCGTTTCCTTGAGTTGCGGCAAAAACGGCTTGAGCGGTTC
This sequence comes from Pseudomonas fluorescens, assembly GCF_040448305.1. NCBI lineage: Bacteria > Pseudomonadati > Pseudomonadota > Gammaproteobacteria > Pseudomonadales > Pseudomonadaceae > Pseudomonas > Pseudomonas fluorescens. The sequence continues at coordinate 5,475,951 of NZ_CP148752.1, read as the reverse complement.
GAAGGCAAGGAAGATGGGCTGGTTCAGGGCTTCATCGAGGCGAGTGCCGGACAGGGCGCTGGCCTCCTGGTTCCATTGCGTCACGTAGAGCTGTTCGTCGAGGGCAATCAGCGCCGACGGCATGGAATCGATGATGCTGTTGAGGTAATTCTGGAAACCGGTGAGTTTTTTCTCGATCTTGCTGCGCACCTGCACTTCGAGCTCCAGTTTGCGGTTGGTATGGCGGGTTTCTTCCGCCAGACCCTGGGCCTGGTCGTAGGCTGCCTGGGAGTCGTCCCTGGCCCGCTTGAGTTGCTGCTCCCTGGCCTCGATCCGCGAGAGCATGGTGTTGAACGCCTCGGCGAGGCTGCCGATTTCATCGTGGTTTCCTCGCGAAGCGCGCAGTGCGTAGTTTTCTTCACGGGTGACCTGCCGGGACAACTCTTCGAGTTGGTGGATCGGCCGGGTAATCAGGCGCTTGATCTGGCGGGCAATGATCAGCCACAACAAGACGCTGAAGATCAGAATGCCCAGGCTGGCCGTCAGGGTCCCGGTGTAGAACGCCATTGGCAGTTCGCTCGAGGCCACCAACAGTAGGTGCCCTGGTGCCGCACCGGTGCGGGGCAGGGGGATGACTTGATTGGTGCGAAACTCGGTGATCTGCCAGTCTTCGATATGCCGGAAACGCTTCGGCAGCTCCAGATTGTCGCCATGCTGCAATTGCGCCAATCGCTCGCCCTTTGCGTCATACAGGGCCGCCGCGCGCAACGGCGAATAGCTGTTGAGTTCATTCAGCAGGCGCTCGGCGCTTTGCGGTGACGCCAGGGCTTCGGACGCCAGGCTCGGGTTGGATACCAGCCGGCCGATGGTCTGCAGAGCCTGGGGCGCCATGCTTTCCTGGGAAATGTAGTAGGCGGCGCTGATAAAGGTCAGGTTGGCAACCAGCAGGACGGTGACCATCAGTACCAGCAGGGCGGCCAGCAGTTTCTGGCCGACGGGCAGGTTTTCAAGGCGCTGGCGCAATGGCATCGGATTCATCGCAGACAAGGAACAAGTGGCCAGCGTAGCCGCTGCTCAGTCGCTGGGCAATCCAAGGCTTTGCAGGCGGGCGATCAACCTTGCCTCAAGCTGATTGAGGTGAGGCAGGTTCAGTTGATGGCGCCCGGCCACTTTGCAGGCGTAACCCAGCAAGTAGCCGATTTCTGTGCGGCGCTGGCTCGTGACGTCCTGATGCATCGAGGAGTAGTTGGCTGCGGTGGCGTGAATCACCCGTTCGACTTCCTGCTGCAGGTTTTCGGCCGCTGCCGGCTGACCACAACGCTCGAGCAACTCCACCAGTTCACCGCACAGGGTGGCGACCTCGCATTGATGTTGCTGCAAACCGCCGTTGCGGCAATCGTGCAGCACCGTCAGCGGATTGATCGCACAGTTGAGGGCGAGTTTGCGCCACAGCCTGGTCAGGATTTCGGTGCTCCACTCGTGGGGGATGCCGGCAGCGCTCAGGTCATCGAGCCAGATTGGCGCCACCGGATGGCTCGCATCCCCCAGCCAGGTGAAGCCATGCCCGGCAAACACCACGCGCCAATCGCCATCGCGGAAGGCGCCTTCGGTGCTCGACGCATAGATGCAGCGTGCCTGAGGCACCTGTGCGGCCACCGCGTCCTGACTGCCCAGGCCATTTTGCAGCAGGATCAGTTCGGCGCCTGGGGCCAGGCGTGGCGCCAGTCGGGCCACCGCACTTTCGGTATCGTAGGCTTTGCACGCCACCAGCAGGCGGTTGATCGGTTGGGGGCTGTCGGCTGTCTCGGCGGGCACGGCATAGTGTCGCGCCTCGCCGTGTTCAACCAGGGTCAATCCCCCGGCCGCCTCATAGGCCTGCAGTCTCGCGGTGTCCCGCAGGATCAGCCTGACCGGCACTCCAGCCCGTGCCAGACGTGTCGCCCATAAAGTGCCGAGGCTGCCGGCGCCCAGTACATGCCAGGTGGTGGACATCAGTTTTTTGCTCTGTTTAAGGCGTGCATCGGCAGCTCGCAGTGAATGATGGGAAAGACCCGTTATAATCAGCGCGGATTTTAACCGCAAGCCAGGCGTGCTCCATCAGTGCGCCTTTAAATTTGGAGAGATTACATGCCGTCGTTCGACGTGGTATCCGAACTGGACAAACACGAAGTCACCAACGCGGTCGAGAACGCCGTCAAGGAACTCGATCGTCGTTATGACCTGAAAGGCAAAGGCAGCTTCGAGTTCAAGGAAAAAGACCTGACCGTCAACCTGACCGCCGAAGCGGATTTCCAGCTCGAAGCGATGATTGAGATCCTCAAGCTGGCGCTGGTCAAGCGCAAAATCGACGTGCAGTGCCTTGAAGTCAAGGACGCGTTCGCGTCGGGCAAGCTGATGAAGCAGGAAGCCGTCCTCAAGGAAGGCATCGACAAGGAGCTGGCGAAGAAAATCGTCGCTCATGTCAAAGACGCCAAACTCAAGGTCCAGGCGGCCATTCAGGGCGAACAGGTTCGTATCACCGGCAAAAAGCGCGATGACCTGCAGGAAGCCATTGCAGTGCTGCGGGCCAAGGAATTCGGTATGCCGCTGCAGTTCAACAACTTCCGCGACTGATCTTGAAAGCGGGAACCTCTTGGCGTTTGCAACGTCGGAGCCCCAAGCAACGGCAGAAACGATTGAGCCCGTCGCGGTTCAATCTTTCTGCCGCTTTTTTACGCATGCCGGGTAGCCGGAAAACAGGAGAGAGCAGATGGACTTAAATGCTGAGGTAGACAACCTGGTCAAGGTATCCCAAACCTGGATCCCGATGATCATGGAATACGGCAGCCGTGTACTGCTGGCGGTCATCACCCTGGCCATCGGCTGGTGGCTGATCAACAAGGTCACGAAAAAGCTCGGCGGCCTGATTGCATTGCGTAATGCCGACCTGGCGCTGCAAGGCTTCATCAGCAGCCTGGCGAACATCATCCTCAAGATCCTGCTGGTCGTCAGCGTGGCCTCGATGATCGGTGTGGAAACCACTTCGTTTGTCGCGGCGATTGGTGCGGCAGGCCTGGCCATTGGCCTGGCCTTGCAGGGCAGCCTGGCGAACTTCGCCGGTGGCGTGCTGATTTTGCTGTTCCGTCCGTTTCGCATCGGTGACTGGATCGAGGCTCAGGGTATCGCCGGTACTGTCGACAGCATCCAGATTTTCCATACCGTGCTGCGTACTGGCGATAACAAAACCATCATCGTGCCTAACGGCAATCTGTCGAATGGCATCATCACCAACACAAACCGTCAGCCGACCCGCAAGGTCGTGTTTGATGTCGGTGTGGATTACGAAGCGGACCTGCAGAAAGCCCGTGAAGTTTTGCTGGAATTGGCCAAGGACCCGCGAGTATTGGCAGATCCGGAACCACAGGCAGTTGTTTCTACCCTGGGTGACAGTTCGATCACACTTTCGCTTCGTGTCTGGGTAAAGACTGCCGATTACTGGGACGTGATGTTCATGTTCAACGAACTATCCCGTGATCGCCTGAGAGAGGCCGGCATCGATATTCCATTTCCACAGCGGGTTATTCGTGTGGTTCAGGAATCTGCGGTGCAGTGACAGGTCACGCAATACATGTCTGACTTTCCGGTCAGGCATGTGTTGCGATTGTTCAATAATTGAGCAATATGCACAGCCAACAAAAAAGGCCCATCCGAAGATGGGCCTTTTGTTTTGTTACCGCAAACTAACTGGATGCGATTACAAAACCGACAGCGGGTAGTCGACGATGAAACGGAACTCTTTCACGTCGCCTTCACCTTCGTCAGCGTTAGCGAAGTGCCATGCTTGACGAATACGGAAGGAAAGATCTTTTGCCGGGCCAGTCTGAACAACGTACTTGGCTTCGAAGTTGGTTTCGTTGTGCTTGCCGTCTTCGCCATACAGGCCAGCGTAAGGGCTGCCTACAGGAGTTTTGGTGCCGTCGATATCCCAACCTTTAACGTAACGGGTCATGAAGCTCAGACCTGGAACGCCGTACTCAGCCATTTTCAGGTCGTAACGAACCTGGGCAGACTTCTCGCCAGGGGCGTTGAAGTCAGAGTACTGGATGGAGTTGGCGAGGAAGATCGAGTCGCCGCCGCGGTTGTTTTTGCCCACGCCGATGTAGTCGAACGGAGTGTCACCGTTAACCTTCTGGAAGGCGAGGGTGATGGTGTGTGCCTTCATGAACGAGAAAGCGGCTGCCAGGGAGTAAGCGGTGTTGCTGATCTCGCCCGCTTTGGCGTCACCGGTATCTTGGGTGTTGTAGATGTTACCGTCCAGGTTCAGCGACTCATCGCCACCAAACGGGATGGTGTAGTTCAGGTTGGCGTAGTACTGGTTCCAGATGTCTTCCAGCTTGGCGCCGTACAGCGATGCCGACAGGTTTTCGGTGATGCCGTATTTGCCACCGAAGTAGTCGATGGAGTTGGCTTCTACGCCAGCGTAGGTTGCAAACAGGCCGCCGTCACTAGCGTTTTTGTCCTGGCTGGACGCCGAGTAGAAGTGACCGGCTTCGAGGTCAAGGTCTTTGACTTCGCTGCTCTGCAGTTGGAAGCCAGTAGCAGTTTGAGGAAGGATACGGGAACCGCCAACAGCGAACACTGGCGCAGTGCTTGGCTGCATTTCGCCGAATTTCAGCTCGGTTTTGGAGATGCGGACTTTAACGGCGCCGCCGGCTTTACCCTGGCTGTCGTTAACGTCGCGAGAACCGTCGGCATTAACGGTGTCGCTACGGCTCATGTTGCCTGAGCCGGAAGTGCCGTCGCCGCCATCCAGTTTGACTGCCAGGTAACCGAATGCGTCAACGCCTACACCGATCAGGCCCTGGGTATAACCGGAGCTGAAATTGCCCCAGATACCTTGGGTCCAGTCTTTCTGGTCGCGAGCGCCATCTTTGTTATCACGGTTGAAGTAGTAGTTGCGAACCAGCAAGTTCAAGGAGCTGTCTTCAACAATACCTTTGGCTTCAGCCTGGTCACTTACGAAAGGGGCGGCCGTAGCCAATTGGGTACTGGCTGCTGCTGCAACTGCCAGTGCGATCATGCTCCACTTCATCACGCGCATCGTGATTTGCTCCTTTGGTTTTAGAAGAGTACTGCCGTCCCACCTGTTTTATTATCTGGGCGGCTCTTTCTTTTTGTGTCGGCGCAAACTTATATCACGCCGACAATGTTGGCGATACTTGCGTATCTAACCTTTCGCCTTCTTTACGACCCTGTCGCAAACAGCGTGGTAGATGTCGCAAATTTCCAGCTCCGACGCAACCGGGCTGACAACTTTTATGCTGTTTTCCGAGCCTTGGCGTCGGTAAAAAGAGTCCTGGTGAAACGTTTGAATCTCCATCGGGCTACCTTGCCACTGTTTTTTTTTGCCTGAGGGCCTCCGCTTCCAGCGGGTGCCACTCAGGCGATGTTGGGTATTAATGCAAAAAGCGTGCGCAAATTCGAGTTCTGCTGCGATTTTTTTTCATTGACCGCTAGGCGCTGTAAAAACCTCATAAAACCGGGGGTTCAAGCACCTTTAGTTTGGGGTTGACGCCTTGCCTGGCATCATGTTGTACCGTTCTGGTCGACTGAATGGCAACCAAAAATGTTACCGGTTCACCCCGCCAGTGAGTAGATGGCGGATGTTGAAGCGTTCAGCGTAGACCCACTGTGCGTTTTTGGTGCAAAAAATTTTTTGCCTTGTGCTGAATTCACCCAGGTCGAGCGCGTGTCTGAAGCGAACTCCTCGTTGTTAATCAGTCATTTCGGCGTTTTTTGCCGGTCAATCGGTTCTGTAATGGTGCGCCAAGGCGAAAAGTGTCTCATTCGGTGGCGTGCTGCCAGTTTTTCGCTGGCGCTCATGGCCGCTGTGCAAGGTTCGTCGTGAAGCGTGTGCCGTTCGCAGGTATGCTGCCGTCCGGTCGTTTGGCGCGCTGTCCCGTCAGGATGGGCGCTAAGCTGAAAAATGATGATCCGGCGGGAGTGCGCGCAGTGTTCGTTTTAGATCCACGACTTCAACAAGACACGTTACCGATCGGGGACTTTCCGCTCTGCCGGTTGCTGCTGTCCAACGATTCGAACTATCCCTGGTTCATCCTGGTACCTCGTCGCGAGGCTATCAGCGAGATGTTTCAATTGGATGTCGCAGACCAGCAACAGCTCTGGCAGGAAACAACTGCGCTGTCGCAAGTGCTCAAGGACTCGTTCGATGCGGACAAGTTGAATGTTGCGGCGCTGGGTAATGTCGTCAGTCAGTTGCACATGCACGTGATTGTGCGCAAGCGCGAAGATGCCGCCTGGCCCGCGCCGGTTTGGGGTAAACACCCGGCAAAACCCTACAAGTCGGAGCAGATCGTCGCCATTCGCGAACGTTTGCGTCTGATTTTGACCGATGATTTTACGTTTCTGGAGGGCTGAATCATGAGCCTGGAAGAACGCGTTACCGAGCTTGAAAGCCGTCTGGCGTTTCAGGATGACACCATCCAGGCATTGAATGATGTGCTGGTGGCGCAGCAGCGGGTGGTCGAGCGTCTGCAGTTGCAAATGGCCGCACTGCTCAAGCGGCAGGAGGAAATGGTCGGCCAGTTCGAGTCATTCGAAGAAGAAGCGCCGCCGCCCCACTATTAAATAAATCGCAGGCATGAAAAAACCGCGGACAGCTCGGCTGTGCGCGGTTTTTTTTTTTTAGCCTTGAATCAGCGGCGCGGCAGCGCGGCGATCACATCTTCGGCTTGCAGGCCCTTGTCACGATTCATGACGGAGAACTCCACGCGCTGGCCTTCGACCAGGACACGGTGGCCTTCACCGCGAATGGCCCGGAAGTGGACGAAGATATCGTCGCCGGAGTCGCGGGAGATGAAGCCGAAGCCTTTGGACGTGTTGAACCACTTGACGGTGCCGGTATCGCGGTTGCTCATGTCGTAGCTTGGCGAGGCGGCGGCTGGTGACGATTTGTAGAAGCTGATGCCCAGGTGCAGGGCAACGGCGATCAGGGCTGCGATCAGGCTGAACAGAACGGCGGGTTGACCGGCGATGACGGGCATCGGTGCGATCAGCGTCAGGGTTTGCAGAACCACGCTCAGAACCAGCAGGGCGCTGACCAGGTTTTGCAGTTGATGACGCGGGCCTTTGTTCCAGTAAGGGATGACAGGTGCAAGCGTGAGGTTGAGCAGGCCGAAAAAGGCCAGGTACAGCGCGTCGGGTTGTTGCAGGTAAGGTAAGGCTTCGGATTGCAGGCTAGGGATGAAGGACAGCAGCAAGGCCGCTGCGCCTATCAACAGATGGACGATTTTCAACATTTTGATTAACTCACGTTAAGACAGCTCACAAGGAAGAGCTGATGGCGCACGGTTCGCTTCAAGATAATAAAGAGGCGTTGGACACGTACCCGGTATCAGCCTATGCGCCGCGCCCGGAAAAAATAGGCACTGGCGACACACTGTCTATTTAACAGCAAAGCCGCAGGCTACTCAAATCAGGGCGTCCGGCGGCTCTTTGGGGATGATTTGCCGCAGGTTGCCTGCGGGGTTGCGGTATTGCGGTACCTACGGCTGGGCAGTAACGCTCGCGTGCGCGGATGACGCCTTGACGTATTGTTCGCACTCTTTTTTCCTACGGCATTCCATGCAGTGCTTCTGAAGGGGGCATCACTTTGCTGTGTGGGAAATTGTCCGGAGTAGGACGTTCTCCAGGGTCTGCCAACAGTTGTTGGCTTATCCTACGTCGAAGGTCATAAAGTCAGCTGGATATACCTTTGCACCTGCGTTTTTATAAGTCGACACACAGTTGCTCATAAAGAAACCAGGATGGCAAAGGAGTGTCAGCGTAATGGTTTATGAACGGCAAAAAGAGGGGCGATACGGTTCGCACAAGGATGTAAGGGTCGATCCGTTTGTTCGCGAGTTCGATATGGGGCTGGCCCAGCCCTTGTCCCGCTCCGTACGATTGAATGGCTTCGCCACCTGTTTGCGGCTTGAACAGGTTTATTGGGATATTTTGGGGGAGATGGCCCGGGTCAATGGCTGTTCGGTCAGTAGCCTGTTATCTCACGTGGATCGCGAAGTTCACTTGCGTCACGGCGGGGTAAGGAACTTCAGTGGATTGGTGCGGGTTGTCTGTGTCGTGCACAGTCTCAAGGAAGGGGGTTGCGCCGTCACGGCCTAGCCCGGGCGGCGAAAGCAGCAGAGTGTCGGTCTGTGCAGTCTTACGGCTGCACAGGCCGCATTTAATGGATATAATCCCGCTCTTTGCCGCAAAACCCTGCGTTTGCGGTAGCAATCTGATCGCCGAGACAACCTCCATGCCGATGTACGATTATCAATGTGCTTCCTGTGGTCATCAGTTGGAAGCCATTCAAAAGATCAGCGATGCACCGCTGGTCGACTGCCCTGCCTGTCAGGCGCCAGAGCTTAAAAAGTTGCTGTCCATGCCGGGCTTCCGCCTCAGCGGCACGGGTTGGTACGAAACCGATTTCAAGACCGGTTCCAAGAAGAATCTGGCCGGCGGCGACAAAGCTGACTAAGGTCTGGAACCTGAGTTGAACGACACGCGTGCTCTTGCATCACCCGGCGACTTTTTAAAGGCGGGGCTGCTGTAGGATCTCCACCGAATTTCGAATTACGAGAAGTGAAACCACGACCATGATGCGCAGCCATTATTGCGGCCAACTGAACGAAAGCCTGGACGGCCAGGAAATTACCCTTTGCGGATGGGTCCATCGTCGCCGTGACCACGGTGGGGTGATTTTCCTCGATATCCGTGATCGTGATGGTCTGGCCCAGGTCGTGTTCGATCCGGACCGCGCTGAAACCTTCGCTGCTGCCGATCGCGTGCGCAGCGAGTACGTCGTGAAGATCACCGGCAAGGTTCGCCTGCGTCCGGCCGGTGCGACCAACGCCAACATGGCGTCGGGCATGATCGAAGTCCTGGGTTACGAGCTGGAAGTGCTGAACGAATCGGAAACCCCGCCGTTCCCGTTGAACGAGTTCTCCGACGTCGGCGAAGAAACCCGCCTGCGCTATCGTTTCCTCGACCTGCGTCGCCCGGAAATGGCCGAGAAGCTGCGTCTGCGTTCGCGCATGACCACCAGCATCCGCCGCTTCCTGGACGAGAACGGCTTCCTCGACGTCGAGACGCCGATCCTGACCCGTGCTACCCCGGAAGGCGCGCGCGACTACCTGGTGCCGAGCCGTACTCATGCCGGTTCGTTCTTCGCCTTGCCGCAATCGCCGCAGCTGTTCAAGCAACTGCTGATGGTGGCCGGCTTCGACCGTTACTATCAGATCGCCAAGTGCTTCCGTGACGAAGACCTGCGTGCCGACCGTCAGCCGGAATTCACCCAGATCGACATCGAGACCAGCTTCCTCGATGAAAAAGAGATCATGGGCCTGACCGAGCAAATGATCCGCAACCTGTTCAAGGAAGTACTGGGCCTGGAATTCGGCGAGTTCCCGCACATGACCTTCGAAGAAGCCATGCGCCGCTACGGTTCCGACAAGCCAGACCTGCGTAACCCGCTGGAACTGGTGGACGTGGCCGACCAGCTCAAGGAAGTCGACTTCAAGGTGTTCAGCGGCCCGGCCAACGACCCGAAATGCCGTATCGCCGCCTTGCGCGTTCCTGGCGGGGCGAGCATGCCGCGCAAGCAGATCGACGATTACACCAAGTTCGTCGGCATCTACGGTGCCAAGGGCCTGGCGTACATCAAGGTCAACGAGCGCGCCAAGGGTGTTGAAGGCCTGCAGTCGCCAATCGTGAAGAACATCCCCGAAGACAACCTCAACGTGATCCTCGATCGCGTCGGTGCGGTCGATGGCGATATCGTGTTCTTCGGCGCCGACAAGGCGAAGATCGTCAGCGAAGCCCTGGGCGCGCTGCGGATCAAGCTGGGCCACGACCTGGACCTGCTGACCTGCAAGTGGGCGCCAATGTGGGTCGTCGACTTCCCGATGTTCGAAGAAAACGACGACGGTAGCTTCACCGCCTTGCACCACCCGTTCACCGCACCGAAGTGCACCCCGCAAGAGCTGGAAGCCAACCCGGCTGGCGCTCTGTCCCGTGCCTACGACATGGTATTGAACGGTACCGAGCTGGGTGGCGGTTCGATCCGTATCCACCGTAAAGAAATGCAGCAGTCGGTATTCCGTCTGTTGGGTATCAACGAAGCGGAACAGGAAGAGAAATTCGGCTTCCTGCTCGACGCCCTGAAGTACGGCGCACCGCCGCACGGTGGTCTGGCCTTCGGTCTGGACCGTCTGGTGATGCTGATGACTGGCGCCCAGTCGATCCGTGAAGTGATCGCCTTCCCGAAAACCCAGAGCGCGGCAGATGTCATGACTCAGGCACCGGGCCAGGTGGATGCCAAGGCATTGCGCGAGTTGCACATTCGTCTGCGCGAAACGCCTAAGGCCGAGTAAGGCTGACCTGAAGGGCGCATCTGTGGATGCGCCTTTTCTTTTTAGGCAGAGCAGTTCAAGATTTTTATTTGCCGGCCGGCGCAATGCAGCGCAGCGGGCAATGTTTCAAAGAGAATTCGGAGCGAGTTATGGCAGGTCATTCCAAGTGGGCGAACATCAAGCACCGCAAAGAACGTCAGGATGCCAAGAAGGGCAAGATTTTCACCAAGTGGATTCGTGAGCTGACTGTCGCTGCCCGTCAGGGCGGCGGTGATCCAGGCTCCAACCCGCGTCTGCGTCTGGCATTGGACAAGGCCCTTGGCGCGAACATGAGTCGCGACATCATTGATCGGGCAGTTGCCCGTGGTGCTGGCGCCGCCGATACCGACGACATGGTCGAGCTGACCTACGAAGGTTACGGCCCGGGCGGCGTGGCGGTGATGGTCGAATGCATGACCGACAACCGTAATCGCACCGCAGCCGCTGTTCGCCATGCGTTCAGCAAATGCGGCGGCAACCTGGGGACTGACGGTTCGGTGGCCTACCTGTTCGAGCGCAAGGGGCAGATCTCCTTCGCTGCCGGCGTTGACGAAGACGCGCTGATGGAAGCCGCCATGGAAGCCGACGCCGATGACGTGGTGACCAACGAAGACGGTTCGATCGACGTTTTCACCTCGTTTGCCGGGTTCTATTCTGTGCGTAACGCACTGGAAGCGGCGGGCTTCAAAGGTGACGATGCGGAAATCGTCATGTTGCCGACCACCAGCGCCGAGCTCGATCTGGACGGCGCCGAGAAAGTCCTCAAGCTGATCGACATGCTCGAAGACCTGGATGACGTGCAGAACGTTTATTCCAACGCCGAGATTCCGGAGTCGGTGGCCGCACAGCTCGGCTAAAGGGCAACAGTGTCCCATGTGGGAGCGGGCTTGCTCGCGAACGCGGATTTGCAGGCAACGTTGTTGCTGAATATGAAACCGCTTTCGCGAGCAAGCCCGCTCCCACATTTGTTATTCGTTGTATTGAATATCGTGCTTTTACTTAACCCGCAGGCGTTATGACTTTAATTCTTGGTATCGACCCCGGTTCGCGTATCACCGGTTACGGTGTGGTTCGTGATACCGGCCGTGGCTGTGAGTACGTCGCCTCCGGTTGTATCCGCACCGGTGCCGGCGAGCTGCATGAGCGGCTGCAGATTGTCTATCGCGGGGTGCGGGAGATCATTCAGACGTACCACCCGGTGACCATGGGCATCGAAAAGGTGTTCATGGCCCGTAACGCCGATTCCGCCCTGAAGCTGGGGCAGGCCCGTGGCGCCGCGATCGTGGCCGGCGCCGAGGAAAGCCTGGAAATTGCCGAATACACCGCAACCCAGGTTAAGCAGGCGGTCGTCGGCACCGGTGCGGCCAACAAGGAACAGGTGCAAATGATGGTCATGCACATGCTCAAGCTCACCAGCAAACCGCAGATCGATGCCTCGGACGCCCTGGCCATTGCCATCTGCCATGCTCATACCCGTTCCAGCCTGCTGCCCCATGGGCTGGGAGCTGCACGCAGTCGTGGCGGGCGCCTGCGTCTCTGATAGCATCAGCAATCATTTTCATGGGGTGAGGGCGTTCCGCCTGTGTTGTCGGCGGTAATCCCTCGCTCTATCAGTCGCTGGCCAAGAGCTGGCCAACGCTCAAGGATTTGTAACGTGATTGGACGTTTGCGCGGCACCCTGGCTGAGAAGCAGCCTCCCCATCTGATTCTGGATGTAAATGGCCTGGGCTATGAACTTGAAGTGCCCATGACGACCCTTTACCGCTTGCCGTCGGTCGGTGAGCCGCTAACCTTGCATACCCATTTGGTCGTGCGCGAAGACGCACAGTTACTCTATGGTTTTGTCGGCAAGCGTGAGCGTGACTTTTTTCGCGAATTGATCCGCCTCAACGGCGTCGGGCCGAAACTGGCCCTGGCCTTGATGTCGAGCCTGGAAGTCGACGAACTGGTTCGTTGCGTACAGTCCCAGGACACTTCGGCGCTGACCAAGGTCCCGGGCGTCGGCAAGAAAACCGCCGAGCGCTTGCTGGTGGAACTCAAGGATCGCTTCAAGGCCTGGGAAACCGTGCCGGCCATGTTTGCCCTGGTGCCGAACCAGCCGGATGGGCCGGCCCCGGTGAACACTGCCGAGACTGACGCCGTCAGCGCCTTGATTTCCCTGGGCTACAAGCCCCAGGAAGCGAGCAAGGCGGTGTCTGCGATCAAGGAGAAAGATTTGAGCAGTGAAGACATGATCCGCCGCGCCTTGAAGGGAATGATCTAAGTGATTGAAGCTGATCGTCTGATCGCTGCCACGCACAGTCCGCGTGAGCGCGAAGAAGTCCAGGACCGCGCGATTCGCCCGGTCAGCCTGGCTGAATACATTGGCCAGCCGACCGTTCGCGAGCAGATGGAATTGTTCATTCAGGCCGCTCGCGGTCGTAACGAGTCCCTGGATCACACGCTGATCTTCGGGCCGCCGGGGCTGGGCAAGACCACCCTCGCCAACATCATCGCCCAGGAAATGGGCGTGTCGATCAAGAGCACCTCGGGGCCGGTGCTGGAGCGCCCCGGTGACCTGGCGGCGCTGTTGACCAACCTTGAGCCTCACGATGTGCTGTTTATCGACGAAATCCATCGCCTGTCGCCCATCGTTGAAGAAGTGCTGTACCCGGCCATGGAGGATTTCCAGCTCGACATCATGATCGGTGAGGGGCCGGCCGCGCGTTCGATCAAGCTGGACCTGCCGCCGTTCACCCTGGTGGGCGCAACAACGCGGGCGGGGATGCTCACCAATCCGTTGCGTGACCGTTTCGGCATCGTCCAGCGTCTTGAGTTCTACAATACCGCCGACCTGTCGACGATTGTCAGTCGTTCGGCCAGCATCCTCGGTTTGCCGCTGGACCCGGAAGGCGCCTTCGAAATCGCCCGCCGTGCCCGTGGCACTCCACGGATCGCCAACCGCTTGCTGCGTCGGGTGCGCGACTTCGCCGAGGTCCGCGCCAAGGGGCATATCACCAAGCCGATTGCCGACCTGGCGCTGAACCTGCTGGACGTCGACGAGCGTGGCTTCGATCACCAGGACCGGCGTCTGTTGCTGACCATGATCGAGAAATTCGACGGCGGGCCGGTCGGTGTCGACAGCCTGGCCGCTGCCATCAGCGAAGAGCGTCACACCATTGAAGACGTGCTGGAGCCTTATCTGATCCAGCAGGGTTACATCATGCGCACGCCTCGGGGCCGGGTGGTGACGCGGCATGCCTACCTGCATTTCGGTTTAAACATTCCGTCACGATTGGGCGAAATGCCCGTGGTAGACGAGTTCCTCGATGCTGCTGACGATTAATTAACGTTGCGTGCTGATTTTTTCGGGCAATGTAGGGTCCCAGGACCGTACTTTCACGAGAAAGCCGCAGAACAATGAAAAACAGTTGCCATGCCGGATTGGCAACCTGAGGAGTAAGCACTAGAGTATGCGCGCGCAAAACGGGCTTGAGCCTTTCGCACATCGTTGTCGCGTTTATTACGAGGACACCGATGCGGGCGGCATCGTGTATTACGTTAATTACCTCAAGTTTATGGAACGGGCTCGAACCGAGCGGCTACGAGATCTGGGCTTTGCCCAATCGCAGCTTGCCGGGGAGGACCTGTTGTTCGTCGTGCATTCCAGCGAAGCGCGCTACCACGCGCCGGCGCGGCTGGACGACGAGCTGCTGGTAAGCGCTGAAGTAATCGAATTGAACCGTGCCAGCCTGCGCTTCAAGCAGCAGGTAAGGCGGGCTACGGATAATGCGCTGCTCTGTGAAGGGCAGTTTCTGGTGGCCTGTGTGCGCACTGAAAGTTTAAAACCCCGGGCCATTCCCGAAGCTCTACGAGCGGCCTTTGCCGACGTGAGCGGCGCGGGTACACACTCAAAGCAGGAGATAAAGCGTGGAAGCTAACGTCGTCGACCATTCCTCCATGTGGAGCCTGATCAGCAATGCCAGTATCGTGGTGCAACTGGTAATGCTGATCCTGGTAGCCGCATCGGTGACCTCATGGATCATGATCTTTCAGCGCAGCAACCTGCTGCGCGCCGGTCGACGCGCCCTGGAGAGCTTTGAAGAGCGCTTCTGGTCGGGCATCGACCTGTCCAAGCTCTACCGTCAGGCCGGCAGCAACCCGGACCCGGATTCGGGTGTCGAGCAAATCTTCCGCGCCGGCTTCAAGGAGTTCTCCCGTCTGCGTCAGCAGTCAGGCGTTGATCCTGAAGCGGTCATGGAAGGCGTGGCGCGTGCCATGCGCGTTGCCATTTCCCGCGAAGAAGAAAAGCTTGAGCAAAGCCTGCCATTCCTGGCCACCGTCGGTTCCGTGAGCCCGTACATCGGCCTGTTCGGTACGGTCTGGGGCATCATGAACTCCTTCCGCGGTCTGGCGAGTGCCCAGCAAGCGACCCTGGCCACTGTTGCCCCAGGCATCGCTGAGGCACTGATTGCCACCGCGATCGGTCTGTTCGCTGCCATTCCAGCCGTTATCGCTTACAACCGTTTTGCTGCTCGCAGCGAAACCCTGCTGGGCCGTTACTACACCTTCGCCGACGAGTTCCAGGCGATCCTGCACCGCAAAGTGCACACCAGCGAAGAATAAGCAGGTAATTTCCAATGGCTTTAATCGCTCGAGCTCGCAAAAAGCGCAAGCCGGTCGCCGAGATGAACGTGGTGCCATACATCGACGTGATGTTGGTGCTGCTGGTCATCTTCATGGTGACCGCGCCAATGCTCAATCAGGGCGTGAAAGTTGATCTGCCCAAGGTTTCCAGCGAAGCCTTGCCGCAGGACAACAACACCCAGGTCCTGACCATTTCCATCAAATCCGACAAGACCTACTACTGGAACCTTGGTAGCGAAGTCGACACCGAAAAGCAGCAGGATCGGGCCATGACCCTGCCGCAGATGACTGACGCGGTGACCAAGATCATTCGCGTCGGCAACGAAGGCGGCAAGCGTACCCAGGTCTTCATTCGCGGCGACAAGAGTGTCGATTACGGCTCCGTCATGGGCGCCATGGGCGGGTTGCAGAAAGCCGGGGTCGGTAATGTTGGCTTGATTACCGAGGCGCCCTGATGCAGCAACAGCGAGAGCCGTCCGCCTCGGAAAGCTACTTCTGGCCTAGTGTCTGGGCGATTGGCTTGCACGTGCTGGTGTTCGGCATGTTGTTCGTCAGTTTTGCCTTTACCCCGGAACTGCCGCCGGCCAAGCCGATTGTCCAGGCGACCTTGTACCAGCTGAAATCGAAAAGTCGGGCGACCACCCAGACCAATCAGAAGATTGCCGGTGAGGCGCAGAAATCTGCTGCGCGTCAGACCGAAGTCGAGCAGATGGAACAGAAAAAGGTCGAGCAGGAAGCCGTGAAGGCTGCGGAACAAAAGAAAGAAGAGGCGGCTCAAAAGGCCGAAGAAGCCAAGAAGGCCGACGAGGCGAAGAAAGCGGACGAGGCGAAAAAGGCTGATGAAGCCAAGAAAGCCGACGATGCGAAAAAAACCGCGGAAGCCAAGAAGGCAGAAGAGAAACAATTGGCTGATATAGCCAAGAAGAAAGCTGAAGAAGAAGCCAAGAAAGCCGCGGAAGAAGAGGCCAAGAAAGCGGCCGCTGAAGAAGCCAAGAAAAAGATCGTCGAAGACGCGAAGAAGAAAGCCGCGGAAGACGCCAAGAAGAAAGCTGAAGCTGAAGAGGCGAAGAAGAAAGTCGCCGAGGAAGCGAAGAAGAAAGCTGCCGCCGATGCTGCGAAGAAGAAATCGCAGGACGCGGCGCGTAAATCCGCCGAAGACAAAAAGGCCCAGGCCCTGGCAGATTTGCTTTCCGACACGCCGCAGCGTCAGCAGGCCTTGGCCGATGAGCAGGGCGACGAAGTCGCCGGCAGTTTCGATGACCTGATTCGTGCGCGTGCAGCGGAAGGCTGGGCTCGTCCACCTTCGGCACGCAAAGGCATGACGGTCGTATTGCAGATCGGCATGTTGCCGGACGGTACGGTGACTTCGGTCAACGTGTCCAAGTCCAGTGGCGACGGTCCGTTTGACGCCTCGGCTGTTGCAGCGGTGAAGAATATTGGACGTTTGACAGAAATGCAGGGAATGAAGCCGAGTGATTTCGCTCCGTATCGTTCATTCAAGATGACATTCACACCTGAGGATCTAGCCTTGTGAGAAACCTTCTTCGAGGAATGCTGGTCGTTATCTGCTGCATGGCAGGGATGGCGATGGCAGATGAGAAAAACATTCTGGTTACCAGTGGCAGCGATCGGGCGACCCCGATCGCCGTAGTACCGTTCGGCTTCCAGGGCGGTAGCGTGCTGCCGGACGATATGGCGGAAATCATCGGTAACGACCTGCGCAACTCGGGTTACTACTCGCCGCTTCCAAAGCAGAACATGATCAGCCAGCCGAGCCAGGCCAGCGAAATCATCTTCCGTGACTTCAAGGCGCTGGGTGCCCAGTACGTCATGGTCGGCAGCATTGTTCCGGCGGGCGGTCGCCTGCAGGTGCAATACGCACTGTTCAACGTCGCCACCGAGCAGCAAGTGCTGACCGGCAGCGTGTCCGGCGGCGTCGATCAGTTGCGCGACATGGCGCACTACATCTCCGACCAGTCGTTCGAAAAACTCACGGGTATCAAGGGTGCCTTCTCGACTCGCCTGCTGTATGTAACGGCCGAGCGTTTCTCCGAGAACAACACTCGCTACACCCTGCAGCGTTCGGACTATGACGGTGCTCGCGCCGTGACCCTGCTGCAGTCGCGCGAGCCGATCCTGTCGCCGCGTTTCGCACCGGATGGCAAGCGCATCGCTTATGTTTCCTTCGAACAGAAGCGTCCACGCATCTTCATGCAGAACATCGACACCGGTCGCCGTGAGCAGATCACTAACTTCGAAGGCCTGAACGGTGCACCAGCCTGGTCGCCGGATGGCAATCGCCTGGCGTTCGTGCTGTCCAAAGACGGCAACCCGGACATCTATGTGATGAACCTGGGCTCGCGTCAGATCAGCCGCGTCACCAACGGTCCTGGCATCAACACCGAACCGTTCTGGGGCAAGGATGGCTCGACCATCTACTTCACGTCCGACCGTGGCGGCAAACCGCAGATCTACAAGACCAGTGCCGGTGGTGGCGGTGCCGAACGTGTGACTTTCGTCGGTAACTACAACGCCAACCCTAAACTGTCGGCTGATGAAAAGACGCTTGTCATGATTCACCGTCAGGATGGCTTCACCAATTTCAAGGTGGCGGCCCAGGATTTGCAACGCGGTAGTGTAAAAATCCTCACTGATAGCACTCTGGACGAGTCGCCTACTGTCGCGCCCAACGGCACCATGGTAATCTACGCCACCCGCCAGCAGGGCCGGGGAGTCTTGATGCTCGTGTCCATCAATGGACGCGTAAGGCTCCCGCTTCCTACCGCACAAGGCGAAGTCAGAGAACCTTCCTGGTCCCCTTTCCTGAACTGACGCGGCGCTATACGTTGTACTTAACACACTGGGGTTCATTAGGAGTTTCACGATGGAAATGCTGAAGTTTGGTAAATTTGCTGCGCTGGCACTGGCCATGGCTGTAGCTGTAGGTTGCTCGTCCAAAGGCGGCGACAATGCCGGTGAAGGCGCGGTAGATCCAAACGCTGGTTACGGCGCAAACACTGGCGCAGTTGACGGCTCCCTGAGCGAAGAAGCTGCACTGCGCGCTATCACTACTTTCTACTTCGAATACGACAGTTCGGACCTGAAGCCAGAAGCCATGCGCGCTCTGGACGTTCACGCCAAAGACCTGAAAGCAAACGGCGCTCGCGTTGTTCTGGAAGGCAACACCGACGAACGTGGTACTCGTGAGTACAACATGGCACTGGGCGAGCGTCGTGCGAAAGCCGTTCAGCGCTACCTGGTACTGCAAGGCGTATCCCCAGCTCAGCTGGAACTGGTTTCCTACGGCGAAGAGCGTCCAGTTGCTACCGGCAACGACGAGCAGTCCTGGGCTCAAAACCGTCGCGTCGAACTGCGTAAGTAATTCGTCATGCGAACGTGCCGTCGTGCTGTAACTGTTCTGGCTCTCAGCCTCGCGCCGCTGGCGGTGTGGGCTGCGGTTCCTGTGGTCGATAATGACTCCGGCTATAACAATAGCGGGAGCAGTTATCCGCCTGCAGGTTACGGTACGAACGGCGCCTATGCCGGGGGAGGGGTTTCGGCCCCTGTCTCGGCACAGGGCGAGCTGTTCAACCAACTGCAATCAATGCAGCAACAGATCGAGCGCCAGCAAGGTGCGATTGAAGTTCTGCAAAATGATGTAGCGCGCATGAAGCAGGAAAACCTGGAGCGATACCAGGATCTTGATCGGCGCATAGGAACCGGCGTTGCACCAGCCGCGACTCCTGAAAGTTCTTCTACCGGTGGTGATTTGAATGCCGCTGGTGCAGCCGCAGGTGCGGCAGCTGGCGCAGCCGCCGCTCAAGCACCTGCCGCGGGTAGCGAGCCGGCAGATCCGGCGAAGGAAAAGCTCTATTACGATGCTGCCTTCGACCTGATCAAGGCCAAGGATTTCGACAAGGCCAGTCAGGCTTTTGCCGCTTTCCTACGCAAATACCCGAACAGCCAGTATGCGGGCAATGCCCAGTACTGGTTGGGCGAAGTGAACCTGGCCAAAGGCGATCTGCAAGGTGCAGGTCAGGCATTTGCCAAGGTTTCGCAGCTGTATCCCAAGCACGCAAAAGTACCGGACTCGCTGTACAAGCTCGCTGATGTAGAGCGTCGCTTGGGTCATACCGACCGGGTCAAAGGCATTCTGCAGCAGGTGGTGTCCCAATATCCGGGCACTTCCGCTGCTCAGTTGGCCCAGCGCGATCTGCAAAAAATGTAAGCCTGCTTGACCCGTTTTGAAGAAACCCGCGCTTGTCGCGGGTTTTTTCGTTAGAATTCACACCCTTTTTCTGAAACACGCTTTTTGGGATCTGCGCATTGCCGGGGTTCCTTCAAGTGCCTGACGGAGGCGGACAGCCTGTTTAGCTGTTACGCCCGTGGCGACTATGCAAGACACATTGAGAATCACCGAAGTTTTCTACTCGTTGCAGGGAGAAACGCGGACTGCTGGCCTGCCCACTGTTTTTGTGCGCCTGACCGGTTGCCCTCTGCGTTGCCAATACTGCGACAGCGCCTACGCGTTCACCGGCGGAACCATCCGCACCCTCGATGACATCCTCGAGCAAGTTGCCGGTTTTCGCCCACGTTATGTCTGCGTCACGGGCGGCGAGCCCCTGGCACAGCCCAACGCCATTCCCTTGCTCAAGCGCTTGTGTGACGCCGGTTACGAAGTGTCACTGGAAACCAGTGGCTCTATCGATATCTCGGCAGTAGATTCCCGGGTCAGTCGCGTTGTCGACCTGAAAACCCCGGGTTCGAAGGAAGCACATCGCAATCGCTACGAAAACATTGAGCTGCTCACGCCCAACGATCAGGTGAAGTTTGTCATCTGCTCGCGGGAGGACTATGACTGGTCCGTTTCCAAGCTGATCCAGTACGGTCTTGACCTGCGTGCCGGTGAAGTCCTGTTCTCGCCAAGTCACCATGATCTCAATGCCCGGGATCTGGCGGACTGGGTGGTGGCGGACAACCTGCCAGTGCGTTTGCAATTGCAGCTGCATAAATATCTATGGAATGACGAGCCGGGGCGCTGAAATGACTGAACAACTGAACACTCCTGAAAAACGTGCGGTCATCCTGTTGTCCGGTGGCCTGGACTCGGCGACCGTCGTGGCCATGGCGCGCGCCGAAGGCTACAGCTGCTACACCATGAGCTTTGATTACGGTCAGCGCTCTCACGCCGAACTGTACGCCGCCGAGCGTGTGGCACGGGACCTTGGAGTGGTCGAGCACAAGGTGATCGGTCTGAACCTGAACGGCATGGGTGGCTCGGCGCTGACTGACCGCAGCATCGATATTCCGGAAGAGTTGGGTGAGGGCATTCCGGTGACGTACGTGCCTGCGCGTAACACGGTGTTCCTGTCCCTGGCCCTGGGCTGGGCTGAAGTGCTCGGCGCACGGGACATCTTCATCGGCGTCAATGCGGTGGATTACTCCGGTTACCCGGACTGCCGTCCCGAGTTCATCGAGTCGTTCGAGCGCATGGCCAACCTGGCAACCAAAGCCGGCGTGGAAGGCAATGGCTTCCGCATCCAGGCACCGCTGCAAAACCTCAGCAAGGCGCAGATCGTCCAGGCCGGCGTGAAACTTGGCGTGGATTATGGTCTGACCGTTTCCTGCTATCAGGCCGACGATGAAGGCCGTGCTTGCGGCAAGTGCGACAGCTGCCGACTGCGTGCAGAAGGCTTTGCGGCGGCCGGAATCAGCGATCCAACCCCTTATTTTTGAATTATTTCAAAATAGGTGTTGAATAGTCCTTAAAAATCAGTATTATACGCGCCACCACACAGCGGGTCGTTAGCTCAGTTGGTAGAGCAGTTGGCTTTTAACCAATTGGTCGTAGGTTCGAATCCCACACGACCCACCATTTTTGGCGGTTTAGAAAATCCGGAAGGCCCACGCAAGTGAGGATTTCCGGGTTTTTTTTTGCCCGCGATTCAAGTCCGCATCGCTGCGGGCTGCTGCGTATGACGCAGGTCAGAATCACCTTTTGCATCCGTCGGATATTCTGTAGCCTTGCGCAGCTTCAACGCTGTCCGTGCCTGATCAATACTCACTTTCCCGGCGGTACCCCGATGGGTCCGGAGCCGGGTGTATACTCGACTTTCGCGCGAATGCGCCTGCAGGTCTTGCGAACATGACGCAAATTTCCGAACGCCTTCTGGTTCAAGCCCACCTCGACGCCAAACAGCCCAAGCCGCTGACCGCCGATGAAGAGGCTTACTACCGTGCTGCCATCGCTGCCGAGCTCAAGGCTCAGGACGCGGTGCTGGTGGCCCACTTCTATTGTGACCCTGTCATTCAGGCGCTGGCCGAAGAGACGGGCGGCTGTGTCTCCGACTCGCTGGAAATGGCCCGTTTCGGCAACGCCCATCCGGCCAAGACCGTGGTCGTCGCCGGCGTGAAGTTCATGGGTGAGACCGCCAAGATCCTCAACCCGGAAAAACGCGTGCTGATGCCGACGCTCGAAGCGACCTGTTCGCTCGACCTGGGTTGCCCTGTGGACGAATTTTCCGCGTTCTGCGATCAACACCCGGAGCGCACGGTGGTGGTGTACGCCAACACGTCGGCTGCGGTAAAAGCCCGGGCGGATTGGGTGGTGACTTCAAGCTGCGCGCTGGAAATCGTCGAAAGCCTGATGGACAACGGCGAGACCATTATCTGGGGCCCGGACAAACACCTGGGGACCTACATCCAGCGCCAGACCGGTGCCGACATGCTGCTGTGGGACGGTGCCTGCATCGTTCACGAAGAGTTCAAGTCCAAGCAGCTTGAAGACATGAAGGCGCTGTACCCGGATGCGGCGATTCTGGTGCACCCGGAGTCGCCGACCTCGGTGATCGAACTGGCGGACGCCGTGGGCTCCACCAGTCAGTTGATCGCGGCGGCACAGAGCCTGCCGAACAAGACGCTGATCGTTGCGACTGATCGCGGTATTTTCTACAAGATGCAGCAGCTCTGCCCGGACAAGGTCTTCATCGAGGCCCCTACGGCGGGTAACGGCGCGGCGTGCCGCAGTTGTGCGCATTGCCCGTGGATGGCCATGAACACCCTTGAGCGCACGCTCAAGGCGTTGAAGGAAGGGTCGAACGAGATCTTTGTCGACCCGGCGCTGATTCCGCAGGCGATTCGCCCGCTCAAACGCATGCTTGATTTCACCCAGGCTGCGCGGATGAAGCTGGCCGGTAACGCCTGAGATCTGTCAGTTACGCCGCAAAAACTGTGGGAGCGAGCCTGCTCGCGATGAGGTCGTGTCAGTCAACATCACTGTTGAATGTCATGCCGCTATCGCGAGCAGGCTCGCTCCCACAGTGGTTTTTGCTGGGTCCAATTACTTGGTTTTCTTCGGAATCCGCACCAGTTCGGTATTGGAGTAGATGTCATGCCAGCTGCGTTTCTGCTTGTCGAACAGCGACCAGAAGAATCCCAAGCCAACACAAAGCAGCGAAGCAATCGACACCACAAAGCGCAGCAGCGCCTGCCACAGGCTGATGGACGAGCCGTCGGCATTCTGCACGCGGATGCACCAGACCTGCATGCCCAGCGTCTGACCGGACCAGGTCCAGAATTTGGCGAAGAAACCGAACAGTACGAACAGCAGCACTGTGGAGAGCAGAGGATCGCCGTCCAGGGCGCCGGCTTCGGTCAGGGTACGCATCCTTTCTTCGCCGATGATCGCCATCTGGATCATCTTGTAGATGCCGCTGGTGACGATCAGCAGGGCGGTGCACAGCAGGAAATCATAGAACATGGCTGCCAGGCGACGACCCAGGCCAGCGGCAGGAAAGTCGCCCTGGGGAGTAAGCAGGTGTTTCGACATGGCAGGCTCTCGGCGAAAAAAGAAGCCATTTTACGGATTTACGCGCACAAAAAAGCCCCTGATGTCAGCATCAGGGGCTTTTTCGTTACAGAAGATTAGGCTTCTGCTTGTACTTCGTCAGCCTGCATGCCTTTCTGGCCCTGCACGGCGATGAAGGTCACTTTCTGGCCTTCTTTCAGGCTCTTGAAGCCGTTGCCCTGGATGGCGCGGAAATGCACGAACAGATCCGGACCGCTTTCAGGAGTGATAAAACCAAAACCTTTCTCGTCGTTAAACCACTTGACGGTACCGCTCTGACGTTGGGACATTTCTTATTTCCTTTGACGCAAAAAATTAATGACAGTCTCCTTCTCATGAAAGAGTACTGGGGCTGGTTGCAGGAGAGTAAGAAGACGTCGAACGGGATGTAGCTAACTTGTAGGCTACTGCCCAGGTCACGATTCCAAGCGACCCATGCAAACACAGTGAACAAACTCTACGCCAACTACGGGAGAAAAAACAAGCCCCGTGAAGGCCCCGTATTTCCTCAGCTTGATGGCAAAGTAAGTCCACTAGTGGGGCCTTATTCACTAACCTTGTTCAATTGTTTTCGATCGTTATAAGCAAAGTTCATAATCGAAGCTTACAGCCAAACAATGCACTATTTTATGGCGGTTGCGTTACACATTAGTGCGCCGTTAACGCAACCGCGTTACTTATAGGAACATTCAATCAGCCGCGATAGTAGCGTTGTGGAACAAATGGCATTTTGCTTACAAGCAAAGGCACCTTTTTCCCACGAACGATCGCCCAAACCGGTGTGTCCAGTGCAATGTAACCGCTGTCGACGTAACCCATGGCCAGCGGACCGCCCAGGGTTGGCCCGAAACCGCCGCTGCAGACGCTACCGATGATGTCGCCGGCTTCGTTGACGATCTCGGCACCTTCACGCACGGGTGTACGTTCCAGCGGTAGCAAACCTACACGTTTGCGGTCCACGCCTGCCTGTTGCTGGGCGAATACGGTTTCGGCGCCAGGGAAACCGCCTGCCCGTGCGCCATCAGCGCGACGTGGCTTGGAGATCGCCCACAACAGGCTTGCTTCGATCGGGGTGGTGTCAGTGTTCATGTCGTGGCCGTACAGGCACAAACCCGCTTCCAGGCGCAGGGAGTCGCGGGCGCCAAGACCGATGGCGGCCACTTCGGCTTCAGCCAGCAGCGCGCGAGCCAGGGCTTCGGCGTTGGCGGCGGGTACGGAAATTTCGAAACCGTCTTCACCGGTGTAACCCGAACGGCTGGCAAAACAGTCCACGCCCAGCAGCTTCACGCGGGCGAACTGCATGAAGGTCATCTTCGCAACTTCCGGGGCCAGGCGTGCCAGCACGGTTACGGCAGCCGGGCCTTGCAGGGCAAGCAGGGCACGTTCTTCAAACAGCGGCTCGATCGTGCACTGGTCGCCAATGTGTTTGCGCAGGTGCGCCAGGTCCTGATCCTTGCAGGCGGCGTTGACCACCAGGAACAGTTCGTCATTACCCAGGTTGGCGACCATCAGGTCGTCAAGGATGCCACCCGTCGCATTGGTGAACATCGCGTAACGCTGCATGCCTACCGGCAGGTCGATGATGTCCACCGGCACCAGGGTTTCCAGGGCCTTGGCGGCATTGGCGCCGGCCAGGCGGATCTGGCCCATGTGCGAGACATCGAACAGCCCGGCCTGGTCGCGGGTGTGCTGGTGTTCTTTCATCACGCCCAGTGGGTACTGCACGGGCATGTCGTAGCCGGCGAACGGCACCATGCGCGCGCCGAGTTCGATGTGCAGTGCGTGCAACGGGGTTTTCAACAGTTGTTCGGTGGACATATTCAGCTCCTGAAGAAGGGTGCAGATGAGCGCGCATCAGCACTCGATAATGTTGACCGCCAAACCGCCACGGGCGGTTTCCTTGTATTTGCTTTTCATGTCGGCGCCGGTCTGGCGCATGGTGCGGATGACCTTGTCGAGGGAGACGAAGTGTTGCCCGTCGCCGCGCAGGGCCATGCGCACGGCATTGATGGCCTTGACTGAGCCCATGGCGTTGCGCTCGATGCAAGGCACTTGGACCAGCCCGCCAATCGGGTCGCAGGTCAGTCCGAGGTTGTGTTCCATGCCGATTTCCGCGGCGTTCTCCACTTGTTGCACAGTGCCGCCAAGCACTTCGCACAAGGCACCGGCGGCCATCGAGCAGGCGACGCCGACTTCGCCCTGGCAGCCGACTTCGGCGCCGGAGATGGAGGCGTTTTCCTTGTACAGAATGCCGATGGCCGCGGCAGTCAGCAGGAATCGCACCACGCCGTCGTCATTGGAGCCCGGGATAAAACGCATGTAGTAGTGCAACACCGCTGGAATGATCCCCGCCGCCCCATTGGTGGGCGCCGTCACGACGCGCCCGCCGTTGGCGTTCTCCTCGTTGACCGCCAGCGCGTAGAGGTTGACCCAGTCGAGCACCGACAGCGGGTCGCGCAACGACGATTCCGGGTTCTTGCACAATTGTCGATGCAGCGCGGCGGCCCGGCGCTTGACCTTCAGCCCGCCGGGCAGGATGCCTTCGTTACGGCATCCGGCGGCGACGCAGTCCTGCATCACTTGCCAGATTTTCAGCAGGCCGGCGCGGGTTTCCGCTTCCGGGCGCCAGGCGCTTTCGTTGGTCAGCATCACCTGGCTGATCGACAGCCCGTATTTGACGCAATGACCGAGAAGATCCTTGGCACTCTTGAACGGAAAGGTCAGGGGGGTGGCGTCTTCGACGATGCGGTCGGCGCCGGCGGCGTCCTCATCGACGACAAAACCGCCGCCGACCGAGTAGTACTCGCGGCTGCGGATCTGCAGGCCCGCTGCGTCGAAGGCGCGAAAAATCATGCCGTTGGGGTGATAGGGCAAGGGTTTGCGAATCATCGCCAGGTGTTCTTTCTCGTTGAACGCAATGCTGTGTGCGCCGAGCAGGTTCAAGCGGCCGTTGCTGCGAATCTCTTGCAGGCGTGCAGCGACGGTTTCCGTATCCACGGTGTCCGGGTGTTCACCTTCCAGGCCCAGCAATACAGCCTTGTCACTGCCGTGGCCTTTGCCGGTGGCGCCCAGCGAGCCGTACAGCTCGACCTTGACGCAGGTGGTGGCCGTCAGCAGCCCTTCACGGCGCAGGCCTTCGACGAAACGCGCAGCGGCGCGCATCGGGCCGACGGTGTGGGAGCTGGAGGGGCCGATGCCAATCTTGAACAGGTCGAACACGCTTAACGACATGGTGGTTCTCCGGTTTCTTGTTATAGGTATGGCGGGATCTGAGGCTTGGCACAGTTCCCTGTGGGAGCGAGCCTGCTCGCGATAGCGGTCGTTCAGTCGACATCGATGGTGGCTGTCAGTCCGTCATCGCGAGCAGGCTCGCTCCCACAGGGGGCGGTGGTGTTCTGGAAATTGGGGGCGGATCAATCCGCCCCCTCATTCGTTTAAGCGTAGCTTTCGATCGACGGGCAGGCGCAGACCAGGTTGCGGTCACCGAACACGTTGTCGACGCGACCGACCGGCGGCCAGTACTTGCCTTCGATCAGCGACGCAACCGGGTACACCGCTTGCTCACGGCTGTACGGGTGCGACCACTCGCCCACCAGCTCCTTGGCGGTGTGCGGGGCGTTTTTCAGCGGGTTGTCGTCCTTGTCCAGGGTGCCGTTTTCCACTGCGCGGATTTCTTCGCGGATGCGGATCATGGCGTCGCAGAAGCGGTCCAGTTCTTCCTTGGATTCGCTTTCGGTCGGCTCGATCATCAGCGTGCCGGCCACCGGGAACGACATGGTCGGCGCATGGAAACCGAAGTCGATCAGGCGCTTGGCGACGTCATCGACGCTGATACCGCTGCTGTCTTTCAGAGGACGCAGGTCGAGGATGCACTCATGCGCCACCAGGCCGTTGCTGCCGGTGTACAGCACTGGATAGTGCTCTTCGAGGCGACGGGAAATGTAGTTGGCATTGAGGATCGCCAGCTGCGAAGCACGCTTGAGACCCGCGCCACCCATCATACGAATGTACATCCAGGTGATCGGCAGAATGCTCGCGCTGCCGAACGGTGCCGCGCAAACGGCGCCTTCCTTGCGCTCCATCTGTGCGTGGCCCGGCAGGAATGGCGCCAGGTGCGATTTCACACCGATCGGGCCGACGCCCGGGCCGCCACCGCCGTGGGGGATGCAGAAGGTCTTGTGCAGGTTCAGGTGCGAAACGTCGCCGCCGAACTTGCCCGGGGCGCAGAGGCCGACCATGGCGTTCATGTTGGCGCCGTCGATGTACACCTGGCCGCCGTTGTCATGAACGATGCCACAGATTTCGCGGATGCCTTCTTCGAACACGCCGTGGGTCGACGGGTAGGTGATCATCAACGCGGCGAGGTGTTCGCGGTGCTCGATCGCTTTGGCGCGCAGGTCTTCGATGTCGACGTTGCCACGGGCATCGCACGCGGTGACGACGACACGCATGCCGGCCATTTGTGCGGTGGCCGGGTTGGTGCCGTGGGCCGACGACGGGATCAGGCAGATGTCGCGACGATCTTCGCCACGGCTCTGGTGGTAGGCACGGATCGCCAGCAGACCTGCGTATTCACCCTGGGAGCCGGCGTTCGGCTGCAAGGATACCGAGTCGTAGCCGGTGGCAGCGCAAAGCATTGCTTCCAGTTCGTCGGTCAGTTGCTGGTAGCCAGCGCTTTGTTCGGCCGGGGCGAACGGGTGCAGGGCGCCGAACTCGGCCCAGGTCACCGGGATCATTTCGCTGGCGGCGTTGAGTTTCATGGTGCACGAACCCAGCGGGATCATGGTGCGGTCCAGCGCCAGGTCCTTGTCTGCCAGTTTGCGCAGGTAGCGCATCAGCTCGGTTTCCGAGTGATAGCGGTTGAACACCGGGTGGCTGAGGATCGGCGACTGACGCACCAGCGTGGCCGGGATGGCGCTCTGCACCGAGGCAGCGAGGGCGGCGAAGTCCGGCAGGGCCTTGCCGTCGGACAGCAGGCTCCACAGGGTTTCCACGTCGGCCTGGGTGGTGGTTTCGTCCAGGGACAGGCCCAGGCGCTCGCCATCGACCATGCGCAGGTTGATGCGCTGGGCGTGTGCCTTGTCGTGCAGGGCGGCGGTTTGCGCGCCGGTCTTCACGGTCAGGGTGTCGAAGAAGCTCGCTTGCTCGACGCTCAGGCCCAATGCGCTCAAGCCTTTGGCCAGGATCGCAGTCAGGTGGTGCACGCGATTGGCGATCTGCGTCAGGCCTTTCGGACCGTGGTACACGGCGTACATGCTGGCGATGTTGGCCAGCAGTACTTGCGCGGTGCAGATGTTGCTGGTGGCTTTCTCGCGACGGATGTGTTGCTCGCGGGTCTGCATGGCCAGGCGCAGGGCCGGATTGCCGAAACGGTCCACGGAAACACCGACCAGACGGCCCGGCATGTCACGCTTGAACGCGTCCTTGGTGGAGAAGTAAGCCGCGTGCGGGCCACCGAAGCCCAGCGGCACGCCGAAGCGCTGTGCGCTGCCGATGGCCACGTCGGCGCCGAATTCGCCTGGCGCGGTCAGCACGGTCAGTGCCAGCAGGTCGGCAGCCACGGCAACAAGGGCGTTGGCGGCATGGAAGCGTTCGGTCAGCTCGCGGTAATCGAACACATCACCGTTGCTCGCCGGGTATTGCAGCAGCGCGCCGAAGAATGGCGTCACGTCAGTCAGCTCGCGCTCGTCGCCAACCACCACGTCGATGCCCAGAGGCTCGGCACGGGTGCGCAGCACGTCGAGGGTCTGTGGGTGGCAATGCACGGAGGCGAAGAAGGCGTGGCTGCCCTTGTTCTTGCTCAGGCGTTTGCAGAAGGTCATGGCTTCGGCAGCGGCGGTGGCTTCGTCCAGCAGCGAGGCGTTGGCGATCGGCAGGCCGGTGAGGTCGCTGATCAGGGTCTGGAAGTTCAGCAGCGCTTCGAGACGACCCTGGGAAATTTCTGGCTGGTACGGGGTGTAGGCGGTGTACCAGGCCGGGTTTTCCAGCAGGTTGCGCAGGATCGGCGACGGCGTGTGGGTGCCGTAGTAACCCTGGCCGATGAAGGTCTTGAACAGCTGGTTTTTAGTCGCGATGGACTTGATCAAGGCCAGGGCATCGGCTTCGCTCAGGCCGTCTTCCAGGCCGAGGACGCTGGTGCCCTTGATGCTGTCGGGAATCACGCTGGCGCTCAGGGCTTCCAGGGAGTCGAAACCGAGGCTGTTGAGCATCGCTTGCTCGTCGCCGGCGCGCGGGCCGATGTGACGGGCGATGAATTCGTTGGCGGTGGTCAGATTAATCTGGGTCATGTCAGTGCTCCTCAGGCTTCGGCTTGGGCTTTGATCAGGCGGTCGTAGGCGTCCTGATCCAGCAGTTGGGCGACAGCCGAGGCGTCGCTTGGCTGGAAGCGGAAGAACCAGCCTTCGCCCAGCGGATCTTCGTTGACCAGTTCCGGGCTGCTGTCCAGCGCCGGGTTCACTTCCAGCACTTCGCCGTCCAGCGGCATGTACACGCCGCTGGCAGCCTTGACCGATTCCACGGTGGCGGCTTCGGCGCCTTTGTCGTAGGACTGCAGCTCAGGCAGTTGAACGAAAACCACGTCGCCCAGGGCGTTCTGTGCGAAAGCGGTAATGCCGACCGTGACGCTGCCGTCAGCTTCGGTGCGCAGCCATTCGTGATCTTCAGTAAAACGCAACTCGCTCATGGAAACTCCTAAGGGGCCAGACTCGTCTGGTGGACGCGATTGAATGCTTGGGCGATGCCCGGGTTATGAGGAGTACATAGCAAGAACGCGGCCAATGTTGTTTTTCTTGTTATTGGTCAATGATTTAGGTGGTTTCGACAAACGCTGAAAATCAATCGTTGTAGCGAAATCGATACGGCATATGTCAATGATAAAAGCCGAGGTGGATCAAAGCCTTGCACAGCCGTGATCGGAGAGGGGTGTAGCGATATCGTTCCGCTGTAGCGCTTTCAGTACAGGTGGAGGTCGTTTTTGGCGCGGTTTTTCGGATGACGGAGGAATCTGTAGGAGCGAGCCTGCTCGCGATAGCGGTTGTTCAGTCGACATCGATGGTGGCTGTCAGTCCGTCATCGCGAGCAGGCTCGCTCCCACAGTTGTTCGGTGTCAGGCCTCAGGCCTTGTTGGGTATGCCGTACTTGCGCAACCGATGGGCAATCGCCGTGTGGGAGGTTTGCAGGCGGGTCGCGAGTTGCCGGGTCGAGGGATAGCTGGCGTAGAGTTTTTCCAGCAGGGTTTTTTCGAATTCGTCCATGGCCTGTTCCAGGCTGTCGACGTCATGGTCGCCCTGGCGGGCCACCGAAGTGCCGGCGATGTCGAGGTCGCCGATGTCCACCAGGCTGCTTTCGCAAATCGCCGCGGCACGGAAGATCACGTTCTGCAATTGCCGCACGTTGCCCGGCCAGCGGTTGCCCAGCAGCGCCGGGTAAGTGCCCGGCGCCAGGCGACAGATCGGGCGCTGGATCTGCGCACAGGCCTGCTGCATGAAATAGCGGGCCAGCAGCAGGATGTCCTGGCCGCGTTCGCGCAGGGGCGGCACTTCGACGTTGAGGACGTTGAGGCGATAGAACAGGTCTTCGCGGAACAGGCCTTCGCTGACCATTTTTTCCAGGTCGCGGTGGGTGGCGCTGAGGATCCGAACGTTGACCTTGACCTCCCGGTCGCCGCCGACCCGGCGAAAACTGCCGTCGTTGAGGAATCGCAGCAATTTGGCCTGCAAATACGGCGACATCTCGCCGATTTCATCGAGAAACACCGTGCCCTGGTTGGCCAGTTCCATCAGCCCCGGCTTACCGCCTCGTTGCGCGCCGGTGAAAGCGCCGGGAGCGTAGCCGAACAGCTCACTTTCGGCGAGGTTCTCCGGCAATGCCGCGCAGTTCAACGCCAGAAAGGGTGAACTGTACCGGGCGCTGATGGCGTGGCAGGCGCGGGCCACCAGCTCCTTGCCGGTGCCGGTTTCGCCCTGGATCAGCAGCGGTGCATCGAGGGCCGCCACCCGCTGGGCGCGCGCCTTGAGGGTGCGGATCACCGGGGACTCGCCGAGCAGGGCATCGAAACCTTCGGCGTGGTCATGGTGCAGCGCGGAAAGGCGTTCGCCGATGCGGTTCGGTTGATACAGGGTCAGCAGGGCGCCGGCGTCGGTGATCGGTGTGGCGTCGAGCAACAGGGTCTGGCCGTTGACGGTGATTTCCCGCAGCGGCAGGCGAAAGCCGTGTTCGAGCAGGGCGTCGAGCAAGGCCGGGTCGGCAAACAGCTCGGCCACGCTTTCACCGTCCGGTTCGCGGCCGTACAGGGCGATCAGGGCCGGGTTGGCCAGCAGCACCTTGCCATCGCTGTCCAGTGCCAGCACCGGGTCGGTCATGGCCGCCAGCAGCGCGTCGAGCTGCAAGTGCCGGCGCTGGCCGGGCAGGATGTCGACCACCGTCACCGCTTGCACGCCACGCACGCTGAACAGGGCATCGCGCAGTTCCTCGAGGACTTGCGGGCTCAGGGTCGGGGCGTCGATATAGACATTGGGCGGGACCATTTCCACCGCATCCAGGTTCAGATTGCGCCCACCGAGCAGGGCCAGGACTTCCTGGGTGATACCGACGCGGTCGATGAAGCTGACGTGGATACGCATGGGGCGGTCTTGGGGTCTGCAGTGCGGAGGGTGGCAAGTATGCCTTGGGGCGGGCTAATGGTGAAATTTTGCGCGGACTTCAATGCGCTGATGATCCCCTTGTGGGAGCGAGCCTGCTCGCGAAGGCGTCGTGTCAGGCAACATTGAAAGTGACTGATACACCGCTTTCGCGAGCAGGCTCGCTCCCACAGATAAAGCTTCCACTTGGAGACCGGGTTATTCCAGGTGCTCGGGTTTGACCGGGTCGCCCGATTTCATGTTCAACTGCACCCGCACATCTTCGAACATCGCGTCGTAATGCTTGTGGACCGAACCGATGTTGCTATGGGTTTTCGGGATGCCATGCTTCTCGGCAATCTTGGTGACGTTGCTGGCGAAGTTATAGGCCATGTCCTTGGGCAGGAAGAACGACTCGCTCATGTCCTTGTTCTGAATGCTGCCGTGCATCTTGAACAGCATCCCTTTGCCTTCCTTGGGATCCTGGCTGACTTCATAGTCGAGGTAGATGTTGTAGCTGACGTCATCCTTGTTCAGCGCGTGTCGCTCGATGTGCAGGTGACCCGGCTCGAACGTTGCCATTGTTGACTCTCCTTCAAAAGATCTTGAATCAGGACAGGCCTCAGGCCTGCCCCGCAGTTTCGGTTACTGATAGCTGATGCCCGGTGTCGCCGTACTGATGCGCGTGCCGGCCTTGCCCTGGACGATCGCTTCGATGTCCGCGAGCGAACCGATCACTGCGACTTTTCCAGTATGGCGTGCGAATTCGCAGGCTGCCTGCACCTTCGGTCCCATGGAGCCGGCGGCGAAACCGAGTTTTTCCATTTCGTCGGGGTGCGCCTGGGCGATGGCTTTCTGCGTGGGTTTGCCAAAGTCGATGAAGGCGGCGTTGACGTCGGTGGCGATCACCAGCAGATCGGCTTCAAGCTGTTCGGCCAGCAGCGCCGAACACAGGTCCTTGTCGATGACCGCTTCGACGCCCTCGAGTTTGCCGGGCGAGGTATACATGGTCGGAATGCCGCCACCGCCGGCGCAGATCACGATGCTGCTTTTTTCCAGCAGCCATTTGATCGGACGGATTTCGAAGATGCGTTTGGGTTTCGGGCTGGCGACCACGCGGCGGTATTTGTCGCCGTCCGGGGCAATGGCCCAGCCTTTCTCGGCGGCGAGTTGTTCCGCCTCGGCCTTGCTGTAGACCGGGCCGATGGGTTTGGTCGGGTTCTTGAAGGCCGGGTCATTGGCATCGACTTCGACCTGGGTCAGCAGGGTCGCGAAGGGCACTTCGAAGTCCAGCAGGTTGCCCAGTTCCTGTTCGATGATGTAGCCGATCATGCCTTCGGTCTCGGCACCGAGCACGTCCAGCGGGTAAGGGGAGACAGAGGTGTAGGCCGCCGCTTGCAATGACAGCAGGCCGACCTGAGGGCCATTGCCGTGGGCGATGACCAGTTGGTTGCCGGGATGGATCTTGGCGATCTGTTCGGTGGCGATCCGGATGTTGGCGCGCTGGTTGTCAGCGGTCATGGGTTCGCCCCGGCGGAGCAGGGCATTACCGCCCAGAGCAACGACGATACGCATGGTGCAGTCCTTCTGAGCAAAGAGGTAAGCGGGAGACTCGATCCCTTTGTGGGAGCGAGCCTGCTCGCGAAGGCGATGTGTCAGTCGACATCAATGTTGAATGTCTAACCGCAATCGCGAGCAGGCTCGCTCCCACATTGACCGGGCTCCGTTCTTTAGAGATCCGCCAGCGTCGACACCAGAATCGCCTTGATGGTGTGCATGCGGTTTTCCGCTTGCTCGAAGGCGATGCAGGCAGGCGACTCGAACACGTCATCGGTCACTTCGATGCCGTTCTTCAGGTGCGGGTACTGCTCGGCAATCTGCTTGCCGATCTTGGTGTCGCTGTTGTGGAACGCCGGCAGGCAGTGCATGAACTTGGTGCGCGGGTTGCCGGTGGCTTTCATCAGTTCGGCGTTGACCTGATACGGCAGCAGTTGCTGGATGCGCTCGGCCCAGGCTTCGACTGGCTCGCCCATCGACACCCACACATCGGTATGGATGAAGTCCACACCTTTGACGGCGGCTTTCGGGTCTTCGGTGAGGGTGATGCGCGCGCCGCTTTCTTCTGCGTACTGTTTGCAGCGGGCCACCAGGTCGTCCGCCGGCCACAGGGCTTTGGGCGCGCAGATGCGCACGTCCATGCCGAGCTTGGCGCCAATCAGCAACAGGGAATTACCCATGTTGTTGCGCGCGTCGCCCAGGTAGGCGTAGCTGATCTCGTGGATCGGCTTGTCGGCGTGTTCACGCATGGTCAGCACGTCGGCGATCATTTGTGTCGGGTGATACTCGTCAGTGAGGCCGTTGAACACCGGCACGCCGGCGAATTTGGCCAGTTCCTCGACGATTTCCTGCTTGAAGCCACGGTACTCGATGGCGTCGTACATGCGCCCGAGCACGCGGGCGGTGTCCTTCATGCTTTCCTTGTGGCCGATCTGCGAAGAGTTCGGGTCGATGTAGGTGACGTTGGCGCCCTGGTCATAGGCGGCGACTTCGAACGCGCAGCGGGTGCGGGTCGAGGTTTTTTCGAAGATCAGCGCGATGTTGTTGCCCTTGAGATGCTGCTGTTCGGTGCCGGTGTACTTGGCACGCTTGAGGTCGCGGGACAGGTCGAGCAGGTAGCGCAATTCGCGAGGGGTGTGGTGTTCCAGGCTCAGCAGATTGCGGTTATGGATATTGAACGCCATTTTGGATCTCCTAAGGTGTCGGTTGTCCCCTTGGCCTGGGCATGCCCTTGGGTAGGGGGCAGCGCGAGCCAAGGCAATAGGTTAGTAGTCAATTGGGTCGCGGATGATCGGGCAGGTCATGCAATGGCCGCCGCCCCGTCCCCGGCCGAGTTCGCCGGCGCTGATGGTGATCACTTCCACGCCGGCCTTGCGCAGCAGGGTGTTGGTGTAGGTATTGCGGTCGTAGCCGATGACCACGCCCGGTTCCACGGCCACCACGTTGTTGCCGTCGTCCCATTGCTCGCGTTCGGCGGCGAAGCTGTTGCCGCCGGTTTCCACCACGCGCAACGCTTTGAGGTTCAGGGCCTGGGCGACGGTGTCGAGGAAGTTGGTTTCTTCGCGGCGGATGTCGATGCCACCCGCCTTGCTTTCATCGGGACGCAGGGTGAAGGCGACAATCTGGTTCACCACTTCCGGGAAGATCGTGACGAGGTCGCGATCGCAGAAGCTGAACACGGTGTCCAGGTGCATCGCCGCGCGGGATTTCGGCAGGCCGGCGACGATCACTTTCTCGACCGCCTTGTTTTTGAACAGGTTCACCGCCAGTTGGGCAATGGCCTGGCGCGACGAGCGTTCGCCCATGCCGATCAACACCACGCCGTTGCCGATCGGCATCACATCACCGCCCTCAAGGGTGGAGTTGCCATGTTCTTTGTCCGGGTCGCCGTACCAGATCTGGAAGTCGGCGTTGGTGAACTCGGGGTGGAACTTGTAGATGGCGGTGGTCAGCAGGGTTTCCTGACGGCGCGCCGGCCAGTACATCGGGTTGAGGGTGACGCCACCGTAGATCCAGCAGGTGGTATCGCGGGTGAACTGGGTGTTGGGCAGCGGCGGCAGGATGAAGCTGGAGTTGCCGAGGAAGTCGCGGAACATCTCGATGGCCTTGCCACCGAAACTGGTGGGCAAATCATCGCCCGATACGCCGCCGATCAGGAACTCGGCGATCTTGCGCGGCTCCAGGCTGCGCAGCCACGAGGCCGTTTCGTTGATCAGGCCCAGGCCCACCGAATTGGCGGTGATCTTGCGTTCCAGAATCCAGTCCAGGGCTTCGGGAATGGCGACGATGTCGGTCAGCAGGTTGTGCATTTCCAGCACATCGATGTTGCGTTCGCGCATCTTGGTGACGAAGTCGAAGTGGTCACGTTTGGCCTGGGCCACCCACAGCACATCATCGAACAGCAGTTCATCGCAGTTGTTCGGGGTCAGCCGCTGATGGGCCAGGCCTGGGGAGCAAACCATGACTTTGCGCAGTTTGCCGGCTTCGGAATGGACGCCGAACTTAACTTTTTCCTTGGTCATTACAGTGATCCTCCAGATGACAAAACAGGGTAGTGCTCCTGGAAACAGGAGCTAAAGGGTCAGGAAACCGTCGTAGAGACCGTAGGCCGCCACCACGGCGCCGACGACCACCGCAGCGAAGAGCAGCTTCTCGACGTTGGTGAAAACCGGTTTGTTGATTTCCAGCTTGGCCTTGGCGAACAGGATCACGCCGGGGGCGTAGAGCAGGGCGGACAGCAGCAGGTACTTGATGCCGCCGGCGTACAGCAGCCAGATCGCGTAGATCAGGGCCACCGCACCGATGATCAGATCCTTGCGCCGCTCGCCCGCCGCGCCTTCGTAGCTTTCGCCACGCACCGCCAACAGCAAGGCGTAGGCCGCCGACCACAGGTAAGGCACCAGGATCATCGAGGTGGCGAGGTAGATCAGCGACAGGTAAGTGCTGGCCGAGAACAGCGTGATGATCAAGAAAACCTGGACCATGGCGTTGGTCAGCCACAGGGCGTTGACCGGTACATGGTTGGCGTTTTCCTTGCGCAAAAACGCCGGCATGGTGTGGTCCTTGGCGGCGGCGAACATGATCTCCGCGCACAGCAGCACCCACGACAGCAACGCCCCCAGCAACGAGATGATCAAACCGACGCTGATCAGTACCGCACCCCAGTGACCGACCACGTGCTCCAGCACGGCGGCCATCGACGGGTTCTGCAACTTGGCCAGTTCCGGCTGGGTCATGATCCCCAGCGACAGCACGTTGACCAGGACCAAAAACAGCAGCACGGTGACAAAGCCGATCACGGTGGCCTTGCCCACGTCGCTGCGTTTTTCCGCCCGGGCCGAAAAGATGCTCGCGCCTTCGATGCCGATGAACACCCACACGGTGACCAGCATCATCTTGCGCACCTGATCCATCACGCTGCCCAGGTCCGGGTTCTTCAGGCCCCAGATGTCGGCGGTAAAGATGTCCAGCTTGAAGGCGAACAACGCGATCAACATGAACAGCAGCAGCGGCACGATCTTGGCGACGGTGGTCACCAGGTTGATGAACGCAGCTTCCTTTATTCCTCGCAGTACGAGGAAATGTACGGCCCAGAGCAGCACCGAGGCACCGATCACGGCGGCAGGGGTATTCCCCTCCCCAAATAGCGGAAAGAAGTAGCCGAGCGTGCTGAACAGCAAGACGAAGTAACCGACGTTGCCCAGCCAGGCACTGATCCAGTAGCCCCAGGCGGACGAGAAACCCATGTAGTCGCCGAAACCGGCCTTGGCGTAGGCGTAAACCCCGCCATCCAGATCGGGTTTGCGGTTGGCCAGGGTCTGGAACACGAACGCCAGGGTGAGCATGCCGACGGCGGTGATCGCCCAACCGATCAGAATGGCGCCGACATCCGCGCTGGCCGCCATGTTTTGTGGCAGGGAAAATATTCCGCCACCAATCATCGAACCCACGACTAACGCAACGAGCGCGCCGAGTTTCAGTTTTCCGGGAGCTTCAGACATTGCATGACTCCAATGCAGGAGAAGAGAGGCAACAGACTAATTCCGTTGACTGCTCAATCAGCTGACTTAGATCACTAAATGAGAGCGTTCCCAGTTTGTTGGCGGAGTGCCATCATTTACAGTGTTGCTGCCTGTAATGCCTGTTCTAGAGCCTTTTGCAGTTTGTTTTAGCACTTTTGGTATTTGTTTCGAATTATTACGCTAGTTGGGTTTTCAGAATCTGCAAGTTTTATTCATGCGTTTTTTGTACAGAATTGATGTATTAAAAACCCGTATAAAACAAATGATTATATCGGTGTCAAAATAGCCATTTTGTGCAAGTAAAAAAGAGGCTTGTTGGCGTTATCCAATAAACGTTATTACTCTTCATCAGTTTAGTTGACGCCCGTTATGTGACGACTTCGCGGCAGTTGCCGCCCCCAAAAAATGGAGATGGAGCGATGTCGCAATCACCGAGCAAGCTTCGCCTGAGCGCATTGATCGCGTTGGTGGTGGGTTCGATGATCGGCGGCGGGATTTTTTCCCTGCCGCAGAACATGGCGGCCAGGGCCGATGCCGGGGCGATCCTGATCGGTTGGGCAATCACTGCCGTCGGCATGCTCACCCTGGCGTTCGTGTTCCAGACCCTGGCCAATCGCAAGCCGGAGCTGGACTCCGGGGTGTACGCCTATGCCAAGGCCGGGTTCGGCGACTACATGGGGTTTTCTTCGGCCTGGGGCTACTGGATCAGCGCCTGGCTGGGTAACGTCGGCTACTTCGTGCTGCTGTTCAGCACCCTCGGTTATTTCGTTCCGGTCTTTGGTGAAGGCAACACGCCGATCGCCATCGTCTGCGCTTCGGTGCTGCTCTGGACCGTGCATTTTGTGGTGCTGCGCGGGATCAAGGAGGCGGCGTTCATCAACCAGGTGACCACCGTGGCCAAGATCGTGCCGCTGATCATGTTCATCGTGATCGCCGCCGTGGCGTTCAAGGCGGACATCTTTACCCTCGATATCTGGGGGCGCAATAACCCGGAGTTCGGCAGCGTGATGGATCAGGTCCGGCACATGATGCTGGTCACCGTGTTCGTGTTCATCGGTATCGAGGGCGCCAGTGTCTATTCGGCCCGGGCAGAGAAACGCTCCGACGTGGGCCGCGCGACGGTGATCGGGTTCATTGGGGTATTGGCGCTGCTGGTGCTGGTGAACGTGCTGTCGCTGGGGATCATGACCCAGCCGCAACTGGCGAAACTGCAGAACCCCTCGCTGGCGGCGGTGCTTGAACATATCGTCGGCCCCTGGGGGGCGTTGCTGATCAGTGTCGGCCTGGCGGTCTCGCTGCTGGGGGCCTTGTTGTCCTGGGCGTTGCTGTGCGCCGAAATCCTGTTCGCCACGGCGAAAGACAAGACTATGCCGGCATTCCTGACCAAGGAAAACGCCAACCGCGTGCCGGTCAATGCGATGTGGCTGACCAACTCGATGATTCAGTTGTTCTTGCTGATCACGCTGTTTTCCGCCGGCACCTACACCAGCCTGATTTATCTGGCGTCCTCGATGATTCTGGTGCCGTACCTGTGGTCGGCGGCCTATGCGGTGTTGTTGTGCGCACGGGGTGAAACCTATCAACAGGCACCCGCCGAGCGGATCAAGGACCTGCTGATCGGTGGCATCGCCCTGGGCTACGCGGTGTGGTTGCTGTATGCCGGCGGCCTGAAGTATTTGCTGCTGTCGGCGTTGCTGTATGCGCCGGGTGTGATCCTGTTTGCCAAGGCACGTAATGAGCAGGGCAAACCACTGTTCACGGTGGTCGAGAAAGGCATTTTCACCTGTGTCATCGGTGGTGCGGGGCTGGCGGCTTATGGGTTGTACAGCGGCTTGCTCAGTCTGTGAAGGCGTTGCTGGCGTATCAACCACCCTATGACTGGCCGGCGATGCTGGGGTTCTTGTCGGCGCGAGCGATTGCTGGCCTGGAAACGGTGGTCGAGGGTGTCTACTCGCGCAGCATCGACTTGCATGGTGTTCACGGTACGTTTTCGATCCAGCCTGCTGCATCCGATGCACTGGAGCTGAATCTGGACTTTCCGGATGCTGCTGCCGTGCCCGAGATCGTTGCGCGAGTGCGGCGGATGTTCGACCTGGATGCCGACCTGTCCACGATTCACCGGCACCTGGCGGTTGATCCGCTGATGGCGCGGTTGATTGCCGAGCGCCCCGGGTTGCGTGTACCGGGGGCGTGGGATGGGCTGGAACTGGCGATCCGTGCGGTATTGGGGCAGCAGATTACGGTGGTGGCGGCGATCCGGTTGGCGGGCAAACTGGTTGCGCAGTACGGCACGCCGTTAAGTTCAGCACTGCCGGGATTGACCCATGTTTTTCCCCAGGTCAGCGTTTTGGCAGACGCAGATCTGGCAGCGCTGGGCATGCCGAAGAGCCGAGGCCGGACCTTGTCGGGGGTGGCTCAGGCACTGCTCGATGATCCGCGATTGTTTGAGGCCGGTCGGGAGGGGGGCGTAGTGCGGTTGCTGGCCTTGCACGGGATTGGTGACTGGACGGCGCAATACATTGCCTTGCGTCAGTTGCGGGAGATGGATGGGTTTCCCAATGGCGACGTGGGGTTGATCAACGCGTTGGCGGCGCTGGAAGGTGGGCCGGTGACAGCCAGGCAGCTTTTGGCGCGAGCTGAAAGCTGGCGGCCTTATCGAGGGTATGCAGCGCAGGTGCTGTGGACTTCGTTGAGTCGGGCGGACTGAGCGGGAGCGAGTTTAGTGTTGTCTCCACTGGCGCCATCGCGAGCAGGCTCGCTCCCACATTTGATCGCGGTTGGCCGGGAAAACCCGGTCACCTGTGGGAGCGAGCCTGCTCGCGATGGCTATCTGAAAGTCACCACCACTGCGCGGGATGTGAACCCAGTTCAGTCGCGGGCAATGCCCACTGTAGCGGCGTCTCGATGATCTTCAATGGAGCGTGCAACCGATGCGCCGGCCCCCACGGAGTCTGCTCCACCATCAACCCCTGATCCTGCTCATCCTCCGTGCGTAAAGCCTCATCCGTCCCCGGCCCATGCTCGATCAACAACCTCGCCGTACGCGCCAACGACAATCGCGCCGAGCCCCCCGTACCGTCGTTCAACCGCTGCGCCAACAACCTGATCGCACTGGCCGCCATCAAATACCCGGTGGCGTGATCGAGGGCCTGTACCGGCAATGGCGTCGGCTTGTCCGCCTGCTTCCAGCGCATGCCCGCTTCGGCAATGCCACTGCTCATCTGCACCAGGCTGTCGAAGCCCCGTCGGTTTTGCCAAGGGCCGCTCCAGCCATAAGCGTTGAGGCAAACATCGATCAGGCCGGGGTTCAGTTGCCGGCGCTCATCCATGCCCAGGCCAAGTTGCTCCAGTGCATCGGCGCGATAGCCGTGGAGCAGGATGTCGGCGTCCTTGAGCAGGCATTCGAATACCGCGCGGTCGGACCTGTCGTTCAAATCAAGACGCGCGCAGCGTTTTCCCAACGTGACTTCCGGCACCACCCCCGGCTCGTTCCAGGTCGGCGGATCGATGCGCAGGACATCGGCGCCCAGGCCTGCCAGAAAGCGACTGGCGATGGGGCCTGCCAGTACTCGGGTCAAGTCCAGCACTTTGATGCCGGCCAGTGGTCGAGCCACTGAACCTGTCCACGGTTTGCGGTTCTGGCTTGGGTGGTTGGCGAACAGAATCAAGGGTTCGGCATTCACTGCCTGGCCTTGAGGATGGACCTGCCATTGTTCCCAGGTGCGCATTTCGGCGGCGCAACCACCGGCATCGACCACCGCCTGCTCCAGCTCGCTTTTCGCCCATCGGGCCACTTGGCCGGCCATCGCTGCGCGGTCGGCACAGGCACCCAGCACGCTTTCGGCAGCGGCGCGGTGATGGGGCGCGTTGGTGTGCAGGCGAATCCAGCCATCGCGGGTGGCGTAGTCACCGGCTACCGGGTCCCACAACGGCGGAACGCTCCAGCCAAGCGGGCGAATTGAGGTTGCGAACCAGAATGATGCGAGGCGTCGGTCGACCTCAAGACCGGGCAGGTGCCCGGTTTGCTGGTGCAGCAGTTCGCTGGCGGCCTGGCCGGCGGCAGCGATGCTGGCGCAGGCCAGGTCCGTGACGGCAAACGCCGAGGGCAGGGCGCCGCTGGACGTGAATGGAATCGGGGTGTGAGGCAAACCGAGTGCGGCTTGAATGGACGTGAGCAGATCAGTCATCGAAGGGCCCTCCGGAGCGAGAGCCAGATCTTAGTCCAAAACATGGCCGGATCATGTGAAACCTTGTGGGAGCGAGCCTGCTCGCGAAGGCGGTGTGTCAGCCGCATTGATGTTGCATGGGCTGCCGTCTTCGCGAGCAGGCTCGCTCCCACAGGGGGGATGTGGCGATTTTTTAAACGCGGAACTGATCCATCAACTTCATTTGCTGGGTGGTCAGGGAATTGAGCTGGCTGCTGATCTGCGCTGATTCGGTGGCCTGGCCGGTCAGGGTTTCGGTGACGGTGCGGATCGCCGAGACGTTGCGGTTGACCTCTTCGGCGACGGCGCTTTGCTGCTCGGCGGCGCTGGCGATTTGCAGGTTCATATCGCTGATCACGGTGACTGCGCCACTGATCTTGCTCAAGGCCTGGACCGCCTGCTGGATCTGCCCGGCGTTGCTGTGGGCCTGGGTCTGGCTTGAGTGCATGGTGGCGACCACGCCGCGGGTGCCGCTCTGGATGCGTTCGATCACCAGGCGAATTTCTTCCACCGAATCCTGGGTGCGCTTGGCCAGGTTGCGCACTTCATCGGCGACCACCGCAAAGCCACGACCACTTTCACCGGCACGGGCGGCTTCGATGGCCGCGTTGAGCGCCAGCAGGTTGGTTTGTTCGGCGATGCTGCGAATCACCTCCAGCACCGAACCGATCTGCTCGCTGTTGACCGCGAGGGCTTCGACTTCGGTCACGGCCTTGCTGACTTCTTCGGCCAGTTGATTGATGTCGCGGGTACTGCGCTCGATGATCGACATGCCGTCGCGGGCTGACTGGTCGGCGCCCTTGGCGGCGTTGGCCGCGCTCGAGGCGCTGTTGGCGACATCGTGGGCGGTGGCGCTCATTTCGTTGGACGCGGTGGCGACCTGGTCGATTTCGCGGAACTGCACCTGCATGCCTTCACTGGTCTGGCGGGCGATTTCCGAAGACTGGTCGGCCGTGCCACGGGCATCGGTGATGCTTTGCTTGATCTGCGCGATGGTCGGTTGCAGCTTGTCGAGGAAGCGGTTGAACCAGCTCACCAGTTCGCCCAACTCGTCCTGCTTGCTGTAGTGCAGGCGCTGGGTCAGGTCGCCGTCGCCACTGGCAATCGCCTTGAGCATGTCGGCCACGCTGTTGATCGGGCGGGTCACGCCAGACGCGGTGAGCCACATCAGCAACAGCCCGAGCAGACCGGCAATCACCGCCACCGACAGTGCCTTGAGCGTGCCGCTTTGCTGAGCATCGTCGAGTACCGCTTGCAGCTTCACCGAGTCGGCCAGCAGCACTTGTTTGGGCAGGTCGATCACCACGGCCCAGGCCTTGGCATCGGCAATCGGGCTGACCGGGTACACCGCACGGATCAGGTCGCCTTGCTGGAGAATCTTCGGTGCACCGCTACCGAGCAATTGCAGGATGTCCTTGCCATCGGCGCCCAGGGTGTCGCCGATGTTCTTGCCGACTTTACCGGCATCGACACTGTAGGCGGCCAGCACGCCAGTGCCGGAAACGATCAGCATGTGCCCGGCACTGTTGAACAGGTCGCGCTGGGAGTCGACCGCCGCCGCTTGCAGGGCGTCGAGGGCGATGTCGATGCCGACCACACCGATGGACTTGCCATCCACCAGCAGCGGTACGGAAATGGTGGTCATCAACACTTCCTTGCCGCCGACAGTATCGGCGTAGGGGTCGAGCAGGCAGGTGCGCTTGCTGTCCCGCGGGCAGGTGTACCAGACGTTGTACGGATTGCCGCTGAGGTTCAGGGTGGTTTTGGTCATGTCCTCTTCGACCATGATGGTGTTCAGCGACTCACCGCCGGCGCGGCTCCAGTACGTGGCGAAACGGCCGATCTCGTTGGACTGGCGGGCCGCGTCGTTGGCGAATTCGCTGTCCTTGCCGTCCAGGCCGTTGGGTTCGAACGCCAGCCAGATGCCCAGCACTTTGCTGTTGCGCTCAAAGGCGGTTTTCAGGTTCTGGTTCAACTCTTCACGCAAGGCGCCGGGCTCGAGCGAGCGCTTGGCGGCCAGGGTGCGCATGTCCTTGATCTGATCCGCCAGCGCGGTCACCACCGTCAGGGTTTCACCGAACGTCTTCTGCACCCGCACCGCT
The DNA here is from genome assembly GCF_040448305.1 of Pseudomonas fluorescens. Lineage (NCBI taxonomy): Bacteria > Pseudomonadati > Pseudomonadota > Gammaproteobacteria > Pseudomonadales > Pseudomonadaceae > Pseudomonas > Pseudomonas fluorescens. The sequence continues at coordinate 5,432,563 of NZ_CP148752.1, read as the reverse complement.
TGCTCGGCGGCCTTGGCCTGGAGCAGGTCCTGCACACTGGCGGTGAGCATTGTGCTGCTGGAATCGCTGACCAGGTCATCGTTCTGATTGGTCTGGTAGATGTTCATGCCCACTATCGAGGCGACGACGCCCAGCAGGCACAGACCGGACAGCAGGACGATTTTCAGGCGGATGGACAGTGAGTCGAACATAGGGCGAACTCGCGAATGGATGAAGTGTGGGCTGTGGGCCGTTGCGGCTCACTCGCTAAATCCATTTAGCGCCGATCAATGCACATCGGCGTGGCGTTGAGGTTACATGAGGGGCAACCCGACGAACGGTAATGGTTGAACGTTTGCGCGGGAAAATGTGCCGAAAAGCGCTTTAAAACGAAGAAAAGTCGCGGAGTTGTTCAGATGGGTTCCGGCAGTGATTCCGGCCGCGACCAGATCCACAGATTGCCCAGCCCCATCCCGGTTATCGCCAGGTAAATCGGCCAGCCGTGATCGAGCATCACCAACATGAGACCGGCACATAACAGCATGCTGACCGTGGCGCTGATTTTTGCCCGGCGCGCGATGATCTTGCCGTTGCGCCAGTTTTGGAGGATGGGGCCGAACAGCCGGTGGTTTTCCAGCCAGGCACTCAGGCGCGGTGAACTTCGGGTCGCGGCCCAGGCGGCCAGCAGGATGAACTCGGTGGTTGGCAGGCCGGGTATGACGATGGCGATAAGGCCGATGCCCAGGCTGACATAGGCCAGCAGGCCGAAGAGGAGGCGGGAGAGTTTTGAAGAGGCAGGCATGGGCTCTGGGGTGGCGTGTGACGCTGAATGGAGATCTTACAGATTCACCCGGCCCTTTGTAGGAGCGAGCCTGCTCGCGATAGCGGAGTATCAGTCGACGATAATGCTGTCTGGAATACCGTCATCGCGAGCAGGCTCGCTCCCACAGGGTCGGTGTTGTGTCAGGCGGCTTCCGGGGCGCTGGCGTAAGCCTGCTCCAGCAACACGGTAAACCGATTGAACGCGTCGATGGCGCCTTTTTCCATGTCGGCTTCTTCCTGTGTGCTGAATGCCAGGCCGTCCAGGATCTGGACGAAGCTCTTCCAGCCTTCAGCGCGGCCACCGGCCGGTTCGCCGAGGTGGCGGGCGCCGAAGGTTTCGCTCAGGCCAAGGCCCACGGCACGCTTGATCAGGAACGCCGCGCCGAGCTTCGAACCTTCGGAGACGAAGATCCAGCCCAGGGCTTCGGCCTTGGTCGGGCTCCTCAGTGCACCGGCGACAGGTGCTGGCACGTCGGTGTCCAGGTCCGCGAGGTCGGCCCTGGCTGCATCGGCACGGCAGCGGGTCGGCAGGTCCGGGACGATGGCGGTCAGTTCGGCATCGTTGTACAGCGACACCAGTTCCGACTGGAACAGGTACTGCGCCACCACGAAGCGGGCGAAATTGGCCGGGGTTTCAAACGGAGCATGGGCCTTGACCAGGGCATCGAGCTTGCTGTGCGGCTCGTTGGTGATCTGGTTCAAACGTTGCGAACGCAGGTTGGGGCGTTGTTCGGTGGCCTGGGTAGTCATGGCAATTCCTTGGAGAAAGAAGAGGCGCTTGGTAACGAGACGAACAGCAAGGCGCCTGACAGTAAAAAATCCTCACCGGGCGGCTTGATGTAACCGCCCGGTGAGATGGGCGGATCAGATATCCCAGATCAGGTTGACCGCAAAGTTGCGACCCGGCTGGGTCAGGCGATCGAGGTTGGCCGGTTGGGTCACCGAGGCTTCGCCGACGCTGTCGTAGCCGCGCACGTCATCCCACAGCCAGTATTTCTTGTCGGTGAGGTTGTAGACGCCGCCGCTGACGGTCACGTCGTCGGTCACTTTGTAGAACGCACTCAGGTCCAGAATGCCGAAACCGGGGGTCTTGAACTGGGTGCTGGTGCCGTCCGGGGTTTTGAAACTGGTGCTGTCGACGCGGTCCTTCTTCTTCACCAGCGTCCAGCTGAGCAAGCCGCCGTAGGTGTCCTGGTCGTAGCCGAGGCCGAATACGCCGGTCAGCGGGTTGACGCTGTTGAGCGGCTCGCCGTTGTCGTCGTTGCGCCCATAGGCATAGGCCACCGAGCCCTGGGTGTAGAGGCCTTGCGGCGCGCCGAAGGCGTCGAGGTTCAGACGGCCCTTGACCTCGGCACCCTTGATGGTGGCGTGCTTGATGTTGTTGCTCTGGAACGTCAGCTCGTCGTAACCCGGGGTAACGGCGTCTTCGTTAATGAAGTCGCGGTACTTGTTGTAGAACACAGCCACGTCAAACGAGCCCTGCTCGAAGTTGCCGCGCAAACCCGTCTCGTAGCTTTTGCTTTTTTCCGGCTCCAGGTTCGGGTTCGGCTCCACGCGGTAGCCGGTGGTAGTGTTTTCGAAACGGCCGTATAACGCCTTGGCGGTCGGGGTACGGAACCCTTCGGCGTATTGGCCGTACCAGGTGTAGTTGTCGGTCAGGGCGTAGGTCAGGCCGAACTTGGGCGAGACTTTATGCCAGGTCTTGTTGTCTTCGCTGACGATGCCGCGACCGTCGGCGGCCACGGTGTTGAGGAACTCCTGGGTGACGTGTGGTTTGAGCTCGGTGTAGTCGTAGCGCAGACCGGGCAGGAAAGTCCATTTGTTCCAGCTGATCTCGTCCTGGGCAAACAGGCTGTAGGTGTTGATGGTCGGGTCCGGGAAGTCCGTGGCCTTCTTCAACACGTCGCTCGGGCTTACCGCGCCGATGGCGGTGCAACCACGACCGACTTGCAGGCAGGTGCCGTTGCCGCTACGCGAGCCGGTGACTTTCTGCTGCTTGATGGTGGTGCCGTAGGTCAACAGGTGCTCGGTGTCGGCAATGCTGAAGCTTTTATCCAGTTGGGCGTCAAAGACCCACTGCTTTTCTTCGTAGATCGTGTCCCGGGTGCGCAGCACTTTGCGGGTGACCGGGAAGTAGACCTCTTCGGTACTCTGATCGGTCTTGGCGATTTGGTGGTTCAGGCTCCACTTGACGTTGTCCACCAGCAGGCTGTCGAGGGCGAAGCTGTGTTCCAGGCCGAAGCGCTCACGGGTGATGGTGTCGTTACCAGTACGCGACTGGTACATGCCGCCGGGCAGCACATTGGCGGGAATGGTCGGCTGGCCAGCGAAGAACGGGCCACCGTAGGCGCTTTTCTGGTCGGTGTCGCGGTCGTCCTTGTACTTCTCGTAAACCAGGCCCAGACGCGCATCGTCTTTATAGTCCCAGCCGAGTTTGGCCAGCACGTTGGTGGCGCGCACGTCTTCCGGATTGGCCGCAGTGCGGGCCAGGCCGGTGCCATTGTTGTTGCCGTAGGATTCGGTTTCGTGGCCGTCGCGCTGGCTGAAGTGCAGCAAGCCGTCGAACTGTCCGGCGCGGCCGGCGACAGTGGCGGACTTGAGCCAGCTCTCATCGGCCGAGCTGTAGCCGGTCTTCAGGCGTGCGCCGAAGTCCTGGCCTGGCTTGATGATGTCGTCAGGGTCGAGGGTGAAATAGCTGACCGCGCCGCCGATGGCGTTGCTGCCATACAGCACTGAGGCCGGACCGCGGAGGATTTCCACGCGTTTGACGATTTCCGGGTCGACGTAGTTGCGTTGGGTCTTGGCGTAGGGGCCGTTGAAGAAACCATCCGGGATTTCCACCCCATCGACCTGGGTCAGAATCCGGTCGCCGTCGATGCCACGGATGTTGTAGCCACTGATCCCGCCACGGGTGCCGGTGCCACCCACCGAAACACCCGGCTCGTAACGCACCAGATCCTTGATGGTATTGACGTTGTTGCGGTCCAGTTCCTCACGAGTGTGTACGGTGACAGTGGCTGGCACGCTGTCCACGGACTGTTCCTGCCGCGTGGCGCTGATGGTCACCTGTTGCAGGTTGAGCGTGCTGCTACCACTGCGCTTTTCCAGCACGATGCTGTTGTTGCCCATTTTGCGATAGCCCAGGTTGGTCCCCACCAACAGGCGCTCCAGGGCTTTCTCCGGTGACAGCGAACCGCGTACTCCCGGCGAGGCCACACCTTGTGCCAGCTCCGACGACACGCCGACCTGCCAGCCCGTCACGGCGGTAAAGGCATTGAGTGCCGACACCAGTGATTGCTGGGGAATGGCGAACGAGTAGTCGCCCATTTTGCGGGTCGACTGCTCGGTGGCGGTGGCGGCCATGAGCGGTGCGGTACCGGCCATCAGGATGGCAGCGGTCAGCAGCGACAGCACGCGGGAGGGTGAAGGGGCTTGGCGGGTAAGGCGAGGGGACATCGATAGCGCTCCGTGTCGCACGAATCTTTATAGGTGCTGATCGGCATGGTGAGATGCGAATCAATTGCATTGGCTATAACGAGACGTACGGGGTTTGGCTATCGAGTAAAAATAATTCTCATTCAGTTCAAGATGACCAGCGCCGGGAATTCCTGGAGCCGGGCCGAGGTGATGTGTGCCAGGGAGCGAACCACGTCCAGCGGCTGATCGAGGCGGTAGTTGCCCGTTACGGTGATATCGGCCAACTGTTCATTGTTGTTGATGATCCAGCCCGGGTAGTAGCGGCGAAGTTCTGCCAGCACCTGGTTCAACGGGCAGTTTTCGAACACCAGGCGTCCCTGGACCCACGCCAGGTCGGTGGCGGCATCCAGCTTGGCCGGCCGGTCGAAGCCGTTGGGACCGATGCGAATGCTTTCCCCGGCGGACAAGCGCACCCGCGCATCATCCCGGGTGGCGCGCAAGTCGACATCGCCGCGTTGCACCCGCACCTGCGCCACACCGTCGAGGTAGCGCACGGCAAACGCGGTATCGCGAACGCTGGCCGTGACGGGGCCGGCGTCGATTTCCAGTGGTTGGCCGCGATTGGCCTGCACTTCGAAAAACGCTTCGCCCTGATACAGGCGGGCAACACGTTGCTGGTCGTTGATGGTGCTTGAGAACGCCGAATTGGTATTGAGCAAAACCCTGGAACCGTCCTCCAGTTGCAGGCGCTGACGCTCGCCGACCACGGTCAGGTGATCGGCCTGCAGGCGCATTGGCAAACTGCTGAAACTGAACAGCCCGAGCAGCAGCACGGCGGCGGTGGCCAGTGGTTTCCAGTGCGGACGCAGACGGGCGAGGACAGTGACTTTCGCCGGACGGGCGGCCAGGCTTTGCGCGCATTGCGCCACTTGCGGGCCGTCCCAGATCGCCTGGGCCTTGGCGAACGCCTGGGCATTCAACGGATCGGCGTCGAGCCATGCATGGAATTGGCGGCTCTGCTCCTCGTCGGGACTGCCAAGCACGATCAGCCAGTCCAGGGCCTGGTCCATCGCGCTTGCGGGGTCCTGCGCCGATGAAGGCTCAGGGGAGCGGTGGTTGTCCGTCACGGTGTTTCCTCGGCAGTGTCTGTGCACAGCTGTTTTTTTAGTGAAGCGTAAAAGTGGGCCAAGGGTAGCAAAGCCCGATGATCAGCGCAGTCGGTCCAGATAAGCGCAGGGCCTTGGCGCTCAGTTGGCGTTCAAGCGATCGGCAACCCCGATGCAGATCGACATGATCAATTTGAGTTCTTTCTGCACGGTGCTGAGGGACACGTTCAGCTCGTCGGCGATTTCCTGGTAGCTGTGCCCGTGCAGGCGGCTGAGGATGAAAATTCGCTGTTGGCGGGCGCTGAGTTCACTGAGGCTCACGTTCAGGCGCTCCAGCAATTGTTCGGCGTGGGCGGCGTCTTCGGCGCTGCTGGTGGGGGCGGCGACGCTGTGCATCACCTCCTGCGGCACGTCCTCGACCATGGTGCGCGAATGGATGCGCCGCGCGCGCAAATGGTCCAGCGCCAGGTTGCGCGCCGTCTGGAAGACAAAGGGTTCAAGATGATCGATGGCCCGTTCGCTCAATGCACGGGTCACCCGCAGGTAGGTTTCCTGTAGGAGGTCTTCAGCAGTGCTGTGATTGTTGACCATCCGTTCCAGCGTGCGCAGCAGGGAGGTGCGCTGGGCGAGGAAAACGTGGTTGAAGCGCGACTGACTCACGGGAGAACCTGATCCATTTCGAGTAGATGATAATGCTTATCATCTACTCGAGTGGTCAAGTACTGATTTGTGAAGCTTTATGCGCGACCCTGCAAATAGGTGGCGTAATCGGGAATCCGATGGAGGTGCGCCTGATCCATCAGCGGGCTGCTGAGCAGATAGTCGGCGCTGCATTCGTTGCACGCCACCGGGATGTTCCACACCGCCGCGACCCGCAGCAATGCCTTGATATCCGGGTCGTGGGGCTGGGGTTCGAACGGGTCCCAGAAAAACACCAGCATGTCGACCCGCTGCTCGGCGATTTGCGCACCGAGCTGTTGGTCGCCGCCCAGTGGCCCGCTGATCATGCTTTGCACCGGCAGGTCGAGGCGTTGTTGCAACAACAACCCCGTGGTGCCGGTGGCGACCAGATCATGCTGGGCCAGTCTGTCTTTTTGCCGTTCGGCCCAGTCCAGCAAGAACACCTTGCAGTGGTCATGGGCGACCAGGGCGATACGCTTGCGCGCCGCCATGGTCTTTTGCGTAAAGCTGATGCCGATCATCGATGGTTGCTCCGGGCTTATTCAGCGTTGCACAGCGCCAGGCAGTTATCGAGCATGCGGTTGGAGAAGCCCCATTCGTTGTCGTACCACGCCAGTACCTTGAGCAGCTTGCCGGTGGATTTGGTGTGGTTGGCGTCGAAGATCGACGATAGCGGGTTGTGGTTGAAGTCGCTGGAGACCAGCGGCAGGGTGTTGTACCCAAGGATCTTCGAGTGCTGGCTGGCTTCTTTCATCAGCGCATTGACTTCCTCTGCGCTGGCTTCTTTTTTCAGATGCACCGTCAGGTCCACCAGCGACACATTGATCACCGGGACGCGCACCGACATGCCGGTCAATTTGCCCGCCAGTTCCGGCAGCACCAGGCCCACCGCTTCAGCAGCACCGGTCTTGCTCGGGATCATGTTCTGGGTGGCCGAACGGGCGCGGTACGGATCGACGTGATAGACGTCGGTCAGGTGCTGATCGTTGGTGTAGGCGTGGATGGTGGTCATCAGGCCGCTTTCGATTCCCAGCTCGCGATGCAGCACCTGGGCCACCGGGGCCAGGCAGTTGGTGGTGCACGACGCGTTGGAAATGATCTGGTGCGATTGGCGCAGAATGTCGTGGTTCACCCCGTAAACGACGGTGGCGTCGGCGCCTTTGGCCGGGGCCGAGATGATCACTTTGCGCGCGCCGGCCGTAATATGCGCGGCGGCCTTGGCCCGGTCGGTGAACAGACCGGTGCATTCGAACACCACATCAATCTTTTCCGCGGCCCAGGGCAGGTCGGCCGGGTTGCGGATGGCGCTGACCGAAATGCGGTCGCCGTTGACCGTCAGGCTCTCCTGATCGTGCTGGACATCGGCATCGAACGTGCCGTGAACGGTGTCGTACTTGAGCAGATGAGCATTGATCGCGCTGTCGCCCAGGTCGTTGATGGCGACGATCTGCAGATCCTGACGGTAGCCCTGGGTATAGAGTGCGCGCAGGACATTACGGCCGATGCGGCCAAAACCATTGATTGCGATTCGAAGAGTCATAGTGCGGCGCTACCGTCGTTTTGTTGTTGGAATTACAAGATTATTCGTAAAAAAATAGAAAACAAGCCTTTTTGATGGCAATATTTTGTTCGATCTACAACGAGTGACCTGAATCAACTGGTCCGAATGGTCAAATAAACCGTCTGTCATCCCATCGACACCGGCCTTTGATCAGCATAGACAATCAGGTCGCCACATCCGTTAGCCTGGAGTTCTACACATGCATCCCCGCGTCCTTGAGGTCACTGAACGGCTTATCGCCCGCAGCCGCGCCACGCGTGAGGCCTACCTTGCATTGATCCGCGGTGCGGCCAGCGACGGTCCGATGCGCGGCAAGCTGCAATGCGCCAACTTCGCCCATGGCGTGGCCGGTTGCGGCAGCGACGACAAGCACAGCCTGCGGATGATGAACTCCGCGAACATCGCGATAGTTTCGTCATATAACGACATGCTCTCGGCGCACCAGCCGTACGAAGTCTTTCCCGAACTGATCAAGAAAGCCTTGCGCGAGATCGGCTCCGTCGGCCAGTTCGCCGGTGGCACCCCGGCCATGTGCGATGGCGTGACCCAGGGCGAGCCGGGCATGGAGCTGAGCCTGCCGAGCCGCGAAGTGATCGCGTTGTCCACGGCCGTGGCGCTGTCCCACAACATGTTCGACGGCGCGCTGCTGCTCGGCATCTGCGACAAGATCGTGCCGGGCCTGATGATGGGCGCGTTGCGCTTCGGCCATCTGCCGATGATCTTCGTGCCGGGCGGGCCGATGGTCTCGGGTATTTCCAACAAGCAGAAAGCCGATGTGCGCCAGAAGTACGCCGAAGGCAAGGCGACCCGCGAAGAGCTGCTGGAATCGGAGATGAAGTCCTACCACAGCCCTGGCACCTGCACCTTCTACGGCACCGCCAACACCAACCAGTTGCTGATGGAAGTCATGGGCCTGCACCTGCCGGGCGCGTCCTTCGTCAACCCGAACACGCCATTGCGCGACGCCTTGACCCGCGAAGCGGCACACCAGGTCACGCGCCTGACCAAGCAGAATGGCGACTACATCCCGATCGGCGAAATCGTCGACGAGCGTTCGCTGGTCAACTCGATTGTCGCGCTGCACGCCACCGGCGGCTCGACCAACCACACCCTGCACATGCCGGCCATCGCCATGGCGGCGGGCATTCAGTTGACCTGGCAGGACATGGCCGACCTCTCCGAAGTCGTGCCGACCCTGAGCCACGTCTACCCGAACGGCAAAGCCGACATCAACCACTTCCAGGCAGCGGGCGGCATGTCGTTCCTGATTCGCGAACTGCTGGAAGCCGGGTTGCTCCACGAAAACGTCAACACCGTGATGGGCCACGGCTTGAGCCGCTACACCCAGGAGCCGTTCCTCGACAATGGCCAGCTGGTCTGGCGTGAAGGCGTGACCGACAGCCTCGATGAAAGCATCCTGCGCCCAGTCGCCCGCGCGTTCTCGGCAGAGGGTGGCCTGCGGGTGATGGAAGGCAACCTCGGTCGTGGCGTGATGAAAGTCTCCGCCGTAGCCGTGGAAAACCAGATCGTCGAAGCCCCGGCCATGGTGTTCCAGGATCAGCAGGACCTGGCCGATGCATTCAAGGCCGGTTTGCTGGAAAAGGATTTTGTCGCGGTGATGCGCTTCCAGGGCCCGCGCTCCAATGGCATGCCGGAGTTGCACAAGATGACGCCGTTCCTCGGCGTGTTGCAGGATCGCGGCTTTAAAGTCGCGCTGGTGACCGACGGGCGCATGTCCGGCGCATCAGGGAAAATCCCGGCGGCCATTCATGTCAGCCCCGAAGCTTACGTAGGCGGCGCTTTGGCGCGGGTGCAAGAGGGCGATATCATCCGCGTCGATGGCGTCAAAGGCACCCTGGAGCTTAAGGTGGACGCCGAAGAATTTGCAGCGCGCACACCGGCCAAGGGCCTGTTGGGTAACAACATCGGCACCGGTCGCGAGCTGTTCGGTTTCATGCGCATGGCCTTCAGCTCGGCGGAGCAGGGCGCCAGCGCCTTTACTTCTGCCCTGGAGACGCTTAATTGAAACTGGCTTTGGTCGGTGACATCGGTGGGACCAACGCACGTTTCGCGTTGTGGAAAAACCAGCAACTGGAATCGGTCCAGGTGCTGGCGACAGCAGATTTCCCCAGCCCGGAGGAGGCAATCAGCCTCTACCTCAATGGCCTGGGGCTGGCGCCGGGTTCGATCGGTTCGGTGTGCCTGTCGGTGGCGGGCCCCGTGAGTGGTGATGAATTCAAGTTCACCAACAATCACTGGCGCCTGAGCCGCAAGGGCTTTTGCCAGACCTTGCAGGTGGATCAGCTGTTGCTGGTCAATGACTTCTCGGCCATGGCCCTGGGCATGACCCGTTTGCAGCCCGGCGAATTCCGCGTGGTCTGCGAAGGTACGCCGGAGCCATTGCGCCCGGCGGTGGTGATTGGCCCGGGTACGGGTTTGGGCGTCGGCACCTTGCTCGATCTGGGCGAGGGTCGTTTTGCCGCGTTGCCAGGGGAGGGCGGTCACGTCGATCTGCCATTGAGCAGTCCGCGTGAAACCCAACTCTGGCAGCACATCTTCAACGAAATTGGCCATGTCAGTGCAGAGACAGCCCTGAGCGGTGGCGGCTTGCCTCGCGTCTACCGGGCGATCTGTGCTGTGGATGGGCACACACCGGTGCTCGACACGCCGGAAGCGATTACTGCTGCCGGGCTGGCGGGCGACCCGATTGCCGTGGAAGTGCTTGAGCAGTTCTGCTGCTGGCTCGGTCGCGTGGCCGGCAACAACGTGCTGACCACCGGTGGGCGCGGTGGCGTGTACATCGTTGGCGGGGTGATTCCTCGGTTTGCCGATTTCTTCCTCGAAAGCGGCTTCGCCCGGTGCTTCGCCGACAAGGGTTGCATGAGCGATTACTTCAAGGGGATTCCGGTGTGGCTGGTGACGGCGCCGTACTCGGGATTGATGGGTGCGGGTGTGGCGCTGGAGCAATCAATCCCCGCTTGAAACCCGATTACCTGTAGGAGCGAGCCTGCTCGCGATGGACGTCAACGATAACGCGTGCTTTCTGAATGCACGCGGTGCCTTCAAGTCCATCGCGAGCAGGCTCGCTCCTACAGTAGTTTTGTGGTGTTTGTAGAGTCAGCGCATAAGGCATAATCCGCCCAATTCAAACAACAAGGACGCCGCCCCGTGAGCTCAGTCAACAAGTCGATTTTGTTGGTCGATGACGATCAAGAGATACGCGAGTTGCTGGATACCTACCTGACCCGTGCCGGTTTCCAGGTGCGTACCACGCCCGACGGTGCCGGCTTTCGCCAGGCGCTGAACGAGGCGCCGAGTGATCTGGTGATCCTTGATGTGATGTTGCCCGACGAGGACGGCTTCAGCCTGTGCCGCTGGATTCGCCAGCATCCGCGTCAGGCGCAGGTGCCGATCATCATGCTCACTGCCAGTTCCGACGAAGCCGACCGTGTCATCGGCCTGGAACTGGGTGCCGACGATTACCTCGGCAAACCGTTCAGCCCACGGGAATTGCAGGCGCGGATCAAGGCGTTGCTGCGTCGCGCGCAGTTCGGTCAGGAGCGTAGTGGCGGCGAGGTGCTGGCCTTCGATGACTGGCGGCTGGACATGGTCAGCCATCGGCTGTTCCACATCGACGGTGAAGAGGTGATTCTCTCGGGGGCCGACTTTGCGCTGCTGAAGCTGTTCCTCGATCACCCGCAGGAAATCCTCGACCGCGACACCATTGGCAACGCCACCCGAGGGCGGGACCTGATGCCGCTCGACCGCATTGTCGACATGGCGGTCAGTCGTTTGCGCCAGCGTCTGCGCGACACGGAAAAACCGCCACGGCTGATTCGTACCGTGCGCGGCAGCGGCTACCAACTGGCAGCCAACGTGGTTGCCGGCAATGGTCACTGAGTCTTTGCGCAATCTCGCCGCCAGGGTGCCAATGCCGCGTTCGCTGCTCGGGCGGATGTTGCTGTTGACCTTGCTGGCCGTGCTTTTCGCCCAGGCGTTGTCGAGCGTGATCTGGGTGTCGCAACTGCGTGCCACGCAGCTTGAAGGCCTGGTCACCAGTGCCCGCAGCCTGGCTCATTCGATGACGGCCAGCGTCAGTTATTTCCGTTCGTTGCCAGTGGCGTATCGCCCCTTGGTGCTCGATCAGTTGCGCAGCATGGGCGGCACCCGGTTCGTGGTGACGCTCAACGACAAACCCCTGGGCATGGAAGTGCTACCCATCACCCCGCGCAAAGAGGCGGTGCTCAAAGCGGTGGACGAAGTGCTGCGCCAGTCACTCGGCCAGGACACGGTCATCTCGGTCACCTTCGTCAGCCCGGAAGACCTGCGCATCTTCAATGGCGGCCTGAAGCTCGATGAGTTGCCACGCTCCTGGGCGCACTACGCGTTGACCCTGGAGCCGGTGAATCCGCCGGTGCTGGTCACGCAGATCCAGATGGCGCCGGGCGAATGGCTGTACATCGCTTCGTTGTTGCCCGAGCCCTACACCAGTCTTGAAGAGCAGGGCCTGCCGGCGCAGCAGGTGTGGTTCATCGTCCTGACCAGCAGCTTTTTGCTGTTGTTCATCGGCCTGCTGGTGCACTGGCAGAGTCGGCCGCTCAAGCGCCTGGCGCGGGCGGCGCGGGACCTGTCGTTGGGGGCCGACGTGGAACCGGTGGCGGAGGGCGGCGGCAGCGAAGTGGTCGAGGTCGGGCGCGCCTTCAACACCATGCGCGAGCGCATCAGCCGTTACCTGACCGAGCGCAGCCAGTTGTTCAGCGCCATTTCCCACGACTTGCGCACGCCGATCACCCGCCTGCGCCTGCGGGTTGAATTGCTCGAAGACGAAACACTGCAAGCCAAGTTCGGGCGTGATCTGGACGAGCTCGAGTTGCTGGTCAAGGGCGCGCTGCAATGCGTGAAAGACACCGACATCCACGAGAACATCGAGCCGGTGGACCTCAACCATGTGCTCGATTGTTTGGTGGAGCCGTACCTTGCCCCCAATGGCAACGGCCGCGTGACCCAGCAAGGGCGGGCACTGGCGGCGTACCCGGGCAAACCGCTGGCGCTCAAGCGCTGCATCGGCAACCTGATCGACAATGCGTTGAAGTACGGGCAGAACGCGCACTTGCACATCGATGACGATGAAAGCGCGTTCATCCTGCATGTCGATGATGAAGGGCCGGGCGTGCCGGAGCAGCGCCTGGAGCAGGTGTTCGAACCGCACTTCCGCCTGGCCGGGCAACAGCAGGGTTATGGCTTGGGGCTGGGGATTGCCCGCAACATTGCCCATAGCCATGGCGGTGAGGTGAGTTTGCAGAATTTGCGTGAGGGCGGATTGCGGGTGACCCTGCAGTTGCCTCGCAGCGTTGACTAGTCAGACCGCGTTATCGTTCTTCGCGAGCAGGCTCGCTCCCACATTGGATTTGTGTACGACGCAGACCTCCTGTGGGAGCGAGCCTGCTCGCGAAGGCGTCAGATCATTCAACACATCCCTCAAGGTAAATGTCACAGCCCGGTGACATAACCCACCCCCTTCGTTACATGCCTGCCTTCCCCCGTTGTTTATGCTGCCCCACAGTCATAACAACAAAAAAGGTACGCCATGGACACCTTCCAACCGGCCTTCAGCAGTTGGCTGAACGCACCTGCCCATCAGCAATGGCTCGCCACCGAGGGCTTGCGCCTGCTGGCCTTCGCCAAGGCTTCGAAACTGCCTGAAGGCTTCGGCAACCTCGATGAAAAAGGCCGCCTCGCGGCTGATGCGCAAGCCCAGACCATGAACACCGCGCGCATGACCCACAGCTTCGCCATGGCCCATATTCAGGGCTTGCCGGGTTTTGCCGAACTGGTCGATCACGGGGTTGCCGCCCTGCGCGGACCATTGCGTGATGCACTGCATGGTGGCTGGTTCGCGGCTGCCGAACATCGCGACGGTAATACCGGCAAGAATGCCTACCTGCACGCTTTCGTCGCGCTGGCCGCCAGTTCTGCGGTGGTCGCGCAGCGTCCCGGTGCACAAGCCTTGCTCGATGATGCGATCGATATCATCGACACTTATTTCTGGAGCGAAGAAGACGGTGCGATGCGCGAATCCTTCAACCGCGACTGGAGCGAAGAGGAGGCGTACCGGGGCGCCAACAGCAACATGCACGCCACCGAAGCCTTCCTTGCCCTGGCCGATGTCACCGATGACAACCGTTGGCTGAGCCGTGCCCAACGGATTGTCGAGCGGGTGATCCATGGTCACGCCGCTGCCAACGATTACCTGGTGATCGAGCATTTCGATCGCGACTGGCAGCCGCTGCGGGACTACAACCACGACAATCCGGCCGACGGCTTCCGCCCCTACGGCACCACCCCGGGCCATGGTTTCGAGTGGGCGCGGCTGTTGCTGCACCTCGAGGCGTCGCGGGTGAAGGCCGGGATGCTCACGCCGGGCTGGCTTGTCACCGACGCGCAAAAACTGTTCGAGCACAATTGCCTCCACGGCTGGGATGTCGATGGCGCGCCGGGCATCGTCTACACCCTCGACTGGGACAACAAAGCGGTGGTCCGCCATCGCCTGCACTGGACCCATTGCGAAGCCAGCGCCGCCGCCAGTGCCTTGCTCAAACGCACCGGGGATGAACAATACGAACACTGGTACCGATTGTTCTGGGAGTTCTGTGACAGTCATTTCATCGACCGCGGCGATGGCAGCTGGCATCACGAACTCGACCCTCTGAACCGCCCGAGTGCCGATATCTGGCCCGGCAAACCCGACCTTTACCACGCCTGGCAAGCCGTGCTGATTCCGCGCCTGGCGCTGGCACCGAGCATGGCCACGGCGCTGGCGCAGCTGTCCCAGAGCGGTTCTATGTAACCATGCGGTGACACTCGCGCATCCCTTCGTTACCTGCGAGGGGATATCCCCTGTTTAGAATCTTATGCAGCGCAAGCAACAGACTTGCATGCATAACAACAAGAAAGGTGCTCCTAGATGAATGCGATTTCTCGCCTCGCTACTGTCATTTCTCTCGCTTCCCTGTCTGCACTCCCTCTCAGTGTCCTGGCCGCCGAATCCAAAGGTTCCGTTGAAGTCGTTCACTGGTGGACTTCCGGTGGTGAAAAAGCAGCGGTCGATGTCCTGAAAGCTCAAGTCGAAAAAGACGGCTTCACCTGGAAGGACGGCGCAGTCGCCGGTGGTGGCGGTTCCACGGCCATGACCGTACTCAAAAGTCGCGCCGTAGCCGGCAACCCGCCGGGCGTTGCACAGATCAAGGGACCGGACATCCAGGAGTGGGGCAGCACCGGCCTGCTCAGCACCGACGCGTTGAAAGAAGTATCCAAGTCCGAAAACTGGGATGGCCTGCTGTCGAAGAAAGTCTCCGACACCGTGAAGTACGAAGGTGACTACGTCGCCGTGCCGGTGAACATCCACCGCGTCAACTGGCTGTGGATCAACCCGCAAGTGTTCAAGAAAGCCGGGATCGAAAAAGCCCCGACCACCCTCGAAGAATTCTATGCCGCCGGCGACAAGCTCAAGGCCGCCGGTTTCATCGCGCTCGCCCACGGCGGTCAGCCTTGGCAGGACAGCACCGTGTTCGAAGACGTGGTGCTCTCGGTCATGGGTGCTGACGGCTACAAGAAAGCCCTGGTCGACCTGGACCAGAAAACCCTGTCCGGCCCGGAGATGACCAAGTCCTTCACCGAGCTGAAAAAGATCACCACCTACATGGACCCGAACCGTGCCGGTCGTGACTGGAACATCGCCGCCGCCGAAGTCATCAACGGCAAGGCCGGCATGCAGATGATGGGCGACTGGGCAAAAAGCGAATGGACTGCGGCGAAGAAAGTCGCGGGCAAGGACTACCAGTGCATAGCGTTCCCGGGCACTGAAAAAGCCTTCACCTACAACATTGACTCCCTGGCGGTGTTCAAGCTCAAAGCCGATCGCAAGGGCGACATCGCTGCCCAGCAAGACCTGGCCAAGGTCGCATTGGGTACCGACTTCCAGAAAGTCTTCAGCATGAACAAGGGTTCGATCCCGGTGCGTAACGACATGCTGAACGAAATGGACAAGCTCGGCTTCGACGAGTGCGCGCAGAAGTCGGCCAAGGACTTCATCGCGGACGACAAGACCGGCGGCCTGCAACCGAGCATGGCGCACAACATGGCCACCTCCCTGGCGGTGCAAGGCGCGATTTTCGATGTGGTCACCAACTTCATGAACGACAAGGATGCTGACCCGGCCAAGGCCAGCGCCCAACTGGCCTCGGCTGTCAAAGCTGCCCAGTAATTCGTGATCGGCCGCAGGCAGGTCCTGCGGCAAACCCCAGAGAGAGCTCCGTCCCATTGTGGGAGCGAGCTTGCTCGCGATAGCGGTGTAACAGGCGACATTTGTGTTGAATGTCAGTCAGCTATCGCGAGCAAGCTCGCTCCCACAGGGTGGAACTCTGTCCGGATTTCACTTCTTCACCTGGATTATCCCGATGAGCTCTGTGGCGGTTTTCAGCAAAGCCTCACCGTTCGATGCGCTGCAACGCTGGCTACCCAAGTTGGTACTGGCGCCGAGCATGCTGATCGTGTTGGTTGGTTTCTACGGTTACATCATCTGGACGTTCATTCTGTCCTTCACCAACTCCAGCTTCATGCCGAGCTACAAGTGGGTCGGCCTGCAGCAATACATGCGCCTGATGGACAACGACCGCTGGTGGGTCGCGAGCAAGAACCTCGCGCTGTTCGGTGGCATGTTCATCGGCATCAGCCTGGTGCTGGGTGTGTTCCTCGCGGTGCTGCTGGACCAGCGCATTCGCAAGGAAGGCTTCATCCGCACCGTCTACCTGTACCCGATGGCGCTGTCGATGATCGTCACCGGTACCGCGTGGAAATGGCTGCTCAACCCAGGCCTGGGCCTGGACAAGATGCTGCGTGACTGGGGCTGGGAGGGCTTTCGTCTCGACTGGTTGGTGGATCAGGATCGCGTCGTCTACTGCCTGGTGATCGCTGCCGTGTGGCAAGCCTCCGGGTTTGTCATGGCGATGTTCCTCGCCGGTCTGCGCGGTGTCGATCAATCGATCATCCGTGCCGCGCAAGTCGACGGGGCGAGCCTGCCGACCATCTACCTGAAGATCGTCCTGCCGAGCCTGCGCCCGGTGTTCTTCAGTGCCTTCATGATCCTCGCGCACATCGCGATCAAGAGCTTCGACCTGGTCGCGGCGATGACCGCGGGCGGTCCGGGTTACTCCTCCGACCTACCGGCGATGTTCATGTATTCCTTCACCTTCAGCCGTGGCCAGATGGGCATCGGTTCGGCCAGCGCCATGCTGATGCTCGGCGCCGTGCTGACCATCCTCGTGCCGTACCTGTACTCCGAGCTGCGAGGCAAACGCCATGACTAATCAACTCGGAAAATCGGGTATCAGTTTCAGCCGCATCGCGATCTACGCCACCTTGCTGTTGGCAGCGGCGGTGTACCTGATCCCGCTGGTGGTGATGCTGCTGACCAGTTTCAAATCCCCGGAAGACATCCGTACCGGCAACCTGTTGAGCTGGCCGACCGTGATTGACGGCATCGGCTGGATCAAGGCCTGGGACGTGGTCGGCGGCTACTTCTGGAACTCGGTGAAGATCACCGTGCCGGCGGTGCTGATTTCCACGTTCATTGGTGCGATGAACGGCTACGTGCTGTCGATGTGGCGCTTCCGTGGTTCGCAACTGTTCTTCGGGCTGCTGCTGTTCGGCTGCTTCCTGCCGTTCCAGACCGTGCTGTTGCCGGCCTCGTTCACCCTCGGCAAGTTCGGCCTGGCCAACACCACCACCGGCCTGGTGCTGGTGCACGTGGTCTACGGCCTGGCGTTCACCACGCTGTTCTTCCGCAACTACTACGTGAGCATTCCGGATGCGCTGGTCAAGGCCGCAAGGCTCGATGGCGCGGGCTTCTTCACGATCTTCCTGAAGATCCTGCTGCCGATGTCGATCCCGATCGTGATGGTCTGCCTGATCTGGCAGTTCACCCAGATCTGGAACGACTTCCTGTTCGGCGTGGTGTTCGCCAGTGGCGACGCACAGCCAATTACCGTGGCCCTGAACAACCTGGTCAACACCAGCACCGGGGCCAAGGAATACAACGTTGATATGGCCGCCGCGATGATCGCCGGGCTGCCGACACTGCTGGTCTACATATTCGCTGGCAAGTATTTCCTGCGTGGGCTGACGTCCGGCGCGGTCAAGGGGTAGAAACATGGCAACTCTCGAATTACGCAACGTCAACAAGACCTACGGCCCCGGCTTGCCGGACACCCTGAAAAACATCGAACTGAAAATCGATGACGGTGAGTTCCTGATCCTGGTCGGCCCGTCGGGCTGCGGCAAGTCGACCTTGATGAACTGCATCGCCGGCCTGGAAACCATCAGCGGCGGCGCGATCCTGGTGGATGACGCCGACATCAGCGGCATGAGCCCCAAGGATCGCGACATCGCCATGGTGTTCCAGTCCTACGCGCTGTACCCGACCATGAGCGTGCGCGACAACATCGCGTTCGGCCTGAAGATCCGCAAAATGCCGACCGCGGAAATCGACGAAGAAGTCGCTCGGGTTTCCAAGCTGTTGCAGATCGAACACCTGCTCAGCCGCAAGCCCGGCCAGCTTTCCGGCGGCCAGCAACAGCGCGTGGCGATGGGTCGCGCCTTGGCACGGCGGCCGAAGATTTACCTGTTCGACGAACCGCTGTCCAACCTCGACGCCAAGCTGCGGGTCGAGATGCGCACCGAAATGAAACTGATGCACCAACGCCTGAAAACCACCACGGTCTACGTGACCCACGACCAGATCGAAGCCATGACCCTGGGCGACAAAGTGGCGGTGATGAAGGACGGGATCATCCAGCAGTTCGGCACACCGAAAGACATCTACAACAACCCGGCCAACCTGTTCGTGGCGAGCTTCATCGGTTCGCCGCCGATGAACTTCATCCCGCTGCGCCTGCAGCGCAAGGACGGTCGTCTGCTGGCGCTGCTCGACAGCGGCCAGGCCCGTTGCGAACTGCCACTGGGCATGCAGGACGCCGGTCTCGAAGACCGCGAAGTGATCCTCGGCATGCGCCCTGAGCAGATCATCCTGGCCAACGGCGAAGCCAATGGTTTGCCGACCATTCGTGCCGAAGTCCAGGTCACTGAACCGACCGGTCCCGACACCCTGGTCTTCGTCAACCTCAACGACACCAAGGTCTGCTGCCGCCTGGCGCCGGACGTGGCGCCGGCGGTGGGCGAGACCCTGACCCTGCAATTCGATCCGGCGAAAGTGCTGCTGTTTGATGCGAAAACGGGTGAGCGACTGGGGGTCGCTGGCGTAGCGAAAACCGAAACACACGCTGACAACGTCGCACAATTCAAAGGCCGCTGAAGATCAAGAAATGTGGGAGCGGGCTTGCTCGCGAAAGCGGTGGATCAGTCGACATCTGCATTGAATGGCACACCGCATTCGCGAGCAAGCCCGCTCCCACAGGGGGATATGCGTCGGGTGGAGACATCCGTCGCAACTGATGTAACCGCGTTGGAAAAGAAAAGTTAATAACAATAAAACGAGGAAGTAGGGATGAAGATGAAGAACAAGGCCCGGTTGATCTGCCAGGTTTCAGCAGCGGCAGCACTGGTTCTGGCCGGCAATGCGATGGCCGATGAAGCGTTCAGCTCCGACTCCAAGTGGATGACGGGCGACTGGGGGGGCGAGCGTACCAAGCTGATCGAGCAAGGCATCGACATCAAGATGGACTACGTCGGTGAAGTCGGTGGCAACCTCAACGGCGGCTTCAACGATGACAAGACCGCGCGCTACGCCGACCAGTTTGGCCTGGGCGCGGCGCTGGACCTGGAGAAACTGTTCGGCTGGGATAACACCCAGGCCAAGATCCAGCTCACCAACCGTAACGGTGAGAACATCTCCAACGACCGTATCGGCGATCCGCGTGCCGGCACTTTGAGTTCCTCCCAGGAAGTCTATGGTCGCGGCCACATGGTCCGTCTGACACAGTTGTGGATTCAGCATCAGTTTTTCGACAACAAACTGGACGTAAAAGCCGGTTACTTCGGTGAAGGTGAAGACTTCAACACCTTCCCGTGCGAATTCCAGAACCTGGCGTTCTGCGGATCCCAGGTGGGTAACTGGGCGACCAATATCTGGTACAACTGGCCGGTCAGCCAGGCGGCGATCCGCGTGAAGTACAACATCAATGACGAGCTCTACGCACAGATCGGCGCGTACAACCAGAACACGTCGCAACTGGAGCACGGTAACGGCTTCAAGCTCAGCGGCAGTGGCACCAATGGCACCGTCCTGCCGGTCGAGTTGGTCTGGTCGCCGAAGGTCAACAACCTGCCGGGTGAATACCGTGTCGGTTACTACAAAAGTACCTCTGATGCCGACGACGTTCTCGAGGACGACAACGGCCAGAACGCCGCGACCACCGGCAACCCTTATCGCGTCCACGATAGCAAGCACGGCTACTGGTTCGTCGCGCAGCAGCAACTCACAAGCCACAATGGCGATGCTTCCCGTGGTCTGAACATCGCGGCCAATGCCACGTTCCACGACAAGGACACCAACTTCATCGACAACTACCAGTCGCTGATGTTCGTGTACAAGGGCCCGTTCGACGCGCGTCCGAAGGATGACGTGGGCATCGGTTTCGCCCGTATCCATGTCAACGATGACGTGAAGAAAAACGCCGAACTGACCAACGTCGCCAACGGTGTTTCGGAATACGACAATCCGTTGTTCTCGCCCATTCGTGAAACTGAATACAACTACGAGATCAACTACGGCTTCCACGTGACCAACTGGCTGACCGTACGTCCCAACCTGCAATACGTCACGCACCCGGGTGGTGTGGATGAAGTCGACAACGCGCTGGTGGCTGGCCTGAAAATTCAGTCGGTGTTCTAACGCGTCTGCGATAAGCTTCTCTCCATGTGCGCATATTTGCGGACAGCCATGGCTGTCCGCTTTTTTTTGCGGGCCGCGCACCCCGGTGACAGTTGATTTCAGGACCGTGGCACATGCTTGAGCATCCGCTACAACGCTTCTTCAAATCCTTGCGCGAGCGTCCGGTGTTCGCCTGGGAGCGCTATCAGACGCGCGATGTGCTGGTGATCGATCATCCGCTGTGTCAGGCGGTGTTCAGCCGTCAGGGCGCGCAGCTGTTGCACTTCCAGCCCAAGGGCCAGAAACCCTGGCTGTGGTGCGCGGCGAAGTGGCCGCAGGTCGGCGCCATTCGTGGCGGCGTGCCGGTGTGTTGGCCGTGGTATGGCCGGCATCCGAGCGAAAACGCCTGGCCTTCCCATGGCTGGGCACGGTTGCTCGACTGGAAGCTGCTCGACAGCACCAGTGACGACGATGGCGTGCGATTGCACTGGCAACTGAAGCTGTGCGACTGGCAGGTGGACCTGCACGCGCACCTGGGTGAGCGCATGGAACTGCGCCTGAGCACTGAGCATCAGGACGACATGCCGTGCCAGTTGAGCCAGGCTTTGCATGCTTACTGGCGTATTGGCGATGTCAGTGAGATAGCGCTGTCTGGGCTCGAGGGGGCGCAGGGTTACGACCAGTTGAGCCGGCAGGTTTGTCAGCAGGAAGGCGAGTTACGCGTGGACGGCGGATGCCAGCGGGTGTTCCAGCATGACGGCGAATTGCAGCTCAACGACCACGCCTGGCAGCGGGCGTTGTGCATTGATACCGGGGATACGGCCGACACGGTGGTGTGGCATCCCGGCTCGCGGCCATTGCTCGGCGTGACCTGGAACGAGATATCCGAATTTGTCTGTGTGGAAGCGGCGAGTGGAGGCACCGACAGCCTGTGCCTTGCACCTGGGGAGCGGGCGCATTTGAGTTTGCAGGCGCGGGTGGGGGTTTAGTTCAAGGGCGGTTGTGTCTGGACTGCCGTCATCGCGAGCAAGCTCGCTCCCACAGGTTCAATGGCGGTCGCAGGTATTGTGCTCGACGCGGACATTGTGGGAGCGGGCTTGCCCGCGATGAGGCCGGACCGGTCAACGGAGATTTCGGATCAGTTGAACTCATCCCCAACCGGATACCGGCTGGCATTCAAGCTCTCCTTGATCTTGCGCAAATGCGGCTGGAAATCCACGCCCCGGCGCAAGGTCATGCCGGTGGCGAGCACGTCCAGCACGGTCAGCTGGATGATCCGCGACGTCATCGGCATGTAGATGTCAGTGTCCTCCGGCAGCGGGATGTTCAGGCTCAGGGTGCTGGCCTTGGCCAGTGGCGAGTTCTCGGCGGTCAGGCCAAGCACCGAGGCGCCATTTTCCCGGGCGATGCGCGCCACTTCCACCAGTTCGCGGGTGCGGCCGGTGTAGGAAATGATCACGAACAGCTCGCCGGTATGGGCCACCGAGGCAATCATGCGCTGCATCAGCACATCCGCATGGGCCGTGACGGCGAGGTTGAAACGGAAGAACTTGTGCTGCGCATCCAGTGCCACCGGTGCCGAGGCGCCGAGGCCGAAGAAGTGGATCTGCCGGGCCTGGATCAGCAGGTCGACGGCGCGGCTGATCAGGTTCGGATCCAGTGCCTGGCAAGCGCTGTCCAGCGAGGCAATGGCGCTGCCGAAGATCTTCTGGGTATAGGCCTCCGGATTGTCATCGGCCTCCACCGCACGGCTGACATAGGCGGCGCCACTGGCCAGGCTCTGGGCCAGTTGCAGTTTGAGCTCGGGGTAGCCGCTGACGCCGAACGAACGGCAGAAACGGTTGACCGTCGGTTCGCTGACCGAAGCGGCCTGGGCGAGGGCGGCGATGCTGAAGCGGGTGGCCTGCTGCGGGTTGAGCAGGATCACCTCGGCGACTTTGCGTTCGGCCTTGTTCAGCTCTTCAAGGCGATTCTGGATTTGCTCCAGTAAATTTCGCACGCGGTCCATATAAGTTTCCTTGATTCACCGGCACCGATAAGCGCGCGGCTAATGCAAAAAGGGCCTTTGGTGAGGCCCGTAACGGTGGCCTATCCTACTGATGGCTCCGACCGACCACCACTCGGAATCTGTATTTTGCGAAAATGTTGTGGTTATTACTACATTTTCCCTTGAGTGATGCCTTGAAAAAAGGTATTTGTAGCTTAACTTGATAAAAGAACAAACATCATGCTCTCGATTACGGTTGAACCGTGCACCTTTACCTTGTTCGGCGCCCTTGGCGATCTGGCCTTGCGCAAGCTGTTTCCTGCCCTTTATCAACTCGACGGCGCCGGCCTGTTGCACGAGGACACGCGAATCATCGCGCTGGCCCGTGAGCCGGGCAGCGAGCAGGAACACCTGGCGTTCATCACCTCCGAGCTGCGCCGCTATGTCGGTGCCAAAGAGCTGGACGAAGCCGTGGTCGAGCGCTTTCTGGCGCGCCTGAGCTACCTGCACGTCGACTTCCTCAACCCCGATGATTATGTGGCCCTGGCCGAATCCGCCGGCAGTTCGCAGCGGGTCATCGCCTACTTTGCGACCCCGGCCGCCGTGTATGGCGCGATTTGCGAGAACCTGGCCAAAGTCGGCCTGGCGCAAAACACCCGTGTGGTGCTGGAAAAGCCCATCGGTTCGGACCTGGAATCCTCGCGCAAGGTCAACGACTCCGTAGCGCAGTTCTTCCCGGAGAACCGCACCTACCGCATCGACCACTATCTGGGTAAAGAGACCGTCCAGAACCTGATCGCCCTGCGTTTCGCCAACAGCCTGTTCGAAACCCAGTGGAACCAGAACTACATTTCCCACGTGGAAATCACCGTGGCCGAGAAGGTCGGTATCGAAGGCCGCTGGGGTTACTTCGACAAGGCCGGCCAGCTGCGGGACATGATCCAGAATCACCTGCTGCAGTTGCTCTGCCTGATCGCCATGGACCCGCCGGCCGACCTGTCCGCCGACAGCATCCGCGACGAGAAGGTCAAAGTGCTCAAGGCCCTGGCGCCGATCAGCCCGGAAGGCCTGACCACTCAAGTGGTGCGCGGCCAGTACATCGCCGGCTACAGCGAAGGCAAAGCGGTACCGGGGTACCTGGAAGAACCCAACTCCAACACCCAGAGCGACACCGAAACCTTTGTCGCCCTGCGTGCCGACATCCGCAACTGGCGCTGGGCCGGCGTGCCGTTTTACCTGCGTACCGGCAAGCGCATGCCGCAGAAGCTGTCGCAGATCGTCATCCACTTCAAGGAACCGTCGCACTACATCTTCGCTCCCGAGCAGCGCCTGCAAATCAGCAACAAGCTGATTATCCGCCTGCAACCGGACGAAGGCATTTCCTTGCGTGTCATGACCAAAGACCAAGGCCTGGACAAGGGCATGCAGCTGCGCAGCGGTCCGTTGCAGCTGAATTTTTCCGACACCTGGAGCAGCGCACGGATTCCCGATGCCTACGAGCGGTTGTTGCTGGAAGTGATGCGCGGCAATCAGAACCTGTTTGTCCGTAAAGATGAAATCGAAGCCGCGTGGAAATGGTGTGACCAGTTGATCGCCGGGTGGAAAAAATCCGGTGATGCGCCCAAGCCGTACGCGGCCGGGTCCTGGGGGCCGATGAGCTCCATTGCACTGATTACGCGGGACGGGAGGTCGTGGTATGGCGATATCTGATTTGAAACTGCCGCAGGGCGTCAGCGCCCATGCATACAAGAGCCCGGTGCTGCTGGCTGAAAGCCTGGCACTGAACGTGGCGAAACAACTGAGCGACGCGATCGACGCCCAGGGCACTGCGACCCTGGTGGTTTCCGGTGGCCGCAGCCCGGTGGCGTTTTTCCAGCACCTGGCCAAGCAGACGCTGGACTGGTCGAGCGTGGTGGTCAGCTTGGCCGATGAGCGCTGGGTGCCGGTGGAGCATGCCGACAGCAACGCGGGTCTGATCAAGCGATATCTGTTGCAAGGTCCCGCGGCCAAGGCTCAATTCCTGAGCCTGTACAGCGCCAGTGCCAACCTTGAACAGGCGGCCGAGCAGGCTGACCGGTTGCTGTCCGAGCTGCCGGTGATCGATGTGCTGATTCTCGGCATGGGTGATGACGGCCACACCGCGTCGCTGTTCCCCAACAGCCCGAACCTTGCCGAGGCATTGCAGTCCGATGGCGTCCGTCGTTGCTGGCCGATGCTGGCGCCGACCGTGCCGCATCAGCGCCTGACCATGAGCCGCGCGCTGCTGGCCTCGGCCAAGCATAAGGTTCTATCGATTTCCGGTCAGTCCAAGCTGACCACCCTGAGTTTCGCGCTGGCCGGTGACGATGTCGCCGAAATGCCGGTGCGCGCATTTCTGCAACCCACGTTAGAGATTTACTGGTGCCCATGAGCCAAGGAACAGCCGCTATGACAAACCCATCCCCGACCGTTTCCATGGCGGACAAAGTTGCTCTGATCGACAGCATCTGCGCGAAAGCGCGGATTCTGCCGGTGATCACCATCGCCCGCGAGCAAGACGTTCTGCCGCTGGCTGACGCCCTCGCGGCCGGTGGACTGACGGCCCTGGAAGTGACCCTGCGCTCGCAATTCGGCCTCAAGGCCATCCAGATTCTGCGCGAGCAGCGTCCGGAGCTGGTGACCGGTGCCGGCACCGTGCTGGATCGCCACATGCTGGCGGCGGCGGAAGCGGCCGGCTCGCAATTCATCGTCACGCCGGGTATCACCCGTGATCTGCTGGACGCCAGCGTCGCCAGCCCGATTCCACTGTTGCCGGGCATCAGCAATGCCTCGGGCATCATGGAAGGCTATGGTCTGGGGTATCGCCGCTTCAAGCTGTTCCCGGCCGAAGTCAGCGGCGGCGTTGCAGCCATCAAGGCTTTGGGCGGCCCGTTCGGCGAAGTGAAATTCTGCCCGACCGGCGGCGTGGGACCTGCCAACATCAAGAGCTACATGGCGTTGAAAAACGTCATGTGCGTGGGCGGTAGCTGGATGCTTGATCCGGAGTGGATCAAGAACGGCGACTGGGCCCGCATTCAGGAATGCACCGCCGAGGCTTTGGCGCTGCTGGACTGATCGCTTCACCCTACACCTCGTTGTGTGTTCTACGGCTTTACGGTGCGCTTGGTCGGTGCACCGTTTTTTTTTGCCTGAAAGAAAGAGTCGTGCCCAGTTTGCCGGCTCGGCGCTTATCCCCTGTGGGAGCGAGCCTGCTCGCGAAGAGGGAGTGTCAGTCGATACTAATGTTGCCTGACACGCCGCCTTCGCGAGCAGGCTCGCTCCCACAGGGACACCATGCGATACATAGTTACCGCATGCCTGAAATCGGCCAGTGCTAGCCTGCGTCCATCTTATGGAAGAGAGAACGTCATGGACGCTACCACCTCAGATGCACCCGCTGCACCGGTTTACCTGCTGTCCCCCGAACAGATTGCCGGCCCGTACTTCCGCAACCCCAAACTGATCCGCAGAAACATCAGCGAAGGCGCCGAAGGCGTTCCGTTGGTGTTGCGGCTGACCATTGTCGATGCCATGACCGGTGAGCCGGTCCCCGATGCGCTGGTGGATATCTGGCACTGCAATGCCCGCGGTGCCTATTCGGGCTGGAGCAAGATCAACCCGGACGTCGAGGTCGATACCGGTGACATCGGCGCCGTCCCGCGCACCGATGACGATACCTACCTGCGCGGCGGGCAGTTCACCGACAAGTCGGGCATCGTGCGCTTTACCACGATCTATCCGGGTTTTTACGCCGGCCGCGCCTTGCACATTCACGTCGCCGTGCGCATCACGGCCGGTAACAACTATCTGCAAGAACGGCATGTCGCCTGGGTCGGACAGCTTTACCTGCCTGAGGTGACCTCGCGCTCGGTACTCGGCAGTCGACCGTACAGCGGCCGAGCCGTGCCGGTACTGACCAACGATCAGGACTTTTTCTATACAACCATGGGCGGTGAAGAATCGACCTTGAGCGTGCACACCCTGGGGCGGGATTCGGCCGAAGACGGATACTTCGGGCAGATGACGATCGGCATCGACACGTTCGCCGTGTCGACACAGATCAGGCCCGAGGACTTTGACAAATACACCGTCTGACGTCAGCCCAGTTCAGTCAGTGCCCTGGCCAACAAATCCATGTCGGCCGCCGTGGTGGTAAGCCCCGGTGTAATGCGGATGCACGGACCGCATGCCGCGCCACTGCGGGTCACGGTGAACAGGTTGTATTCATTGAGCAGGCGCTGAACCATGGTTTGCTGGTCGGTATGCCGGGTAAAACGCATCGAAGTGATGCCGCAATACAGGCGCGGGTCATCCGGAGTCAGGACTTCGACGCCCGGCAACCGCCGCGCCGCACCGACCCAGCGGTTGCGCAGATAATTGAGCCGCGCATCCTTGGCCGCAGCACCACCCATCGCCCAATGTTCTTCAAGCACCAGCGGCAGGGTCAGCAGCGCCGGGATGTTGGGGGTGCTGTACGAGGTACGGGCACGAATGTCAGTGGGCGGAAAATGCATCTCGCCCATGTCCGGGTCGATGTCGACCAGGCGTTCGGGAGCGATGTAGATAAAGCCGAGCGTCAGTGGTGCGCCGATCCACTTGTGCAGGTTGTAGCCGGCGAAGGCGATACCCAGTTCGGTCAGGTCGAATTCGAGTTGGCCGAGAGCATGGGCCCCGTCGAGGATGACATCGATGCCATGCTCCTTCGCAGCGGCTGCAATCGCCTGCACCGGCATCACCAGCCCCGTGCGATGGGTGACGTGGGTCAGGGCCATCAGCTTCAGCCGCGGATGCCGTGCGAAGGCTTCCCGATAGGTATTGAGCAGGCTGTCGAAGGTGGCCGGGTGTGCGTGTTCGATCTCGATCACTTCAACGCCGCGATTACGCGCCAGCCAGCGCATGGCGCCTTTGACCGTGTCGTATTCCAGATCGCAAACCAGTACCTGATCGCCGGGCTGCAGCCGGTTGTAGTTGCGGATCAGCGACTGCAAACCTTCCGAGGCGTTGCGGGTCAGGGCGATGCTGTCGGCGGGTACGCCAATCAGCCTGGCCAGTTGCGCGCGGATCTTCAGGCTGTCGCCCTGTTCGTAACGCTGGCGCACGTACACCGAATTGCTGCGGTTGATCAGCTCGATGTTGCGCTGGTATTCCTCGACCACCGTGCGCGACATGCGTGCGAAGTAACCGTTCTCCAGGTTGAGCGGGCCAGGTTCGACATCGTAGCGGTCGGCAAAGGTTTGCCAGACGGCTTCATCACGGGCGCGGCGGGTGTTGTCGGGCATGGGGTACTCGGTAGGTGATTCAGTGGCGCGGGGCAGGTTTGCCGTGTTTGGCGCGCAGCGGTTCGAGCAAGTCCGACAAACCGTTGTGATCGATTTCCTGCATCAGGGCCAGCAGGCCGCCCAACTCGCCGTGAGGGAAACCCTCCCGGGCGAACCAGTTCAGGTAAGGGCCGGGCAGGTCGGCAATGATTCGACCCTTGTACTTGCCGAAGGGCATTTCGCGGGTGATCAGCAGTTCGAGCTTTTCAGGGTTCATCAATCGGTCGTCTTGATTCAGTCAGTCTGGAAAATACAGGCATTCTGCATGCAGGCCAAATGACAGATCATGCAAATAAAACGGATACAGATTGTCTGATAATTTATAACTATTTGAAAAATAAGGAATAAGTTAGCAGTTCCGGGCTGGCATGCAGGGTGCACTACTCATTGCATCTTTCATCAACCGCGAGGAACTGAAAAATGACCGACATGAATAAAGAAGCGATTTCTGTACTCAACGACCTGATTGAAACCAGCAAGGACGGTCAGGCCGGGTTCAAGACTTGCGCTGAAGACATCAAGCATCCTGAACTCAAAACCTTGTTCATCAAGCGTTCGACCGATTGTGGGACGGCCGCAGCGGAATTGCAGTCTGCCGTGCGCTCGATGGGGGGTGATCCGCAAACCTCCACCAGTGTCAGCGGCGACCTGCACCGGCGTTGGGTCGACGTGAAGTCGATGTTCACCGGCAAGGGCGAGGAGGCTGTACTCAATGAAGCCGAGCGCGGTGAAGACCATGCGTTGAAGGCTTACCGCGACGCCATGGAGAAAATCAACAAGCACAATCTGGTGGGCATTCGCGACCTGGTTGAGCGTCAGTACCACGGTGTGCAACGTAACCACGATCAGGTAAAAGCCCTGCGTAACCAGGCGCGTGCACGTTCGTAAGCCAGGCTGAAGTAACTGTGGGAGCGAGCTTGCTCGCGATGAGGGCCTGACATTCAACAGTGATGTTGACTGATCTGACGCTATCGCGAGCAAGCTCGCTCCCACATTGTTTGTTTTTGACCCGTCAATCAGCCGATGCTGATTGCCGGCAGCTCCGTCAACGTCACGCTCTGTTGCTTGCGTGGTGCGAGGATTTCCGCCTCGCCATCCACCACCAGTTCATCGCGCTGGTTGAACACGCGAGTAGCGATGCGCACGCGAAACTTTGGCAGTTTTTCCAGGATTTCCAGGCGCACGGTCAGGGTGTCGCCGATCTTCACCGGTTTCTGAAAGCTCATTTGCTGGCCGATGTAGATGGTCCCCGGTCCAGGCAATTCGCAGGCGACCGCCGCGCTGATCAACGCGCCGCTGAACATGCCGTGGGCGATGCGTTCCTTGAACATGGTGCTGGCGGCGTATTCGGCATCCAGGTGCACCGGGTTGTGATCGCCGGACATCGCAGCGAACAACTGGATGTCGCGCTCTTCGACTGTCTTGCTGAAACTGGCGGTCTGGCCGACTTCGAGGGCTTCGTAAGGGGTGTTGGTAACCTGGGTCATCTGTCTCAATTCCTGTGACGAATTAAAAAATTCACAAAAAAACTATTCGGATCGGTGCGGCCGAGGAGCGCTCAAGGCCTGTGCGATCCAGTTCAGTACATCGGCGATGATTTCATCGCGGTTGCTCTCGTTGAACAGTTCGTGCCGCGCCTGCGGGTAAACGGTCAGTTGCAGGTGCTGGCTGCCGGCCGCCCGCAATGCGTCGGCCAGATCCTTGAGACGTTTGCCTTCGCTCACCGGATCACATTCGCCGCCAATCACCAGCAACGGCAGGCCCGGGTCGATCTGGGCGAGATTGGACGCTTTGCTGATTTGCTGCAAGCCGCCGAGCAAGTCGATCCACAGTTGATTGGTGCAACGGAAACCGCAGAGCGGGTCGTTGACGTACAGATCGACCTGCGCCGGATCACGGCTGAGCCAGTCGAATGGCGTGCGTGCCGGTTTGAATTTGTTGTTGAACGAGCCGAACGACAGCCATTCGATCAATGCGCTGCGTCCCTTGCAGCCCTGGCGCAGGCGTTCGAGACGGGCGATTTGCCGCGCCGCGCGATAAAGCGCCACGGGCTGGAAGTTCGAGCCGCTGAGGATTGCCCCGTGCAGGCTGGCACTGTGGTGCAGCAGATAGGCCTGGGCGATGTAACTGCCCATGCTGTGACCGAGCAGCACGATCGCAACGCCAGGGTGCTGCTGGCCGATGTGCTGGTTGAGGCAGGCCAGGTCGCTCACGACCTTGCACCAGCCATCGTCATCGGCGAAATGCCCGAGGGTCCCGTTTTCGGCAGTTTTGCCATGTCCACGCAGGTCCGGCGCGCACACGCCATAGCCCTGTTCACAGAGTTTTTCCGCCAGGGGACCATAGCGACCGCTGTGTTCGGCCATGCCGTGGGCCAGCAGAATCATTGCCTTGAGGCTGCCGTCGGGAAGCCACTGGTTGACGAAGAGGCGGCTGTGGTCGCTGGTGGTCAGCCAGAAAGTGTCATGGATCATGGCGGTTCCTTTGCATGAGGCTGCTTGGTCTGAAACAGCTCGTTGCAGTTTATAGCGCATCCTTGGCTGGGCGTCTGATCAGCCTACGCCACGGCGAGTAGATTCATACGGTCAATGACGGCCGTGGGCATATTTGCCTGCTACGTCATAACTGCTAGTGTCCGTGAAGCTCCGCTTTTTGCATTTTTTTTGAAAAGTGACAGAAAAGTGGCCCCGGATAGATTCAGGTAAAGAGGACAACAACAATGCAACCTGATTTCTGGAATGACAAACGCCCGGCCGGCGTACCCCTGGACATCGATCTGGGAACCTACAAGTCGGTGATCGAGGTGTTCGAGCGTTCCTGCAAGAAGTTTGCTGACCGCCCTGCGTTCAGCAACATGGGCGTGACCCTGACCTACGCCGAACTGGAGCGCCAGAGCGCCGCCTTCGCCGGCTACCTGCAAGCCCACACCGACCTGGTGCCTGGGGACCGCATTGCGGTGCAGATGCCCAATGTCCTGCATTACCCGATTGCCGTGTTCGGCGCCTTGCGCGCCGGGTTGATCGTGGTCAACACCAACCCGCTGTACACCGCGCGGGAAATGCGTCATCAGTTCAAGGACTCCGGTGCCCGGGCGCTGGTGTACCTGAACATGTTCGGCCAGAAAGTCCAGGAAGTGCTGCCCGACACCGATATCCAGTACCTGATCGAAGCGAAGATGGGCGACCTGATGCCCACCGCCAAGGGGTGGCTGGTCAACACTGTGGTGAGCAAGGTCAAGAAGATGGTCCCGGACTATTCCTTGCCCCAGGCCGTTTCCTTCAAGAGTGCGCTGCGCAAGGGCCGGGGCCTGGGTATCAAGCCGCTGAAGGTCGGCCTCGACGACATCGCCGTGCTGCAATACACCGGCGGCACCACGGGCCTGGCCAAGGGCGCGATGCTGACTCACGGCAACCTGGTGGCGAACATGCAACAGGCACGGGCCTGCCTCAGCCAGTCGGCCAGCGACGGTCAACCGCTGCTGCGCGAAGGCCAGGAGGTGATGATCGCGCCGCTGCCGCTGTACCACATCTATGCCTTCACGGCGAACTGCATGTGCATGATGGTGACCGGCAACCACAACGTGCTGATCACCAATCCGCGGGACATCGGCGGCTTCATCAAGGAACTGAAGAACTGGCGGTTTTCGGCGTTGTTGGGGCTCAACACGCTGTTCGTCGCGCTGATGGATCACCCGGACTTCAAGACCCTGGACTTCTCCAGCCTCAAGCTCACCAATTCCGGCGGTACTGCGCTGGTCAAGGCCAC
The DNA here is from genome assembly GCF_040448305.1 of Pseudomonas fluorescens. Lineage (NCBI taxonomy): Bacteria > Pseudomonadati > Pseudomonadota > Gammaproteobacteria > Pseudomonadales > Pseudomonadaceae > Pseudomonas > Pseudomonas fluorescens. The sequence goes on along the minus strand of NZ_CP148752.1, from coordinate 5,401,023 downwards.
CGCCGAGCGGTGGGAACAACTGACCGGTTGCCGCATCACCGAAGGTTACGGCCTCACCGAAACTTCGCCGGTGGCCTGCACCAACCCCTACGGCAGCCAATCGCGGATCGGCACGGTCGGCATGCCGGTGCCGGGCACCACGCTGAAAGTCATCAGCGATGACGGCGTCGAACAACCGCTGGGTGAGCGTGGCGAACTGTGTATCAAAGGCCCGCAGATCATGAAGGGTTACTGGCAGAAACCTGATGCCACGGCCGAAGTGCTGGATGCCGAGGGCTGGTTCAAGTCCGGTGACATTGCGGTGATCGACCCGGACGGTTTCGTGCGCATCGTTGACCGCAAGAAGGACATGATCATTGTCTCGGGTTTCAACGTATACCCGAACGAAATCGAAGACGTCGTGATGGCTCACCCGAACGTTGCCAACTGTGCGGTCATCGGTGTGCCCGACGAGCGGTCGGGGGAGGCGGTGAAGTTGTTCGTGGTGGCCCGTGAGGCAGGGGTCAGCCTTGAAGAGCTGAAGGCTTACTGCAAGGAGAACTTCACGGCGTACAAAGTACCGAAGCACATCGTGCTGCGTGAGTCGTTGCCGATGACGCCGGTGGGCAAGATTTTGCGGCGGGAGTTGCGTGATATCGCCTGATAGGTGAATGGCCGCGCTTCGCGCGGATCGCGGGCAAGCCCGCTCCCACAAGGTTCAGTGTCGTACACAATGGATGTGAACGACGCGAACCCTATGGGAGCGGGCTTGCCCGCGATGCTTTTCGGCGGACGCTAAAGCCCCGGTTTTCGTGGGCTACAGGGCTTTATAGGTTTTTTGCTCTAAAATGACCGCTTGAAAGTCTTGAGTCACAATTGTGACCGTAGAGGCCTCTTTTGGCTCTAGTCGACCCTTGGCAAAGCTGCTACTCTCGGCGCGCTTTGTGACTTCTCGGCCTTCTATCAGCCAGATTTACCAATGACCAAACACCAATAATAATCGCATCAAATGCGGTGCTGAATTCGCGTTGCTGAGGAGTGGGCTTCCATGATCGAAGACTTTTGGAAGGATAAGTACCCAGCTGGGATTGCTGTCGACATCAATCCAGACGAGTATCCGAATATTCAGGCAGTGTTGAAGCAATCCTGCCAACGCTTCGCCAACAAGCCGGCATTCAGCAACCTGGGCAAGACACTCACCTACGGTGAACTGTACGAATTGTCCGGTGCGTTTGCCGCTTACCTGCAACAGCATACCGATTTGCAGCCTGGCGATCGAATCGCCGTGCAACTGCCCAACGTGTTGCAGTACCCGGTAGCCGTCTTCGGTGCAATCCGCGCCGGGCTGATCGTGGTCAACACCAACCCGCTCTACACCGCGCGGGAAATGGAACACCAATTCAACGACTCCGGTGCCAAAGCCCTGGTCTGCCTGGCCAACATGGCGCACCTGGCGGAAACCGTGGTGCCGAAAACCGGCGTCAAGCACGTGATCGTCACCGAAGTCGCTGACCTGCTGCCGCCGCTCAAGCGTCTGCTGATCAACAGCGTCATCAAGTACGTGAAGAAGATGGTGCCGGCCTATCACTTGCCCAAGGCCGTCAAGTTCAACGACGTGCTGAGCAAAGGCCTGGGCCAGCCAGTGGCGGAAGCCAACCCGGCCAGCGGTGATGTCGCGGTGCTGCAATACACTGGCGGCACCACCGGCGTGGCCAAGGGCGCGATGCTGACCCACCGCAACCTGGTGGCGAACATGCTGCAGTGCAAGGCGCTGATGGGTTCCAACCTCAATGAAGGTTGCGAGATCCTGATCACGCCGCTGCCGCTGTACCACATCTATGCGTTCACCTTTCATTGCATGGCGATGATGCTGATCGGCAACCACAACATCCTGATCAGCAACCCGCGCGACCTGCCGGCGATGGTCAAGGAACTGTCGAAGTGGAAGTTCAGCGGCTTCGTCGGCCTGAACACGCTGTTCGTGGCCCTGTGCAACAACGAAGGCTTCCGCAAGCTGGATTTCTCCGCGCTGAAAGTTACCTTGTCGGGCGGTATGGCCCTGCAACTGGCCGCGGCCGAACGCTGGAAAGCGGTGACCGGTTGCGCCATTTGCGAAGGCTACGGGATGACCGAAACCAGCCCGGTGGCGACGGTGAACCCGATCCAGCACATCCAGGTCGGCACCATCGGCATTCCGGTGCCGTCGACCCTGTGCAAAATCATCAACGATGCCGGTGTCGAGCAGCCTCTGGGCGAAATCGGCGAACTGTGCGTGAAGGGTCCGCAAGTCATGAAGGGTTACTGGCAGCGCCAGGAAGCCACGGATGAAATCCTCGACAGCGAAGGCTGGTTGAAGACCGGTGACATCGCGCTGATCCAGCCCGATGGCTACATGCGCATTGTCGATCGCAAGAAAGACATGATCCTGGTGTCCGGTTTCAACGTGTACCCGAACGAACTTGAAGACGTGCTGGCCACCCTGCCGGGCGTGCTGCAATGCGCGGCCATCGGTATACCGGACGAGAAGTCGGGCGAGGCGATCAAGATTTTCATCGTCGCCAAGCCGGGCGTGAACCTGACCAAGGAACAGGTGATGGAGCACATGCGCGCCAACGTCACCGGCTACAAGGTCCCGCGCTCCGTGGAGTTCCGCGATGCGCTGCCGACCACCAACGTCGGCAAGATCCTGCGTCGTGAATTGCGCGATGAAGAGTTGAAGAAGATCAACGCGAAGAAAGCCACCGCGTAATCAGCAAAAAGCCCCGCAGATGCGGGGCTTTTTGTTGGATGCCTGATAAGTCAGCGCCTGTCAGACCGCTATCGCGAGCAGGCTCGCTCCCACATGTGACCGCATTCCTTCTGCCGGAACTCGGTTGAATGTGGGAGCGAGCCTGCTCGCGAAGCTTTTGCTTTTTATTGGCGAAACGGCGCAAAGTTGACGTTGGTGCCCGCCGGGCGCATGTCCTGCAGGAAGGAGTCCTTGTCGGCGCTCAGTTCCAGGCTCAATGCTGCCTTGCGCTTGCCTTCATTGCGCACCACCAGGCCTTCGAGCTTCTCGCGCAGGAACACCGTCGGCACTTTCAGGTGCAGCAACTCGTCGGTGTCCGGCGTGTGCATCAGCAGGTGAATCCACTCGTACTGACCGATTGCAAGGCGCGTCACCGGGAGGTCGAACCACCAGATGTTGCGGTTACGGTTCAGTTCGGCGAAGTGGCAGTTGTTGACGCCAAGCACAGCACCGCCGAGTTCCTGGTTTCTGCGGGCAATGGCCTGCTTTTTATCGAGTTTCATAACGTTCCTACGGGATTGGATCTTCAGCGCCAAGGCCTGAATGTGTTGCGCATTCTCAGGGGTTGGCCCGTAAACATAAAGCCCAACCTGCACTGAACGATGAAATGTCATGGTGAAATAAATGAAACTCCCTGCAAAAGCCCCCGGTCAACCTTGTGTAACGACTTTCCAGCATTGAAATGTCTTTAATGAAAAGAAGACGCGGCCATCTTCAGATGGCCGTTTTTGTGTCAGCCTGAACTTGCACGCTGAATTTGTTTCAAAGTCGCCAACTGGGCTACCTTGATGAAAGAAAACAGCCCCTGAGTCGCCACGACTTCACCCCAAATCCGTATGCGGCGAATGGAGACGCGAATGATTTTCCCGGACATGAGAGGCTTGCCCCTGCACCGTGTGATGATGCGCACGGTTACCGAGTTCATCGCCGACGAGATGTCGACCTATGCCTCGGCGCTGGCCTATCAAATGCTGTTTTCGCTGTTTCCGTTCATCCTGTTCCTGATTGCCCTGATCGGCTTCCTGCATCTGCCCGACTTCTTCTCCTGGCTGCGCCTGCAATCGGAACTCGTATTGCCACCCCAGGCGCTGGAGCAGGTCAACCCGGTGATCGACCAGCTTCAGCAGTCCAAGGGGGGGCTGCTGTCAGTGGGCATCGTGATTGCGCTGTATACCGCCTCCGCCGGCGTGCGGCTGATGATGAGCGCGATGAACGCTGCCTACGACGTGGTTGAAGGGCGCCCGCTGTGGAAACGTTTTCCGTTGTCGATCATCTACACCGTCGGCATTGCCGGCATGCTGCTGATCGCCGCGGCGCTGATGGTGCTCGGGCCGCAGGTGATGAGCTGGATCGCTGCGCAGGTCGGCCTTGAGTACTTCATCGTTACACTCTGGACCATCGCGCGATGGCCGGTGATCGTGATTCTGCTGATGGTCGCGGTGGCGTTGATCTACTACGTCATGCCCGACGTCAAACAGGAGTTTCGCTTCATCACCCCTGGCTCGGTGCTGGCGGTGGTGGTGTGGATCATCGCCTCCCTGGGCTTCGGTTTGTACGTCAAGGAGTTCGCCAACTACAACGCCATGTATGGCAGTATCGGTGCGATCATCGTGCTGTTGCTGTACTTCTACATTTCCGCCGCGGTGCTGCTGCTGGGCGCGGAGATGAACGCGGTGATCGAGCACATGTCGCGAGAGGGCAAGGACCCTGGCGAAAAAGTGGCTGGCGAGCATGGTCCCGTCCATGAGGAAAAACATCACGTGTCGGGCCTGGGCCGCGATCACTCACACAAACCGACCATTGATGAAATCTGATCATGATTCGTGAAATTCTGAAAATGGGCGATGAGCGCCTGCTGCGCATTGCCCCGCCAGTGCCGGCCGAGATGTTCGACAGCCCCGAGCTGTGGCAACTGATCGATGACATGTTCCAGACCATGGAAAGTGTGAGGGGCGTTGGCCTGGCCGCTCCGCAGATCGGTGTCGACCTGCAACTGGTGATCTTCGGCTTCGAGCACAGCGAGCGTTATCCGGATGCCGAGGCCGTGCCGCAGACGATCCTGATCAACCCGTTGATCACACCGCTGAGCCCGACCCTGGAAGAGGGCTTCGAAGGCTGTTTGTCCGTGCCTGGCCTGCGTGGCGCGGTGCAGCGTTACCAGCAGATTCGCTACGAAGGCGTCGACCCCAAGGGTGAGCCCATCGTACGCGTCGCTTCGGGGTTTCATGCGCGGGTGGTGCAGCATGAGTGCGATCACCTGATCGGCCGCCTGTACCCGTCGCGCATTACCGACTTCAGCAAGTTTGGCTTCACCGAGGTGATGTTCCCGGACCTGGATCCCAACGCGGACGATTAAATCGCCGCAAAACCCTGTGGGAGCGAGCCTGCTCGCGAAAGCGGTCTAACCGTCAGCATTAATAGTGACTGACACGCCGCCTTCGCGAGCAGGCTCGCTCCCACAGTTGATCTCCATAGGCTTGAGTTAAACGCCTGGCGCCAACCCCATCGCAATCATCGGCTTGCTGCGCGCATAACGGCTTAACCGTTCAACCATCGCGTAAGGCATCGGCGGATCGAACGTAAACCCGCGTCGCTCATAAAACCCTCGCAAATCCGGATGACAGAACAACCACACCGGCAGCTCGCACTCCTTCACCGCAGCCGCAATCAACCCGGCGGCAAGCCCTTGTTCGCGACACGCCGGATCGACCAGCAAGCCGGTCAGCCAATGCCCGCCGGACACCGGACGCAAACACAGCACGGCAACAATCTGCTCACGCCGGGCCACCCACAGCTTTGCGTCGCGCACGGCTTTCATCGACGATTGGTGAGCGCGGTAGAACTTGTTCATCAATGGCCATAACGGCTCGTCGAGCAGGGTGAATTGGGTATCGGGCATGGTCTCGGACTGTCGGTGTGCAAAGCGGGCGATTATAAAAGAACGCGCGCGCCGGGATAGGTGTATACCTGATCTCACATCCCCATGAGTGGAGTACGCATCATGTCCAAAGGTATGGATTCAAAGAAAGCGGCGAAAAAGAAACCAGCGAAAACCGCCATTGAAAAGCGCGCGGACAAGAAGGCCAAGAAGGTCGGCGTGTTCGGTCACTGATCCCTCGTTGCTTGATCGCTCCCATGCAACATGGGAGCGATCCTCCTGAAAATAATCTGCAAGATTTCCCAAGGCCAATGCACAGAAGGGGACTGGTCCCCGATCTGAGCTACGCCATGCCCCATTACTTTGATAGCGCCCACCAAGAAGAAATCGAAACCCTGCGCCGACGCTTCACCGCGCGCACCGAATGGCCGACCTGGTTGCTGTTGATCGGTGTGTATGGCGGCTGGTTTGGCATCGTATTGAACAGCCATCGTTTGGGTTTGTGGTGGAGCACGCTGTTGCTGATTCCATTGCTGGTGCTGTGGTTATCCGTGCAACACGAGCTGCTGCACGGCCATCCCACGCGCTGGCCAACCCTGAACAAAATCCTTGGCTACGCGCCGTTTGCCGTCTGGTATCCGTACACCTTGTACCGCGATAGCCATTTGCTGCATCACCGCGACGAAGACCTGACGATCCCCGGTCGCGATCCGGAAAGCCGTTATCTGAGTGCCGGGCAGTGGCAGGGCAGTTCACTGTTGGTGCGCAGCCTGCACTGGCTGAACAAAACCGTGCTCGGCCGCTTTGCCCTGGGTGCACCGCTGGCCTTGCTGGCGTTGGCCCGTGAAGAGCTGCAACGCCTGAGAGCGGGCGAGCGCCAGGCCTGGCTGATGTGGTTGAGTCACGGTTTGATGGCCGGGTTGATGCTGCTGTTCATCGCGAACGTCAGCCTGTTGCCGGTTTGGCATTATCTGTTTTTGATCAGTGTGCCGGCGCTGTCGATCGCCATGATTCGTTCCTACTATGAACATCGACCTCATGCAGCGCCGGAGCAACGCACGGTGCTCAATGAAGCGGCGTGGCCGTGGCGCTGGCTGTTCCTGAACCTCAATTTTCATCTGGTGCATCACGAGTTGCCGGGGTTGCCCTGGTACGACTTGCCCCGTGCTTACAGGGCTCGCCGCGAGCAATGGCTGGCGCGCAGTGGCGGGTTTCTGGTGCGGGGATACGGGCAGTTGTGGCGTGAGCATGGAGTGAAGGCCATCGACAGCCCGAGGCATCCGTTTTACTGAAACATGGATCACCTCCAATCCCTGTGGGAGCGAGCCTGCTCGCGATAGCGGTATGACAGATTACATTGATGTCGACTGACACGACGCCATCGCGAGCAGGCTCGCTCCCACAGGGAACTTCGTTGTATGGAGATACGATGATGACCCAACACATCGCCGAACTGCTGATGTACACCGCCCCCGAACCCATCCACCAGGCCAGCGAACGCTGGCTGGCGCGAATCCTCGAGCATCTGGGCGACACCCGTCGTGACGCCGAAGGCCTGTCCCTGATGCAGATGTGGTTGTCGCCGCACTTGCTGCTGACACAAACCTGCGGCTATCCGCTGATGACGGCATTGCGCGGCAAGGTCCGGGTGCTGGGGCGGCCTCGTTATGAGCTGCCGGACAGCAGCGGCGGCAATCATTGCAGCCTGATTCTGGGACGCCTTGATGATGCACGGCCAACCCTGGCGGATTTTCGTGGCAGCCGAGGCGTGATCAATGGCCTGGACTCCAACAGCGGCATGAACCTGCTGCGCCACCGGTTGGCGCCGTTGCAGCGTGACGGGCGGTTTTTTGCCCGGGTCGGCATCAGCGGCAGTCATCGTGAAAGCCTGCGCTGGCTGCGCGAAGACCTTGCCGATCTGGCGGCCATCGACAGCGTGACCTTTGCCTATCTGGCGCGCCATGCCGCAGAGGAAGTGACCGGCTTGCGGGTGATTGCCCGCAGTGCGCTCAGTCCTGCCTTACCGTTCATTACCGCCGCGACAGTCAGCGATGAGCAGGCTGAAGAGCTTCTGCGGGTGATGAACCTGGCGTTGCGCGAGTTGCCGCAGGTTGCCGAAACCCTCGGCTTACCAGAGGTACTGCCCGCCAACGAAAGCGACTATCAGGTTGTGCTCGACTATCAGCGTGAGGCCGAGGTGCTGGGGTACGGGGATTTGCGGTAGAGGTCTGTCAGGTGTTCTTTTTGATTCCATAAATGAATATAAAAATAAGTTTTAAGTATTATTAATGAATAAGGCTCCTTGCTAGGATTCGCCTCACCGGACCACCGGACATTCAGCGACCCCTAACCCAGGAGCCCCTATGTCCGGCGCCGATATTCTTCATCGCAAACACGTGGACGGCCTGTTCCGCGCTCACTACCACTGGCTCTGCACACGCCTGCGTCAGTCCCTGAACGATGCCGCCGCTGTCGAAGACATTGCCTGCGAAACCTTCGTGCAACTGCTGCAGGCCCCTGGCCTGACGGCAATCCGCGAACCCCGTGCCTTGCTCACAACCATCGCCCAGCGCCTGCTCTATCAGCGTTGGCGTCGAGGTGACCTGGAGCGCCAGTACCTTCAGCAACTGCAACAGGCCGAGCCGATCCACGCCGAATCGCCGGAGGAACTGGCTCAGTTGTCCCAGACCCTGACCCGTGTGGATCGCAGTCTTCAGCGGCTGCCCGGCAAAGTCCGCTCGACCTTCCTGCTGTCGCGGATCGACGGCCTGACCTATCCGCAAATCGCCGCTGTGCTGGGCATCTCGCTGCGCTCAGTCAGCGACTACATGACCCGTTCCCAAGCCCTGTGCGACCGGCACAGCGCCAATCAGTTCCTGAACAGCCCACTCCAGAACAAGAGGTCCGCATGAGATCGATCAAAACCCTGCTCGGCAGTTCGCTGCTGGTCCTGAGCCTGTTGTCCCACCCGGCATCGGCCACGGAAAAAACGGCACCTATTCACTTTGGCGACATCACTTGGGAAAGCGGCAGCCTCATCACCGAAATCCTGCGCCTGATCGTTGAAAAAGGTTACGGCTACCCGACCGACACGCTGCCGGGCAGCACCGTCAGCCTTGAAGCGGCGCTGGCGAAAAACGATATCCAGGTCATCGGTGAAGAGTGGGCAGGGCGCAGTCCCGCCTGGGTCAAGGCGGCGGCGGAGGGCAAGGTGTTCGGCCTCGGCGATACGGTCAAGGGCGCCACTGAAGGCTGGTGGGTGCCGGAGTACGTGATCAAGGGCGATCCCGAGCGCGGCATCAAGCCGTTGGCTCCGGAGTTGAAATCCGTTGCTGACCTGGCGAAGTACAAGGACGTGTTCCGCGACCCTGAAGACCCGAGCCGCGGACGTTTCCTCAACAGCCCGACCGGCTGGACCTCGGAAATCGTCAACAGCCAGAAACTCAAGGCCTATGACCTGACCGCCAGCTACGTCAATTTCCGCACCGGTTCCGGCGCAGCTCTGGACGCAGAAGTCGCGTCGTCGATCCGCCGTGGTAAACCGGTGCTGTTCTACTACTGGTCGCCGACACCGCTGTTGGGGCGTTTCAAACTGGTGAAACTCGACGAACCGCCGTTCGACGCCGAGGCCTGGAAAACCCTGGCCGACGCCAACAACCCGAACCCCAAAGGCACGCGCTCGATGCCGGCGAGCCTGGCCATCGGCGTATCGGCACCGTTCAAGGCGCAATACCCGGACCTGGTGACGTTCTTTGAAAAGGTCGATTTGCCGATCGATCTGCTGAACCAGACCTTGGGCCAGATGAGTGAAAAGCGGCAGAAACCCCGCGAAGTCGCCGAAGCGTTTTTGCGTGAGCAGCCGCAGGTGTGGAAGGGGTGGGTGCCGGGGGAGGTGGCTACCAAGGTGAGTGCCAACTTGTAGTATTGTAGTGTCTGGAAGGTAGCCATCGCGAGCAAGCTCGCTCCCACATTGGATCTGTTGCGCCCACTCATCCCGTGGTCAACAAAGATCCCCTGTGGGAGCGAGCCTGCTCGCGATTGATCTAACGTCCTACGCCAACTCGGCGGCCAACGCCGCTTTCACCGCCGGCCGCTGATCCACCCTGGCTTGAAACCTTGCCAACGCCGGCCACTCATTCAATTGAATGTCGAACAACCGAGCCCAACGCAGCACCGTAAACAAATACGCATCAGCAATGCTGAACCCGCCCGCCATCAAGTAATCCTGCCGCTCCAACGTCTGGTTCAACACGGCAAAACGCTTGAACAGTTTCTCCTTGATCAGCGCTTTCACCTCTTCGGAAAATCGAGCGTTGAACAGCCAACCGAACCCGCCGTGAATCTCCGTCGAGATGAAGTTCAGGTATTCCTGCAATCGCACCCGCTCAAATGTCCCCTGGGCTGCGGCCAGTTTCGCGTCTGGATGTAGATCAGCCAGGTATTGCAGGATCGCCGGGCCTTCGGTCAGCACTTCGCCGTTATCCAGTTGCAAGGCGGCCACGTAGCCTTTGGGGTTGATGGCCAGGAAATCATCGCCAGCAGCGGTTTTCTTGGTGGCGTTATCGACGCGGATCAATTCGAAGGGCAGTCCCAGTTCGCGCAATACGATATGTGGCGCCAGCGAGCAGGCTTCGGGGGCGTAATACAGCTTCATGGGGCGGGCTCTGGTTGTGGATTTACGCCAGTGTCATAGTGCGCGGCGCCAACGGTAAAATTAATCTTTCAGAAAACTGCCATAAGGAAAGCTACTGCCATGATGAACCTGATGCACTGGCGAATGGTGGTGGCCGTGGCGGATACCGGCAACATCACCCGGGCCGCCGAACGGGTCGGCATGACCCAGTCAGGGGCCAGCCAGGCCCTGGCCTTGATCGAGGAAACCCTGGGCGTTCAATTGTTCACCCGGGAAAACCGCCAGACATTGCCGACAGCCATCGGCCTGCCGGTCATCGAGCAGGCACGGACCATGCTCGGCGCGCTGGAAGCCATTCGCAGCACTGTCGAGGCCGCAAAAGGTGTTGAACGCGGGACGATTCGCCTGGCCAGTTTTCCCATGGTCCTGGCGACCGTTCTGCCGCCTTTGCTGCGCCAGTTCAACCGGCTTTACCCCGGCATTGAGGTGGTCGCCCTGGAGGTCAGCGATGACGAAGTGGAAACTTTGCTCGGCGCGGGACTGGTGGATGTCGGCGTGGTGCTCAATCCGTCTGCCGAACGCAAGGCCAGTCCTTTGGGGCGCGATGCCTGGATGGCGGTATTGCCCGGAGGCCATCCACTGGCGCGGCGTTCCCATGAAGAAGGCGTCTGCCTCGAAGAGTTGGTGACGCAACCTTTTGTACTGGCCACGGGCGGTTGTTCGACCAATGCGCGAAGCCTGGCTGCCGATGCGGGGCTGCAACTGCAGGATGTGCGTGTCGAGGTCCGTGAGTGGAGCAGTGCGTTCACCCTGGTGCGGGAAAACATCGGCGTGAGCCTGGTGCCGGAGATGACGCTGCCGGGCAATCGGCAAGGTTTGCGCGTGGTACCGGTGTTGCCGCGGATCGAGCGCGAGTTTGCCTTGGTGGTCGCGGCGAACAAACCACCGTCGGCGGCGGTGCAGGCGCTGCTGGACATGCTCGACGGACGGTAACCCCCGACAAGCCGCTGAACCGATTTTGTCCTCAACGCTGGCAGACTAGTGGCCTTGCAAGCCCGAGGTTGCCTTGCTGTGTGGCGATCCAGGCGGCAACCTGCGGCCATTCAAGGCAAGCCATTGCAGCAATGCTTCAGGAAACCGGGGTGTTGCGCCAGGCGTTTGAAATATTCATCGACGGCGGGGTAGTCAGGACGGTCGATCGGCGTCATCAGCCAGCGATTGACCGACAAACCGATGACAACGTCGGCCAAAGTAAACTGTGGTCCGGCGACATACGCCTTGGTGGTTGCGAGTTGATGTTCGAGGATGCCCATCTTCTGGTTCCAGCCGCGGATGCCGACTTCGAGGCGATGCGCGTCCTGGAACTCCGGGTCCTTGCGCACCAGCGCCATGAACGCATAACTCCACGACGGATTGAGCTCGGTGGCTTGCCAGTCCATCCACTGTTCCACCCGGGCGCGTGCCGCCGGTTCGCCAGGCAGCAGCTCGTGGTGGTGTTGGTGTTTGCCGGCCAGATAGCGGCAGATGGTATTGGATTCCCACAACACACCGGCTTCATCGATGATCACCGGCACCTGTGCGTTGGGATTGAAGCGCAGGAACTCCGGGCTGTGGGTGGATGCGAAGCCACTGCCCCAGTCCTCGCGTTCGTAGGCAATACCCAGTTCTTCGCAGGTCCACAGGACTTTTCGGACGTTGATGGACGAGGCTTTGCCGAGAATCTTAAGTGTGTGTTCCATTTGAGCTGCTCCATCGCGAAAGGCGTAGGTGTAATTGTAGGAGTGGTCTGTAGGAAAGGCGTTTCGGCAGGTTTCCGCTGCCTACGATTTATTGCGTCATTGCCTACAACTACGCCAGAATCCGCCGGCTTGTGCGCCTGGTATCCGGACTCTATCGTTCCGCGTCGCTGCAAAATCAGCGATCGGGTCTAGCAGCCTGGATACTTTAGGCGCATAGCGTCCACCACTCGTGAACAGGTGTTTTTTATGCCTGTCAGTTCATGTTATGGCGGCTGTGCGCGGGAAGACCTTCGGGTCTACCGGGTTCTAGAGTCCTGGTCTGCTAGCCCGCGCACGGCTGCCACCTTATTTTCGTCTAGCAGCGAATCGTGGCAGCTCCATCACTCTAGGAGCATCACCATGTTCAAACCCACGCCGAACCCCCCACGCAATCCCAGCCCAATGTTCTCCATCTCACCCGGCATCAATAACGAAACTCTGTTGGCGCACGCCTGCGAATCGCTGGCCTCGGCGAGCGTCATGACCAATGACTTTGCTGCTTTTCTGGAAGGTAGCCAGCGCAATACGGTATTGGCGATTGCACAGATCATCATGCTGGCCGAGTTGGCGGTGAACCGGGTGCTGGATAACCTCGATCCGCAGGACTAAACACAGAGCAGGGGCGAGAGGCTTTCCCTGTGGCGAGGGGGCAAGCCCCCTCGCCACAGTATGGTCTGTATCGGAGGATCAACTACGGAGTTTCGATTCTCGTCGAACTGATCAGGTCTTTGACTACGGTTGACTGATTCGCCTTTCGCGTGGCCAATCCAAGTATCGCCTTCGGCCAATCAAGCCGAAGTGCTCGGTAGTGCAGGTCAGCGCGTTGAATTCGCTGCATCGATGCGGGTACCACCGCAATACCCATCCCGGCAGATACCAGGTTTACAGCGGAAGATAGTTGGGGGGCCTGCTGACGGATGGTCGGATTGAACCCGGATTGCCGGCAAGCGGCCACGATATCCGCACTCAGCCCATAACCGGATTTGCGTGAATACAGGATGAAGTTCTCCTGCCGTAAATCAGCAAGCGACAGACGCTTGCGTGACGTTAATGGGTGGCCGTCAGGCAGGACAACAATAAGTGGTTCTTCGGATAAGGTGATGAAGTCAATGTCGCCGCCCATAGCAAACGGAGGCCTGACAAACGCGGCGTCTATTTCTCCACGGCCGAGCCTGGAAATAAGCGATTCGCTATCGTTCTCCTCAAGGTTTACCTCCACCTTGGGGTGTTGTCGCTGGTAACGGCTGATCAAACCGGTGACGGTATCGTTGAACGAAGCGGATTCGGTGAACCCCAGGTTCAACGAGCCGATCTCTCCTCGTGCGGCGCGCCGCGCATTTTTTTGGGCTTCCTCGGCACGTGCAAGAATATCTTGTGCCGATATCAGGAATACCCTGCCAGCATCACTGAGTATGACGCCGCGTCCTACCCGGTGAAAAAGCGGCGTACCAATTTCATCCTCCAAATCACGTATTTGCTGTCCAAGCGGGGGTTGGGCGATCCCAAGTTGTTCGGCGGCTCGTGTGAAGTTCTCCGCTTGGGCCGTGACGACGAAATAACGTAGATGCCTGAGTTCCAATTAGGACTCCAAAGATACTAATTCTGTATTTTCTAAATATTAGACATTTTATTTGTCTGCCGCCATGCTTCTTCTGCGCCAAAAATACCGCCAGTGGTTCGGTCAGAACGTTTACGGTCCGAGAATTAGGAGAACTTCATATGAAACCAACTCGACAATTGCGTGAAAAACTATCCTCAGGTTCTCCTGTGATAGCACCAGGTGCTTATGACGGTATATCCGCTCGACTAGTCGCCATGGCGGGTTTCGACGCGGTCTACGCCAGCGGCGGTGCGATTGCGCGTGCTTCTGGATATCCGGACATCGGTCTATTGAGTTTCAGCGAAGTACTGGAACGGATCGAGAAAATTGTCGAAGCAAGTGACCTGCCAGTGATCGCAGACGCCGACACGGGATTTGGGGGATCAGCCAATGTTCAGCGAACGGTTCAAGCTCTTGAACGTGCCGGTGTCGCCGCTTTCCACCTTGAGGATCAATCGTTTCCCAAGCGCTGCGGCCATCTGGACAACAAAAAATTAATAGATGTAAGCGAGATGTGCCTAAAAATTCGGATTGCACGCCATACGCTGATCGATCAGGACTGCATGATTATTGCCCGTACCGATGCAATTGCGACAGAAGGTTTTGAGTCTGCGTTAAGCCGAGCCGAGCAGTATGTGAAGGCCGGTGCAGACATGATTTTCGTAGAAGCCCCAGAGACACTGGATCAAATTCGCACGATTGCCCGACGCATCCCAGGGCCAAAACTGATGAATATGTTCTACGGTGGCAAGACTCCCTTAATGCCCATTGAAGAGCTGTCCTCTCTTGGCTACCAGCTCGTCATCATTCCTTCGGATATGCAGCGTGCTGCAATACACGCGATGCAAATCGTTTTGGCTGAAATCAAACGCTCAGGGGATAGCAGCGCCATGGCAGCTCAATTGACGAGTTTCGAGGAGCGCGAAAAAATCGTTCAGACCAGCCGGTATCTTGCCTTGGACTTGTTATAAACCCAGCTATGAAGTCGGACCTCAGGAACTGAGAAAATTCAAGATGTAAACCGAGTCCGCGGAACATAGGGAAGTGATATGGATGTTCAACTCATAACAGTGGCCGGTTTGGTAACTGTGACAATCGCGCTATGGGCAACACGTAGACTTCCTGAGTACTTGACTGCACTTATGTTCTTCGCGTTCGCGATGATTCTCCATGTCGCTCCCGCTTCCTTGATCTTTTCTGGGTTTACCTCCGCCGCATTCTGGCTCGTTATCAGTGGCTATGTCATTGGAATCGCTATCCGCAAGACAGGATTGGCCGCTCGAAGTGCGAGGGTGCTCGCTACCCATATTTCCAGATCATATTCACAAATGGTCTTTGGTATTGTCGGCCTCACTTACGCGCTCGCTTTTGTTATGCCTTCCAATATGGGGCGTATTGCGCTACTGATGCCGATTGTCCTGGCGCTTGCTGATCGAGTGGGTTTCAGGGAGAAAAGTCCAGGACGTATTGGTCTTTCACTTGCTGTCGGCTTTGGAACCTTCCAGCTTTCAGCATCCATTCTGCCGGCGAATGTTCCAAATCTTGTCATGGCGGGGGCCATCGATACCACGTACGGGTTGCAGTTATCCTATCTGCCTTATCTGATATTGCATGCGCCCGTACTTGGCATTCTGAAGGGACTTGCACTATGTGCATGTATCGTCTGGTTGTTTCCAGATAAAGCGGGAAAAAGCATAGAGGTGGAACCTGCTCGCCCTTTGAGTCCTAAGGAAAAGAGGTTGGGTATCCTTCTTTTGATGACTCTGGGACTCTGGCTTACCGACTCCTTACACGGCATTTCCCCTGCATGGGTCGGTCTCGTGGCAGCTTGCGTATGCCTCCTTCCACGAGTTGGCTTTGTATCCAGTGAAGAGTTTGGTCAAGAGGTAAACCATCGGACGGCAGTCTATGTCGCAGCAATCCTCGGACTCGCCGCACTTGTAGGACAAAGCGGACTCGGAACATTAATTGGTAATGAAGTACTTACCCTTGCACCGTTGGATCCGGCTTCACCGTTCGGCAGCTACACCTCAATCGTAGGTCTTTCCACGCTGCTAAATTTTGTGGTTACAGCGAACGGAGTACCAGCGTTATTTACTCCCTTGGCACAGTCGTTAGCCACCGCATCCGGACTGCCGTTACTGAGTGTTCTGATGATTCAGGTCATCGGGTTTTCAACACCGCTTCTGCCTTACCAGGCCTCTCCGATTGTTCTCGCTATTGAAATGGGAAGAATCCCTTTCATGGCGGCGTTACGATTGAGTCTTGCGCTTGCATTCATTACGTATGTTGTATTGGTTCCCATCAATTACGGATGGTTCGTCTTTCTGGGTTGGTTACCATGATCCTGTCGTTTGCGTGAAGTGCGTCACAGGTTAACCGAATAACCAAAGTCGATCTCGCTAGCGGGGATGCCGCCCTGCATTCCCCAATTTTCCGCATCGTGCTCATCCAGCAGGATGAGTACCGAAGAAGGTGCAATAGCCAGCATTTCCGCGAGCGCGTTGCTCAGTTCCTTATAGAGTTTGCGTTTGGTCTCCAGCGTACGGCCTTTGAACACAGTGATGTTCACCTGTACATACTCCGGCTTATCACCGGGAGCGCGAAAGTCTTCCTTGCGATAGTGTTCGTAACGGGCTTGTAGTTCTTCATCGCTGACCCCAAAGACCCGTTTCAGGCATCGATAAGTCGTCTCGATGACCTCGCGTCGGGTAGCTGCGGGTCGGTTGATCGGGTCTTCAATTCGTACGATTGGCATTGGGATCTCACAAAAGGTGAAGAGATGAGGAGAACTCGAGGAGTTGTTTGTGGGCGGCGCGGTGCTGTTCTATCAGCCAGTCCAGGGCAGATGCCTGGTCTTGCGGTGGTTTGTCTTGAGACAGCTTGAAGCGGCCTTCGATGCTTTCCGGCCGTATTGCAAGGCCGAGGATGTGCGGCAGGTTCCGTATGACTCTCGGGTCTTGGGGGTCGACGCGATACTCGCAGCCCTCGGGGGCAAACCGTTGTGCGCTTTGCATCAGAATGTCGAGGTTTTCGGTTTCGCTATCGATCACCTCGATGTCGGCCTGCATATGAACCGCCAGGTAGTTCCAGGTAGGCAATTGCGCATTACGGTAGGCTTCTGGGGGGATATAACTCGACGGCCCGATAAAGGCGATGTGGCACTTGAACGATGCAGCCTCCCTGAACTGGGGATT
Organism: Pseudomonas fluorescens; assembly: GCF_040448305.1. Lineage (NCBI taxonomy): Bacteria > Pseudomonadati > Pseudomonadota > Gammaproteobacteria > Pseudomonadales > Pseudomonadaceae > Pseudomonas > Pseudomonas fluorescens. The sequence continues at coordinate 5,384,170 of NZ_CP148752.1, read as the reverse complement.
GCGTCGATCCACATGGCCAGACAGTGTGCCATCCGGATTGCGCAATAAAGGAATATGGCTGCTGTGAAAGTTACCACCCGCCTGGGACGTAATAAGCGCCAATGGAAACGTGTCGATAAAACGATTGATCAGGTGCGGATCCGTACAACGATGCTCACGGTAATGGAAAGGACACTGACTCAAGAGGGTTCTCCCGGCAGACTTGGAGGGTTGACAAGAGCGAGTGCACGACGACGTTGTTTGCAGCGGTCCACGGCGATAAACGTTTGCGCCAACCACCCGAGGACACCGCCCTTGTGCCAGTAACGAGAGGTGGGGAAGGGCAGCCTCAGGCTGTCATTACCCAGCAGTCGGTCCGTCAGCGTACGGCCCATCAAGGTCGATAGCGCCAGGCCGCGGCCATTGCATCCACTCCAGCTGATGATGCGCTCATCTGGGCTATCGACCATCGGCATCGCGTCGTGGGTCAGCCCCACCCAGCCAGCCCATAAGTGTTCCAATTCGCCTGGAGGTTTTGCATAAATCGTATGGAGGCGCTCCTTGAGCAAGGTGCTGCAATAATTGACCGACTGCACCAACGGCAATGCGAAACACCCAGTCAGTACCCGGGAACTCTCGAGCCTGCGGAAAAACCACATGTCCTTACGGTTGTCCGAAAAGGGCATTACACCGACCTCCGGTTCATCCTCGGTCATGGCAAACGTGGCGAGGATCAGGGCCATTGGGCTCACCGCCTTCCGAGTCATACGGCTTGCCTCGACACCATAGGCGTTTCCGGCGACCAGGACGCGATTTCCCTTGAGTTCTCCCAATGGTGTGATGATGCCCACATGAGTGGCATGCGGATTGATCTGCAAGGCTGGGCAGCCTTCGACAATTAGTCCTCCACGGCTGGCAACGGCATTCGCCATGGCCTGCACCAGCGCGAAAGGGTCTACCGCTCCACCCTCCGGGTAACACAAGCCGGCGCAATAGTGCGCAGTCCCCAGATCGCTCTCCATGCGTTCACGGTCGGCCACTTCCACGCTAATGCCCAGGCTTCGCCAGCCTTGGGCTATGGTCTGCAATTGCGGTGTGCAGTGGTTTGCCCACGGCTGCATCCAGCCGCTCTGGTGCGGCGTCGCAGCCGACCAAGAAAGGACATCGCTGCCGGTTTGCTGAAGCGCGCGAGCGAAATGGCCAGCGCTATCCCCAAGACACTGGCGCAATGACTGTGGCGTGTGCCGGGAAGGTACCGGTACGACGAAGCCAGAATTGCGCCCGCTGGCCCCTGCGCCTACCTGGCGAGCCTCGAGTACAGTCACCGAACACCCGGCATCCAGAGCCTGCAAGGCGGCAGCCAGTCCGCCGACTCCAGCACCGATCACCACCACATCGCTGTCGAACGGAAGCTGGGCCGAGCGCACGGTTTTACACGGCCACCCGGCTTGCCAGACCGATGGGGCGGCCAATAACCGGGAAAGGTTCTTCTCAGGCATAACACTGATACTCGACCCGGGTTGGCAGATGGGTCTTGAGTGACTCGACAATGGTTTTCGAGCGTAGGGCGAGCAAGCTGAAGGAGCCTGCATCGCCCATCCCGTGGGAGGATTCGCAAAGTCCATTGAGATAGGTCGGCAGAGACCCGTCCAGATCGATCCGGTAATCACGGGCGATCTGCAAAGCGCCGCGACTGGTGGTCAGAGGGGCGAGCAGCGACGGGTAGGGCTCTTTGCGCTCTCCCTTGCCAAAATCGAGAAACCCTGTAGCCAGAATCACCAGGTCGAAGGTTTTTCGAAAGTTTTTACCCTCCAGGAAATGTCGGCTCTGCAACTCCATGCCCTCTGTCCCGGGTACACAGGCGGTTATTTCATGGCATGTCTTGATCTCCAACCGGTGTTCGCCGCGCAAGCCCTGCTCGTACCGCTTGATATAGAGCTGATTGAGTACATCGATGTCAGAAGCTGAATAGTTGGTATGGAGCAGCTCACGACGTAGCCGGGTTTTATGTTCGAGGCTTGCGCGATGAAAGGTATCGACGAATTCAGGGAAATAGACTTCATCCGAAAAAGGACTTGTGTCTTTCTGCCGGTAACCGAAGTTTCGGGTGTAACCCACAACTTCCTTCACGGCCGCCTGCTCATTGGCATGCAGCAGAATCTCGACAGCGCTTTGGCTGCCACCGATCACGGCCACACGGCATCGCCCGGCAGTGCGTTCGATAGTCTCTTGCAGAGCAGGCAAATAATGATTCAGATGTCGTATTCGAGTATCGACGAGCTCGGCGAAGGGCGCCGGGATGTGCGGTGTTCTTCCTGGCGCCAGTACCAGGCTGCGAGCGAGATAGATCTGGTCATTGGCTGAGCGGACCCGGTAATGATCGATGCCACCTTCAGGGCCCGCTTCCACCGCTTCGACCGATACGGCTTCACAGCTGTAATCGACTTGCTCCTTGAAGAACTCCGCCACCCAGGTCACGTATTGCGCGTACTCAAGCCTCAAGGGGTAATGCAGAGGCAAGTTCAGGTGCTCGTAGAGACGCTGGTTCTCGAACAGAAAGTTGGTGAAGGTATAACGGCTGCGGGGGTTGCGCGGCGTTACCAGATCACGCAGGGGATGATTCTGAATGTCCGAGCCTGGCAACAGCATGTTGGGCTGCCACAGCGGGCCGGGTCGTCTCTCCACAAAACGCACCGTCAACGCGGGCGCCAACTCCTCAAAAGCGATGGCTAGGGCAATGTTGGCGGGGCCGAAGCCGATGCCCAGCACGTCCAGTATTTGCGCGGAGGTGCTCATGCCTGTACCTCCACGGCAACCTTGTGCGTACGATCCATGGTTTTGGCGGGCGCATGTCGAGCCAGTGCCCGACTTAGGCGCTCGATAATCTCACGCACTTCGTCAGGGGTAATCACCAGCGGCGCCAGGAAGCGCAGCACGGCACCCTGCCGACCGCCACTTTCGATGATCAGGCCTTCATCCAAACAGGTTTTTTTAACCTCGCTGGCCAAGGCGCCCGCTGCCGGTGGATGGCCCAGTGCATCCGGGGTTACGTTTGGCTCGATCAACTCCATGCCCAGCATCAGCCCCCGCCCACGAACGTCGCCGATGCAGGGGAAGCGGTCTTTCAATTCCAGTAGCCCCTGGTGCAGCAACTCGCCTACTTCACGGACATACTCCAGCAAGTGCTCGCGCCGAATAAACTCCAGGGTGGCCGCGCCACTGACCAGTGCGATCTGATTGCCCCGGAACGTGCCGGCATGGGCGCCGGGCTTCCATTGGTCATACTTCTCCAGATAGACCAGCAGTGAAAGCGGATACCCGCCACCGACGGCTTTAGACAGAATGATGGCATCGGGGGTAATACCTGCATGCTCGAAGGCGAACATATCGCCACTGCGGCCAATACCGGTCTGGATCTCGTCAATCACCAACGGCACTTGATGACGCTGGGTGATTTCTCTGACCTGCCGCAACCAGTTGGCGCTGGCAGGGATACAACCTCCTTCGCCCTGGATGGCTTCGAGCAAGACCATCGCCGGCTTGCACACGCCACTCTCGGGATCGCTGAGCACGCTTTCGAGAAACGCCAGGCTCAGGCGTTCGGTTTCAAGAGCATCGACCTGGGCACCGAAGGGGCTGCGATAGGTGTAGGGATAGGGCAGGAATTGAATTTCCGCCGGCATGCCACTGATTGCTTGCTTGGGGGCCAGATTGCCCATCATCCCCAAGGTGCCATGGCTCATCCCATGGTAAGCGCCCTGAAACACCAGCACGGGGCGGCGCCCCGTTGCCGTTTTGAATAATTTGAGGGCGGCTTCAACCGCATCCGCTCCCGTGGGTCCGCAGAACTGGAGCTTGGCCTGTTTGGCAAAGCCTGCTGGCAGGGCCGCAAACAACTCGTTCATAAAGTGAAATTTGGCCGGCGTCGCCAGGTCCAACGCTTGTTGCAACTGTCCCGACTGCAGGAACCCGATTACGCGCTCCTGTACGAAAGGGTGGTTATGACCCAAGGGCAGGGCACCAGCACACGCCAGGCAGTCGATATAGTACCGACCATCACTGTCCTGCACCTGGGCCAGTGCTCCGTGGGTGAAAATCCGTTGAATATTCCGCGCATAAGTACGGGCGTTGGACTCACGGCTGCTGAAGTACTCGATAGTGTCAATGCTCATGTTTTGGCTTCCTTGTCACAGCGAGACAGTACGGATCGGTTGCGTGAAACTGCGATTTCTGGAAGCCTCCCCCAGGGTTTTCAGCCAGCGCCGGTATTCGAGCCCCATGCGGTCGCTGTTCACGTGCATCTCGGCTTTGGGGTCCAGAGGCAAACGGGCAGGTCGCTGTGCTTCGACAATGTGCCGGTCCTGTTCAAACACGATGTTCTGGCGCGAGAGGATCTGCTCCAGGGTCAGGTCAGGACCGAAATTGATGGCCACGATCAGCCAGATAATGCATTCGGCTTCATCGACGGGAGTGGCATTGAAGAAGGTGCAGAACCGCTCGGTTTCACCAGTCTTCTTCTTGAAGTAGGCCGTCGTCGGATTCAAGACCGAATACTTATAGCGCGCGGTCACAGGGATTGCGCGATGGTCGCCATAGGGCTGGAAAACACTGATTTCACTGGAGTGCAAGCCTCGGTCATCCAGACTGACCGTGTATTTTTTTAGCGGCTCCGGGGCGTCGGGCAACCCATTTAGGTTGGCGTGGACAAATGGGAAGTGCGACGCATCAATGAAGTTTTCTAGCGCTCGCAAGGCATTTGCTTTGTAGTGGTAAGGGCCAGCAAAAACTATCCGGTAGCTGCTGTCTTCCCACTGAGCAAAATCGGGCAGGGGGCGATCAGGCTGCTCCAGGCTCGCCCAGATAAAACCGAATTGTTCTTGCGCGAAGTGACGAAAGATTAACCGCTCGGATGAAGGTCCGGCCCGGTCAGGGTGCGCCGGCACGAGTTTACAGTTGCCATGACGGTCATAGCGCCAACCGTGGTAGGGACATTCGATTTGCCCTTGCTTGACGCAGCCCAGAGATAATTTTGCCCCACGGTGGCCGCAGTAATCTTTCCAGGCGTGCACACCTCCCAACTCATCGCGCCACAGCACCAAGTCTTCACCCAACAACCGGACCGCCTTGGGCTTGCTCGCATCCAAGTCTTCGCTGAGCGCGACAACATGCCATTGGTTGACCAAGGCTTGGTAATCAACTTCTTCACGATTCCACTCACCTTTGTATAACATCGGCGTTCCCCTTTTTTCAGGCAAAATGAGGCCATTACAACGTCCGCAGGCGATGTATTGGGTTCGTAAGGTATGCGCGGGTTTTTGGTTGTCAGGGCGTGGGCTGCCATCCGTGCTGCGCCAAGACCTATGTTTTAGTCGGCGAGACAGCGGTCTACCAAGTCAGTGCTTTGTGCTCAAATAGCGGTGACTTTGGGGCAGTTTATGTTGTTTTGGTCCCTAACTAGCCACAGCTTAATAGCATTCGAGTTCATTACCAGACGCAATCAGAAAAAAGGAAATGGCTGTAGGAAGCAGGAAGTTGTTGCCAGATTTTTAAACGCGAAGAGTGAATGCTAACCGCAACTTACGCGACTTATTTGTGGCTCAGATCCCATCATGCAGCAAGGGCCGTTACCTCTGTATATATGTGGCAGTCCTTCTTTCTGCCAAAACTGTGACCCGTTTTTATGGGAACTGATCCTGACACGGCAGACACGGCAAACTCCTGAGCCGTGTCGCCGAACGTGTCTTTAAGTACTCTCCCGCACCTTCAACTCAAACCCCATGTCCTGCACCGGCTTGGCTACGGTATTGCCGGCCATCAGCGTCAGCATCTGCTCCGCTGCGCGTCGGCCGATGGCTTCGCGCGGGGTGTTGATGCTGCTCAGGCGCGGGACCATGTGTTCGGACATGGGCAAGTCGTTGAAGCCGAGGATCGCCACCTGTTCGGGGATTTTGATCCCATTGCGCATGGCTTCGAGCAAGGCGCCCTGGGCCAGGTCGTCGTTGCCGAAGAAGATCGCGTCGACATCCGGATGACTGGCCAGCAGTTGCAGGAACAGTTCACCGCCGAGGCCGACGGAGGATGAGCGCGGGGTCAGCACTTCCAGGTCCGGGTCATACAGACCGGCCTTTTGCAGGGCTTTGCGGAAACCTTCGCCGCGCAACAAGGTGCGTTGATCCAGTTGTGCGCCGATATAGGCCAGACGCTTGCGACCACGGGACAGCAAGTGTTCGGCAGCCGTTTCGCCGGCGGCCAGTTGCGAAAAGCCAACACAATTGAGCCCGGCCGCGCTGTCCAGTTCCATCATGTAAACACAGGGAATGTTGCTGGCTTCGATCATCCTCCGCGAACTTTCGGTGCGGTCGAAACCCGTCAGCAACAAGCCGCGTGGTTGATAGGCCATGTAGTTGCGCAGCAGGTTTTCTTCTTCATCGCGCGAATAGTGGAAGTTGCCGATCAGCACTTCGAAGCCCTTGGGGCGCAAAACCTGATGAATGGCTTCCAGGGTGTCGATGAACAAAAGGTTGGACAACGACGGCACCAACACCACCACCGATTGGCTCTGGGCCGAGGCCAGGGCGCGGGCGGCGGGGTTGACCACATAGTTGAGTTCCAGCGCCGCTTTCTGCACCTTTTCCACCAGCTCGGTGGCCACGGTGCTGACCCCGCGCAAGGCGCGGGAGGCGGTGATCGGGCTGACGCCGGCCAGTCGGGCCACTTCGTTCAGGGTAGGGCGGCCAGTGGTGCGGGTATTTTTATCGTTTTTAGTTGGATTCATCGACGGCTTGCCAAACAAAATTCAAGGCACTAAGGTAGCGCTGTCTCGATGCAGCTGCAAATGCGTGAGCGAGGGTTCGCCTGATCCTCTCTTTTTGGCGTTGAGACCTAACCTGCTGCAACCCACAAAATGACAAGAAAGGCGTCGGCAACATCTGCTTTTGATCTAGTGTCATAACTGGCAAAGGTAGCGCTGTCTGCGCGCTGAGGTGTTACATGAATCATCCCATCACCGCCCTGGTCATCATGGGCGTTGCCGGTTGCGGCAAGACGTGCGTCAGCGAGGCCCTGTGCCATTTGAGCGGCGCCACGGCCATTGAAGGCGACTCTTTTCACCCTGCCGCCAATATCGAAAAGATGAGCGCGGGTATTCCCCTGAACGATGAAGACCGTGCCGGCTGGCTCGACAGCCTGTGCGATGAACTGCGCCGTATCGACGCCATGGGCCAGCGCCCGGTGCTGACCTGTTCGGCGCTCAAGCACATCTATCGCGAGCGTCTGCGCAGTGCCTTGCCGGGCCTGGGCTTCGTGTTCCTTGAGTTGACCCCCGAAGTCGCCGCCGACCGTGTGTCCCATCGGCCAGGCCACTTCATGCCGTCGACCTTGATCGACAGCCAGTTCGCCACCCTCGAATCGCCCGTCGGCGAGCCGTTGACCCTGGCGCTGGATGCTTCGACCCATAGCGTCGAGCAACTGGCGGCGCAGGCTCATGTCTGGTGGCAGGCGAACGGCCTGAAGCAGGCGGTATGACTGTGTTTGCAAAGACAGCGCTGTCCTCACGGCTTCTGACTAACCCGCTTTAAATAACAACAACAACCAGGAGACACCCCTAATGTTTGGCATGTCCCACGAGACGTTCCTGCTGCTCGATGCAGTGGTCACGGTGATCGGGCTTATCGTCCTGATCACCAAGTTCAAATTTCACCCCTTCATCGCCCTGATCATCGCCGCAGCCTTCCTCGGGCTCACCTCCGGCATGCCGATCGGCACCATCATCAAGGCGTTCCAGGACGGCTTCGGTGGCGTGCTTGGTTTTGTCGGTATCATCCTGGCGCTGGGCACGATGCTCGGCAAAATGATGGCCGAATCAGGCGGTGCGGATCAGATTGCGCAGACGTTGATCCGCGCCTTCGGCAAGGACAAGGTGCAGTGGGCGATGATGTTCGCCGCGTTCCTGGTCGGCATTCCGCTGTTCTTCGAAATCGGTTTCGTGCTGCTGATCCCGCTGGTGTTCATCGTGGCCCGCCGCACCGGCGTGTCGATCATCAAGATCGGTATCCCGCTGCTGGCCGGTCTGTCCGCCGTGCACGGCCTGGTGCCGCCGCACCCGGGCCCGTTGCTGGCGATCGGCGTGTTCGGTGCCGACATCGGTAAAACCATTCTGTACGGCCTGATCGTTGCGCTGCCAACGGCCATTATTGCCGGCCCGATCTTCGGTACGTTCATTGCCAAGCACATTCCTGGTCATCCGAATCAGGAACTGGTGGATCAACTGGTGCGCGATGAGGATGCAGGCGATCTGCCTAGCTTCGGCATTACCCTGATCACTGTGCTGTCGCCCGTGTTCCTGATGTTGCTCAAGACCTTTGCCGATGTGGCGCTGCCGGACGGCAACTTCTTCCGCACCTTCATGGACTTGATCGGTCACCCGATCTCGGCGCTGCTGCTGGCGTTGCTGCTGTCGCTGTACACCTTCGGCTACAAGCAGGGCATCGGGTCGCAACAGATGCTCAAGTGGCTGGACGCGAGCCTTGCGCCGACCGCTGCGATCATCCTGATCATCGGTGCCGGTGGCGGCTTCAAGCAGATGCTGGTGACCAGCGGTGTGGGTAACGTGATCGGCAACATGGCGGTGGCTGCACAGATCTCGCCGATCCTGCTGGCCTGGCTGGTGGCGGCGGTGATCCGTATCGCGACCGGTTCGGCGACCGTGGCGACCATCACTGGCGCCGGCATCGTGGTGCCGGTGGTGGGGATGATTCCGGGGGTTAACCGTGAGTTGCTGGTGCTGGCCACCGGTGCAGGTTCCCTGATTCTGTCCCACGTCAACGACGCCGGTTTCTGGCTGGTCAAGCAGTACTTCAACATGACCGTGGCCGAAACCTTCAAGACCTGGACCGCGATGGAAACCATCCTCTCCGTGGTTGGCCTGGGCTTTATCCTGTTGTTGTCGCTGTTCGTCTAAGCGATTCGGCAGGCACAAAAAAACCGCAGCGATGCGGTTTTTTTGTGGGTGATCGAATTCAGGGCTGAACATAGAACAAATGTGGGAGCGGGCTTGCTCGCGAAGAGGTCGGTACATTCAACATCTCTATTGACTGATACACCGCATTCGCGAGCAAGCCCGCTCCCACAGGGGATATGGGGCAGGCGTTGGATTTGTTGACTAACCCATCCGCGCGGAACATCCCGCGAATCCCGCGTACGGCCTGACGAATCCGGTCCTGGTTTTCGATCAGGGCAAAGCGCACGTGATCATCGCCGTATTCGCCAAACCCGACGCCCGGCGAGACACACACCTTGGCCTCGGCCAGCAGTTTCTTGGCGAACTCCAGCGAGCCCAGGTGCGCGTAGACCTCGGGAATCTTCGCCCAGACGTACATCGAGGCTTTCGGGTTTTCCACCATCCACCACCAGCACGTCGTACTGCTTGGCGAGGGCAATGACACGCTCGAAGAAATCCAGCCCCACACACTGGGCGGTGGGGTTGGATGGGAAACCGAGGATCATCATCTTCGGCTTCGGCTTCGGGATCGAGGTTCGTTGATCCTGTCTCACGTCAACGACGCCGGTTTCTGGCTGGTCAAGCAATACTACAACATGACCGTGGCCGAAACCTTCAAGACCTGGACCGCGATGGAAACCATCCTCTCCGTGGTTGGCCTGGGCTTTATCCTGTTGTTGTCGCTGTTCGTCTAAGCGATTCGTCAGGCACAAAAAAACCGCAGCGATGCGGTTTTTTTGTGGGTGATCGAATTCAGGGCTGAACATAGAACAAATGTGGGAGCGGGCTTGCTCGCGAAGAGGTCGGTACATTCAACATCTCTATTGACTGATACACCGCATTCGCGAGCAAGCCCGCTCCCACGGGGGATATGGGTCAGGCGTTGGATTTGTTGACTAACCCATCCGCGCGGAACATCCCGCGAATCCCGCGCACGGCCTGACGAATCCGGTCCTGGTTTTCGATCAGGGCGAAGCGCACGTGATCATCGCCATACTCGCCAAACCCGACGCCCGGCGAGACACACACCTTGGCTTCGGCCAGCAGCTTCTTGGCGAACTCCAGCGAGCCCAGGTGCGCATAAGCCTCGGGAATCTTGGCCCAGACGTACATCGAGGCTTTCGGGTTTTCCACCATCCAGCCCAGTTCATGCAGGCCCTTGACCAGCACGTTGCGTCGCTGCCGATACTGCTCGGCGATGTCGCGCACGCATTGCTGGTCGCCTTCAAGCGCAGCGATGGCCGCCACTTGCAGCGGGGTGAAGGTGCCGTAGTCGTGGTAGCTCTTGATCCGTGCCAGGGCGTTGACCAGTTCCGGGTTGCCGACCATGAAGCCAATGCGCCAGCCGGCCATGTTGTAGCTCTTGGACAGGGTGAAAAACTCCACCGCAATGTCCTTGGCCCCCGGTACCTGCATGATCGACGGGGCTTTCCAGCCGTCGTAGACGATGTCGGCGTAGGCCAGGTCGTGCACCACCAGCACGTCGTACTGCTTGGCGAGGGCAATGACGCGCTCGAAGAAATCCAGCTCCACACACTGGGCGGTGGGGTTGGACGGGAAACCGAGGATCATCATCTTCGGCTTGGGGATCGAGCCGCGAATCGCCCGCTCCAGTTCAGCGAAGAAATCCACGCCCGGCACCAGCGGCACCGAGCGCACCTGGGCGCCGGCAATCACCGCGCCGTAGATGTGAATCGGGTAGCTCGGGTTCGGCACCAGTACGGTGTCGCCCTGATCCAGGGTCGCCAGCATCAAGTGCGCCAGGCCTTCCTTGGAGCCGATGGTGACAATGGCTTCGCTTTCCGGGTCGATGTCGACCGCGTAGCGGTCCTTGTACCAGTTGGAAATCGCCCGGCGCAGGCGTGGAATGCCCTTGGAGGTGGAGTAGCCGTGGGTGTCTTCACGCTGAGCGACCTGCACAAGTTTTTCGACGATGTGCGGCGGCGTGGCGCCGTCGGGGTTGCCCATGCTCAAGTCGATGATGTCTTCGCCACGACGACGGGCGGCCATCTTCAGCTCGGCGGTGATGTTGAAAACGTAAGGGGGGAGTCGATCTATGCGCGCAAAGCGGCGCGGCGAACCTTGTTCGGCCATTGTTGCCTCGGATAACGTAAGCGCCCGGAACCGTCCGAGCGACGCAGGTCAGCGGTGACCTGTGGCGGAATGTAAGGGCTGCTGTGGCAGACTGTCCAGCCTCAATGTAAACAAATTTGTCCGAAGGATAGGGTTCGATGGAATTTACCAGCGGCTTCTTGCTGAGCCTCTCGCTGTGCCTGGATATCGGCGTGGCCAATATCGCGATGATCACCCTGGCCATGCAACGCGGCTATTTCCAGGGCTTTGCCCTGGGCCTCGGGACCTGTGTCGGCGACCTGATCTACGCGGTACTGGCGCTGGCCGGCATGACCGTGTTGCTGCAGTACGAAAGCGTGCGCTGGGTGTTGTGGATCGGTGGCTCGGCGCTGCTGGTGTACTTCGCGGCGAAGATGATCTATTCGGCGATTCACCACGAGGCGCTGCTGGCCGAAACGGCGGAGGTCGGGAACAACTCCCACCGCAAGGAGTTCTTGCGCGGGATCTTTCTCGCCATGTCTTCGCCCAGTGCGATTCTCTGGTTCGCGGCAGTGGGCGGCACCCTGATCGCCCGCTCCGGTGGCGGTGGCCCGCTCAGTTCGGCACTGTTTCTCGGCGGCTTCCTCTGTGCCGGGTTGCTCTGGTCGGCAGGCTTGTGCTTCGCCGCGAGCCATGGCGGCAAGTTGCTAGGTGACAAATTGCTGCGTTATTCCTATATGGCATCGGCAGCGATCTTCTGCTATTTCGCGGTCTACGTGATCCTATCGGGTTACAACGAATTCGTTGGCGTCGCTGCCGTCGAGCAATTGCACGCACTGTAATTGGGCGAATCGGGTTTGGCTTCTATACTCCCAGCCGAACCCATTTTTATGCGTCAGGAGTCGAGTCATGGATGAGTTAGCACGCGTCGAACTGACGCAACCACGCTTCGAACACGGGCACTTCCTGCTGATTGCAGGACTGGGCGGAACATTTACCCAGCAAACCGTTCAAGGTATTCCCGAACTCTGGGAGAAGTTCAACCCGCATCTGGGCCAAATTCCGGGTCAAAAAGGCGAAGTCACTTACGGCGTCTGCTGCAATTTCGACGGCAAGGGCGGCTTCGATTACATCGCAGGGGTCGAGATCAGCAAACTCGACGACTTGCCGGAAACCTACCGCTGGGTTGAAGTGCAGCCGCAGTATTACGCGGTGTTCGAGCACAAGGGGGCGCTGGATACCTTGTCGCAGACCTTTCGCTACATCTTCGACACCTGGCTGCCACAGTCCGGACACCAGGCGCTGGACGCCCCGGAGTTCGAACGCTACAGCGAAGACTTCAACCCCAAGCTCAACACCGGCAAACTGGAAATCTGGCTGCCGATCAAGGCGTGACACGTGTATCGAGAGACGGATCAGCCGATTCGTCTCTCGATGTCCCACGGCGGCTGATTTATCATCCCCAGCCTTTCCCACGCTGATTCCGAGCTGCCATGAACACCGCCATCCGCAACGTCACCCCCGCCGATCTGGACCGCTGCTTTGCCATCGAAACCCTTGCCTATGAAGGTGACGAAGCCGCGACCCGCGAGAAGATCGCCACCCGCATCGCCACCTGGCCCGAGGGTTTTATCGTTGCGGAAGTGGATGGAGTTGTTGCCGGTTTCATCAATTCCGGTGCGGCGTTTCAGGTGGAAATGTCGGACGAGGCGTTCAAGGAACTGATCGGACACGACCCGGCCGGGCCGCACGTGGTGATCATGTCGGTGGTGGTGCACCCGGATTATCAGGGGCAAGGCCTGGCCAAGCGCCTGATGGGCGAGTTCATCGAGCGCATGCGCGTAATGAACAAAGCCAGCATCAACCTGATGTGCAAGGAGCGGCATATTCCGTTGTATGCCGGTTTCGGCTTTGCCTATATCAAGCCTTCGGCGTCCGACCATGGCGGCATGGCGTGGCATGAGATGATTTTGAAGCTGTAAGACTGTTGGAGATCCCCTGTGGGAGCGAGCCTGCTCGCGATTGCGGTACAACATTCAACAGAGATTTCGGCTGATAGTCCGCTTTCGCGAGCAGGCTCGCTCCTACAGTGGTTTTGTGTCGATTGTTGGTCCGTGTTTAGAACACCAACCCCATCCGCCGCTCATAACCGATCCGGCCCTTGTACGCCTCGCCGCTGTCGACAAAGCCAAACCTGGCATACAGGGCGATGGCGGCTTCGTTGTCGGCATCCACCGACAACTCCAGCCCCCTGATTTCCGGCCAGGCCAGGCGCGCCGCTTCGGGCAGCGCTTGCAGGCAGGCCTTGCCGTAGCCCTTGCCCTGGGCGTGCTGATCGACCTGTAGCGCATGCAGGGTGGCGCTGTGTTCATCGGCCCAGGCCGGCAACACCGGCGGGCGCTTGAGCAGCAGGAACGCGACAGGCACATCCTCGGCCAGCAGGGCAAATCCCTTGACGCCGGGTCCGGGCTTGGACAACAACGTGTGCAAGGCGCCGTGGATGTCACCCGAGAATCTGATCTGTTGCGAATGTACTTCAATGGCCTCGACCTGTTGGCGCTGCAGCGCATTCAGGCTTTCATAAGGCACGAGTCGGGCTGTCACTGGAGTGTCCTTTTTCCAACGGAAATGAACCTCGGATTCTAGCGAGTTTGGCTTTATGGTTTATTTTTATTTCGTCTGTCGATTTGCCGGATCGCCGGACGACTAAGGGTGTCTTCACTATAAAAACCACGGAGAACCACCATGAACTCGCAAACCCAAATCCAGAACCTCATCGAGAACTATCGTCAGGCGGTCATGGCCAAGGACATTGAAAAAGTCATGGCTCTTTATGCCGATGACATCGTCTCCTTCGACGCGGTCAAGGCCCTGCAATTCAAAGGTAAGCCGGCGTATCGCGCGCATTGGCAGGCCTGCATGGAAATGTGCCCCGGCCCTCACATCTTCGAATTCCACGAAATCACCATCGAGCCGTCCCAGGAAATTGCGTTCGCTCACTGGCTGGCCCATTGCGGTGGCACCAACGACAAGGGCGAAACCCAGTCCTGCTGGATGCGCGTCACCGCCTGCTATCGGCAAGAAGCCGGGCTGTGGCAGATCGTCCACGAACATTGGTCGGCACCGTTCGACATGACCAGCGGCGCGACGCTGTTCGATCTCAAACCCTGATCGTCGGGAAGCCGAGCCAGAATGCCAATCAGCGGCCATAGTTGATCGTTCGATAAGGAGAGCGTGATGAAGTATTTATGCCTGGTCTACAGCGATGAGCGCCTGCTGCATTCGCTGCCGGAAAGCCCGAAGGACGAAGAGTGCATGGCCTATGCCGAGTCGATCCAGGGCAGCGGCCGGATGGTCGCCGCCGAAGCATTGGAGTCGGTGCAGACTGCCACCACTGTGCGCATGCGCAACGGCAAGATATCTATCACCGACGGCCCGTTCGCTGAAACCAAGGAGCAGTTGGCCGGCTTCTACCTGATCGATGCCAAGGACCTCAACGAAGCCATCCAGGTCGCCGGGGACATTCCGGCGGCCCGGGTCGGCAGTGTCGAAGTGCGCCCCGTTCGGCAGTTGAATCCTTAAGATGCCAGGGCTGCCGGTTCAGGCGCAGGTCGAGCGGGTCTATCGCGAAGAGTCGCGGCGCATTCTTGCGACCCTGATTCGCTTGCTGGGGGATTTCGACCTCGCCGAAGAGGCCTTGCACGAGGCGTTTTTCATCGCGGTCGAACGCTGGCAGCGTGATGGCGTGCCGGACAATCCGCGGGCCTGGCTGGTGTCCACCGGGCGCTTCAAGGCCATCGATGCCTTGCGCCGTCGCGCACGTTTTGCCGCGTCGCGGCCTTTGCTGATCGCGCAACTGGAGGCGCTGGAACAGGCCGACTGGAGTGATGAAGACGTGGAAGACGATCGCTTGCGGCTGATCTTCACTTGCTGCCACCCGGCCCTGGCGGCGGACGCACAAGTGCCGCTGACGCTGCGGGAGGTCTGCGACCTGACCACGGAAGAAATCGCCCGGGCCTTTCTCTCGGCCCCGGCCACCATCGCGCAGCGCATCGTGCGCGCCAAGGCGAAGATCCGCGATGCGAAAATCCCTTATCAAGTGCCGACGCTCGCTGAGTTGCCCGAGCGCCTGGACAGCGTATTGCGGGTGATTTACCTGGTGTTCAACGAGGGCTACTCGGCGTCCATCGGGGCCGAACTGATACGTGAGGATTTGACCCGCGAAGCGATCCGCCTCGGCCGGTTGCTGGTGGAACTGCTGCCGGAGCCAGAGGTAATGGGCTTGCTGGCATTGATGCTGCTGCACGAGTCGCGCCGCCCGGCCAGGACCTCGGCGAGTGGCGAGTTGATCGTGCTGGATGAGCAGGACCGTTCGCTGTGGGACGCCGGGTTGATCAGCGAAGGTTGCACGCTGGTCGAGCGGGCGCTGACTATGGGACGTTTCGGACCCTATTGCCTGCAAGCGGCGATCGCGGCGGTGCACGCCGAAGCCCCGACGGCGGGGGAAACCGATTGGCCGCAGATTGTCGGGCTGTATGACGTCCTGCTGCGGGCTGTGCCGTCACCGGTGATCGAGTTGAATCGTGCAGCGGCTATTTCGCAACGGGATGGACCGCTGGCGGGGCTGACGTTGGTCGACGCCATTCTGGAGCGGGGAGAACTGCTCGACTACCACCTGGCACATTCGGCGCGGGCGGAGTTCTGTCGGCAACTGGGTCGCAAGCAAGAGGCGCGGGCGGCGTGGGAACGGGCGCTGGCGTTGACCCGGCAAGAGCCGGAGCGGCGGTTTATCGAAGAGCGGCTCAAGGCGTTGGATTGAAGTGTCCTTGCTGGCCTCTTCGCGAGCAGGCTCGCTCCCACATTCAGACCTCATTCGCCTGAACACTTCGGTCACCTGTGGGAGCGAGCCTGCTCGCGAATGGCCGCGCCGCTATTCCAGCATCTTGCCCAACAACCAGCTCCCCGCCGGCCCCGGCGGATTCAACCGCGACCACACCGCATCCACCGACACCGTTTTCGGCCAGCCGCGCACCACCAGTTCCTGCAACGTGCCGGGCCCGAACCGCTCGACCAGCCAGCGGGGCAACGGCGCCCAGCCGAATCCGCCCTGGGCCATTTCCAGCAGCATCAGATAACTCGGCGCCGACCAGACGCGGCCCTTCGCCCGACTTTCATAGGGATTGATGATGGTGGCCAAGCGCAGTTCGCGGTGTTGCTGCAGTACGTCCCGATCGACGCAGTCCAGCGTCGCCAACGGGTGTGCCCGGGACACGAACAAGGCGATTTCCGTGCGCTCGTCCACTGTCGAGCTGACCAGGTCCGGTGGGTAGCTGTCCTGCATTTCGGCGAAGGCAATCTGCGCCCGGCCGCTTTGCACCAGCGACATCAGGTCATCGCATTCGGCGATCAGGCATTCGAGCTCCAGGTCCGGGTAACGCTGCTCGAAGGCACTCAGGGCGGCTTCGAAGCGGTCCGACTGATAGGTATCGGACAGCGCCACCGTCAGCTTCGCTTCCACCCCTTGGGACAGTTGACTGGCGGCTATTTCCAGGCGACTGGTGGCAGCCAGGATGTCTTCGGCCCGTTGCAGCATGACGTGCCCGGCCGGGGTCAGCCCGGGCTTGCGGCTGCTGCGGTCGAACAGCGTCAGGTTCAGGTCGATTTCCAGGCTGGCCACCGCCGCGCTGATGGTCGACTGACTGCGGCCCAACTTGCGTGCCGCGGCGGAAAACGAGCCTTGGGTCGCGGCTTCGACAAACGCCAGCAACACTTCGTGAGAGGCCATGAACTATCGCCTTGATCGATGGTTATTGGTTATGAAGTATCGACGTGGTGACGGATCATGGCAACCACAGTCACTCAAGGGAGTTCGGCCATGAGCGCCAACAAATCCATTACTGAACGTATTTTCCAAGCCATCGGCTTCGAACTGCTGGCCATCCTGATCTGTACCCCGTTGCTGGCCTGGATCATGAAGAAACCGATGCTGGAAATGGGCATGGTCACCGTCCTCATCGCCGGCCTGGCCCTGGCCTGGAACGTGGTCTTTAACGGTATGTTCGATCGGCTGCTCAAGCGCTTCGCCATCGCCCACAACGCCTGGGTCCGCGTGGTGCATGCGCTGTTGTTCGAAGGCGGACTGGTCGCCCTCGGCGTACCGCTGATCGCCTGGTGGCTGAATGTCAGCCTGTGGCAGGCGTTCCTGCTGGATATCGGCGTGTTGCTGTTCTTCCTGCCGTACACCTACGTCTACCACTGGATGTATGACGTGGTTCGGGAGCGGATGGTGATGACTCGTGAGGTTTGCTGAGTCGTGTTTTTGTGGCGAGGGGGCGGGTCAGAGGTCTGAGACCGGCCCTTGTAGGAGTGAGCCTGCTCGCGATGGCGGCGTGTCAGTCAACATCAATGCTGAATGTCAGACCGCTATCGCGAGCAGGCTCGCTCCTACAGGTTTTGCGCCAGTTTCCAAGGCTTTGGATCAGACGTGGAAGTAACCCACGCACGAATCGAACGGCAGGCGCTTGAGTTCGATCTTGTTCAGGTCGAGCACTTCACGCAGGGCTTTGGTTTCGCCCGGGAAGTTGCGGTAGGCGACTTCGTCGAGCACCACGATTGCGCCTTTGGGCATGTACGGCAGGAAGGTTTCCAGCGCGACTTTGGTCGACTCGTACAGGTCGGTGTCGAGGATCAGCATGGCCACGACCAGGTCTGGACGGGTCTTGACCCACTCCGGTACGGTCTTGACGATGTCGCCCTTGACCAGCTCGCAGCGCGGAATGCGGTTGACCGGGCGCAACAGGTCGTTGGCGTCGATCATGTCCTGGATCAGCGACTGGTCGGTGTCGGCGAACATGGTCTCGTTGACGTCGGCCGGGTCTTCTTTCTTGTCGATGCTCTGGAAGCCTTCGAAGGTGTCGAAACCCACGATCGAGCGGTTGATCGCATACGGCTCGAGAATCATCGACAAGTGCATGTAAAGCATCAACGAGTTGCCCTTGTACACGCCGCACTCAATGATCGCGCCCGGCACTTCGGCGACCTTCTTGAACAGCTCCATGCGCGACAACGCGGCGGTCACGCCAATGCGGTTGGCGAAGACGAACGGCGCGTCAGCCACGTATTCGGCATCGACCCGTTTCAGGACATTGGTACGGGTTTCGTTGTACTGGGCCTCGGCGGGCGTGATGCGACGCTTGGTCATTGCGGGATTCCTCGGAAATTCGAAAAGTCGTGGACGTGGAAGTAGTCTTTGAAACCGGCGCCGACATCCGGGCAGGCGCTGTCGACGTTGATCGCGCCGCGCTGCTGCTTGAGGTCGTCGAGGTGCATCAGGCGAAAGTCCACACTGAAGCGGGTGTGTTGCGTGTAATTGGGCACGGTGCCGTGCAGGTGCGAACCCGAGAACACCAGCATCTCGGCGGTGTTGCCGGCAATGCGCAGTTCAGAGGCGTTGTTGATCGCTTCGGTGGGTACCGGGTGCTGGCGCGCCTCTTCCTTGACGTTGTCCTTGGCGCGCTGGCGTTGCACGCCGATCCAGTCGGACAGGCTCCACTGCGCCGAGGTGTTTTTCACCGGGACGTCGAAGTAGGCCGGGTTGATCATCATGGTCTGCTCAGGCTGGATCGTGTAGACCGGCATCCAGGTATTGATCTGGCAGTCGACACCGCCATACCAGGTATCGCGATGGGGCTTGTAGGCATAACTGACGCCGGCGTGCAGGTAGTCGTAGTTGGGCACGACACGGATGCGCGGTACGTCGAAAATGAACGCCTCGGGAGCGGCACCGATTTCGTCGGTGAAGCTGCGGATCAGCTCCTTGGCACGCAGGCTGTTGGTGAACTGGCCCTTGAGGCGGGTCACCAGCACCACGAACTCTTCCACCGGCATCAGCGTGTGCAGCGCCTGGTGGTTGGTCTCGCCATCGAAGGCGGCGGTGATGCTTTCCTGAGCAAAGGCACAGAGTTCCTTTGCCGCTTTCAGTTCGGTGTTGAGGAAGATGTCGCCAGCGTAGATCGCACTTCTGAAATCAGCGTGCTTGTGCAACTGATTGATGAATAAGTTCACGGTTCTCACCCAGGAATACTTTGGCTCTCATAAGAGTCGGCAACAGGCTGACAAACTGAAGGGCTGGCGGACGTGTGGTGCGTCAATAAAGCGCAAGCCTTTGAGCATGCGAGCAAATGCCGTGCCGCTGGACGAAAAAAATCCCGACGGGAAAACCCGCCGGGATGATGTGCTTCGAACCCAGGCTGCGACCCTGGGATTTGCACTCCTGTGGGAGCGGGCAAGCCCGCTCCCACAAGATTCCAGCTGCGGTCAATAATCCTGCTGCTTACGAAACGCCCAGCGCCCGGCAATCACGGTAAAGGTCGCGACCAGCGCCACCAGCACCCAGAAACCCTCCGGATCCTCGGCCAGCGGAATGCCGCCGACGTTCATGCCGAAGAAACCGGCGATGATGTTGATCGGCAGCGCCAGCACCGTCACCACTGTCAGGGTGAACAGCGTGCGGTTGGTCTGCTCGTTGATGTTGGCGGCGATCTCTTCCTGCAACAGCTTGATCCGCTCACCCAGCGCCGTGAGGTCGTTAATGATCAGCGCAAACTCCTCGGTGGATTTGCGCAACTCCTTCACGTCTTCCTTTTGCAGCCATTGCGGCGGCCGGTTGAGCAGGCGCAGCAACGAGCCCGGTTCCAGCGCCAGCAGCCGTTGCAAGCGCACCAGCACCCGGCGATTGGCGCCCAGTTCAGCGCGGTTGGTCGACAGCCGCGAGGACAGCAATTCGTCTTCGATCTGATCCACGCTCTGGCTGGTCTTGCGCACGATCTGGGTCAGCACTTCACCCTGGTCGCGCAGCAGATGCACCAGCAACTCCAGCGGGGAGCGAAAGCACTCCCGGGCCTTCACCGACGAGCGTAATTTGTCCACCGAGTGCAGCGGTTGCAGGCGTGCGCTGATGATCAATTGGCTGCGGGCGCACACCCACAGGGTCGAGACATCCGACGAGACCATGTTGCTGAGGTTGAACACTACATCGTTGACCACCGCCAGCAACGCGGAGTCGACATGTTCGATGCGCGTCGAGCGCGAGCCTTCGTGCAGCGCCTCGAAAAATTCCTCGGGCAACTCCAGATGACTTTTCATCCAGCGTTCGCACGCGGCGTGGGCGAGGTTCAGGTGCAGCCAGAGAAATTGCTCGTCGCTTTCCGGTTGTTGCAGGTACTGCAAGGCCTCGGCGGAATTGATTTCCCGACCGGCCTCACCGGGGCGAAAACTGAAACCGTAAAGCAGGCCGAACAGATCCGTGTCGCGATGACTGTGATCGATGCTGTGGTTCATGAGGACTCGCAAGGGGAGGCGCCTGTCACGTGTTTTACAGGTTCACTTGAGCGGCATCATCGCAAGCGGGGATGACGTTTTGGTGACGGGAAAATAACGCAAACGATTGCTCTACCGGCGGTCGGGATATTCTCAAGAATCGCTCTGGCTAGCCGATCACGCTTGGGTTGAGTTGCGCGCCGCAGGCCTAGGCCGGGACCGCAGACAGGGATGTCCGGACACTTTTCACGCCTTACCGGGGCGTGCCTCATTCCTGTCATGAGTACCATCCGATGCTTTTGCAAAAGTCCCTGAGAGCACAAATTCTCGCCCTGCTGAGCGGCAGCCTGCTGGCGATGCTGTTGATCGCCCTGGCGTGCTTTCACTTCCTGTCCAGCGGCGTGCAGAACTACGCCAATCTGATCGAAGGCCCGCTGCACACCTCGCAATTGATCGATGAAGCCAACCTGCAATTCAAGGTGCAGGTGCAGGAGTGGAAAAACGTCCTGTTGCGCGGCAAGCAACCGGCGGACCTGAGCAAGTACTGGGGGCAATTCGAAGACCGTCAGCGCGATGTGCAAAACATCCTTGGCGAGCTGGCCGCGCAGAAGGGCATCGAGCCGCAACTCAAGAGCCGCATCGAGCGCTTGCGTGACGAGCATCGCCAGTTGGGCGCGGCCTATCAGAAGGGCCGGGACGCGTTCGTGGCTGCCGGTGGTGATCCTGCGGCGGGCGACGCGGCGGTCAAGGGCGTGGACCGCACCGCCAGCGATCAGATGAGTGAGCTGGTCAGCGAGTTGCGCAAGCAGGGCGCCGAGCAATCGACACTGATCAGCGCCGCTGCCGATCGCACGGTGATGCTGGGGATCATTGTGATGTTGGTTTCGGGGTTGCTGATCGGCCTGCTGAGCCTGTGGCTGGTCAACCGCAACCTGGTCGAGCCGATCCGCAAACTGATCGAATACGTGGCGCAACTCAGCCAGGGGCGTATTGCCGAGCGCGTGGCCAGCACCCGTCAGGACGAGTTGGGCAAACTGGCGATGGCCGCCAACACCCTGCGTGATTTTCTCGCCGAAACCTTCAGCCGTTTGCAGCGCAGCGCGTCGGACCTGGACAGCGCCAGCGGTGAGTTGAATTCGATTGCCACCGTGATGGCCGGCGGTACCAACGAGCAGTTCAACCGCACCGATCAGGTGGCCACGGCGATGAACGAAATGTCCGCTACGGCTCAGGAAGTCGCCCGTCATGCCGCCGAAGCGGCGCGGGCCGCCGACGATGCCGACCAGTCCGCCCAGCAGGGCGAAAAAGTCATGCAGGGCACCATCCATACGATCACCCAGATGCGCGGTGAAATTGCCAACACCGCCACGGTCATCCGCCAACTGGAAACCGACAGCGGGCGCATTGGCAAGGTCCTGGAAGTGATTCGCGGCATCGCCGAACAGACCAACCTGCTGGCGCTCAACGCGGCCATCGAGGCGGCCCGTGCCGGTGAAGCCGGGCGCGGATTTGCGGTGGTGGCCGATGAAGTGCGCAGCCTGGCCCAGCGCACGGCGGCGTCGATCATCGAGATCAACCAGATCATCCAGACCGTGCAGACCGGTGCAATCGAAGCGGCCCAGGCGATTGAAAGCGGTCAGTCACGCAGCGAACAAAGCGTGCAGCAAGTGACGGAGGCCGGCGCCATGCTCGAACGCATCACCCTGGCCGTGGAAGCCATCCGCGACATGAACCGTCAGATCGCCACTGCCGCCGAAGAACAGACCTCGGTGGCCGAAGACATCTCGCGCAACCTCACCGAGATCACCAGCATCGCCAGCACCAACCTGGACAACGTGCAGCGCACTGAAGCGGCCAGCACCAACCTGCACGGTTTGTCGGGGCGGTTGAACGAGGTGACGGCGCGCCTGAGCGCTTGAATCCCGAAAACGCAAAAGCCGCACGATGTTCCCATCGTGCGGCTTTTGTCTGTTTCGCGATTACGTGTCCTGTTTGTTTTCCAGGACCTTGCCGTTGGAGGCATCGATGTCCACATCCCACTCGACGTTCTTGGCGTCACGCAGTTCGACTTCGTACTCGTAACCGTTGAAGTGGTTGTCCAGCTCGGTCTTGGTAATCGTTGCACCCGGGTGCAGATCCAGGGCGATCTTGTTCAGGTCTTCCAGTGGCTTGATCTTGCCGTCCTTGACCAGTTGCGGGATCTGATCGACCCGCACATCGGCCTGGGCCAGGCCGGCGCTGAGGGTCAGGGTTGCAGCGGTCAACAAAGCAGTCAGGGTCTTCATGGGCTTCTTTCCTTGGGTGATCCGTTCAAGTGAGATCAGGTTAGCCTGTGTAACTTAATCCACCCTTAAATCCCTCGACATGTCCTGCATCAATCCCAGTAGGAGCGAGCCTGCTCGCGATGCAGGCACCTCGGTGTCATGCCAGGCACGGCTCAATAGCCGTTGTTCTTCAACACTTGATCGACACTCGCCGCCGGTCGTTTATAGAACTTCAACAACTCACTGGCGCGATTGGTGAAGATACCGTCGACTCCGGCGTCCATGACTTTCTGGTAGTCCACTGCATCGTCGATGGTGTAGACGTGCACCAGCAGGCCCTGGTCGTGGGTGTACTGGTTCATCCAGGGTTGCACCAGATCCGAGTAACTCTGGTCGCCACCCTGGGTCAGCGCGGCGGACGGGCCGGTGCCGATTGCGCCCTGGGCCTTGGCGTAGTCGACCCATTGCTGGAACTCGGCCTTGTCCTTCGGTTGCTGTTTGGCGTAGTAAGCGGCTTTGTCCTTTTCGCCGGACTCGGCAAATGTCACCTTGGACTTGGGCTCGATACTGCCTTCACCGACCCACAACAGCAGGATCTTCGGCACCGTCGGCATCTCTTTTTGCAGCAGTTCGAGGCTGCTCTTCTCGAAGGTCTGCAAGACCACCTTGCCTTTGCCCTGGCCGACCGCCAGCTCGCTTTTTGCCAGTTTCGAACCGGTCGGGCTCAGCCAGCCGCGGCCCTGAAGTTGTTCCTTGAGGTCGTGTTCGATGCCGGGAAACTGCTTGGGCTCCTTGGTCTCGATGTACAGGCCGGGCTTGTGCAGGCTGTTGCCCTCGGCGATGTCGATGATTTCATCAAGGGTCAGGATCTTCAGGCCCGCGAAGGCCGGACGTGCGCGATCCGGGTACGCGGCATTGAACCAGCTGCCCGCGTCCAGGGTTTTCAGTTCGGCCATGGTGAACGCATTGGCTGGGCTGTCCTTGCGCTCGGGGAATTTGCTGGCGACGTCGGTGGTGCGTTGCAGATTGTTGTCGTGCAGGGCAAACAGCACGCCATCCTTGCTGCGCTGCAGATCCAGCTCAAGGTAGTCGGCGCCCAGGTCGCGGGCAGTCTTGTAGGCGGCGGCGGTGGATTCCGGCGCATCGAACGACGCGCCGCGGTGGGCGATCACTGCTGGATGCGGAATGCCCAAACGGGTCGCCAGTGCCGAGGGGCCAGGTTCGCTGGCGGCCTGTGCGTGGCCGAGGCCGAGCAACAGGCTCAGTAACAGGGCGCTTTTAGTAAAGGTTGCGGGCATGGTCGAGATCCTTTCGCAATAAGTGAGCGGTCCCTTTTAACAACTCATCGTTGCAGGCGCTATCGCCAGACCGACATAAAACTGTCTAAAGCTGATTTTCGTCAGGGCTTTTGTGCGCCCGTTTGCAGTACGCTGGCGCCCTGCAATTTCCCCGGCAGAGGGAAACGCAGGCCCTGCGTGCATACCAACGATCACCATTGCGGGGTTTACCATGCGCATCACTTCCCAGCTCATCTGCCAGGCTGCCGACCAACTCAAAGGCTTTGTCGGCCTGAACCGCAAGACCGGCCACTACATCGTGCGCTTCAGCGAAGACTCGTTTGGCATGGACGTGGCGGACGACGGCATTATCCCTACCAGCGAATTCGTCTGGGCCGCGGGACCCGAGCAGACCATGATGCTCAAGCGTGAGTTGATTCAGTTGTTGCTGGACCAGAACATCGATGACCGGATCAACATCACCGAGCCGTTGCGGGTGTACATGAACCGGCGGGAAGTGCCGGAGATTTCGGCGGTTCGCAGTCTGGTTCGGGGTTGAGTATTTGCGGTGAATTGACTGGCCCCATCGCGAGCAGGCTCGCTCCCACAGTAGATCTTTGTCGCGCACAAATGTTGTGACCGAACGGGATCAAAATGTGGGAGCGAGCTTGCTCGCGATGGCGGCCTGAAGAACTCTAAATCAGTTACTGATTGAATCCGTAAGCCCGCTCAACCCGGCACACCCGCGTATGACACCGCGCATACCAGGTCGAGCGCCCACGCTCGCGAATGGCCGTATGCTCAGGATGATGCTTCCACGCCAGAATCGCCGCTTCACTGGCCCAGTACGACACCGTAATCCCAAGCCCATCCTCGCCCCGCGCCGATTCCACACCGAGAAACCCCGGCTGTTCACGGACCAGTTCCAGCATCCGTGCGGCCGCTTCGGCGTAACCCTGGTCACCCTCGGTGCGCAGTGAGGTGAAGATCACCGCGTAATAAGGCGCAACTGGCGTATCGGCGATCATGACGAGCGCCCCGCACAGGCTTCGACAAAGGCGCCAATCAACGGCGGCAAGACGCCCTTGAGCGCCGCCCGCTCGGGTTGGAACAAGGTCGCGACAAAGAACGGATGACCGCTGAGTTCGACTGCCCGCAGTTCGTGTTCCGAATCGTGGCCGACGGCCTGAAGTTCGCGCTTGAGCAACTCCCCCTGGAACTGCGGATTCACCCCATAACGACAGCGATAGCCTTCACGAATCTCGGCGCTTTCGTAGGCCTCGGCGATCAACGAGCCTTCACGTAAATGAATGGTATCGACCGCTTCCACCAGCGCGCACGACAGCGGCGTCAACAGCGCCCGTGCGGCATCGGGATTTGTCTCGCCGTGTTCGGCATCCGACCAGCCCAGCACATTGCGCGCATATTCCAGCACCGCGTGTTGAAAACCACCGCAGGTGCCGAGGAAAGGTCGCCGTTGTTCGCGGGCAAAACGAATCGCTTTTAATGCACCGTCCGTGCTCCGGTAAGGGCTGGCCGGTACGCACCAGAAGCCATCGAATGTATGCAGCGGTGCATCGGTGTGTATTTCATTGGTGGCCAACCATTGCCATTGCAGGTTCAGGCCAGAGTGTTCAGCGGCCTTTTCGAGGGCGACGGGAATGGCCTGGTGGGCGGTGACTTGCGGGTCGTGGTCGCCGATCAGGGCGATGCGAATCGGGCGGGTTTCCATGTGGGGCCTCTGCACTTGTTGATTGCTGGTGCCCACTATAGATTGGCGTTCACGCACTCAATATTGGCGTTTTCTCAAGTGATCAATGCAGCGACGCACTATCGACTGGACTACCCGGACCTGGCCCTGATCCTCGCGCTGGTGCGCGGCGGCTCTCTGGCTCGGGCCGCGCAACTGCTCAAGGTGGATGTCTCGACGGTGTTTCGAGCGGTGCGCCGGTTGGAGGCTGCGCTGGGCCAGCAACTGTTCGAAAAAAGCCGCGCCGGTTACCTGCCCACCACCCTGGCGCAGTCCCTGGCGGAACAGGCCGAGCGCGCTGAGCAGGCGCTGGAGGCGGCGCGCATCGGTGTGGAGCAGGGCGGTGAAGTGATCAGCGGCATCGTGCGCCTGACCTGTACCGATTCGGTCCTGCAAGGTTTGCTGTTGCCGGCGCTGGCGCAGTTCATGCCGAACTATCCGGCGCTGACCCTCGAACTCAGTACGTCCAATGATTTTGCCAACCTCAGCCGTCGGGATGCCGATATCGCCCTGCGCCTGACCCGCACACCACCGGAGCATCTGGTGGGACGGCGGCTGGCGGACATTGCCTACCGCGTGTGCGCTAGCGAGCGATACCTGCAAGCGGTCAATAGCACCGACCTGGCCGCATTGACCTGGATCGCCCCGGATGACTTCCTGCCGGATCACCCGACCGTTACCTGGCGTCGCCAAGCCTTGCCGGGCGTAACGCCAGGATATCGCTGCAACAGCATGCTGTCGGTGACCGAGTTGGTCAGGGCGGGGCTGGGTGTAGCGGCGTTACCGGACTTCTTGATCGGCGACGGATTACAGCCGCTGAGCGAACCACTGCACGGATACGACACCGCGCTGTGGCTGCTGACCCGTCCCGACTGCCGTGCCTTGCGCTCGGTGGTCACCTTGTTCGATGAGTTGGGGCGGGCGCTGAAACTGCCGTGAAACCGTTCAGGTTCTTGGTTGAGGCTCACTATAGCCTCAGCGCCGGTTTCATTCTGAAACACATCGCGCCATTCAAATCAGAGCCATCAATCCTTCGACGCCGCCGTCGACCTTGTCATTTATTGCAACTGATAGCAGGCCAGAAACATGTCCAGCGCGGACTCGGCGACCTGGTGTTGTTCTTCGGGTGACAAGCCTGGCTTGCCCATGGAAATCTGCGGCCAGAAGGCAAACGACTTGAGCAGCCCCTGCACCTGTTGTGCGGCAAAATCAGGGGCAGTGGCTTTCAATCGGCCATCCGCTTGAGCGGCACGAATCCACACCGTCAGCCCTTCTTCGCGTTCGCCCATTCGCGCCACCATATCCTGCGCCCGCTCCGGGGAATGAATCGTCGCCGCTATCGCCACCCGCGCCAGGTCGAGAAAATTGTCATCGCCCAACATTTGCAGCTTGGCCTTCAGCAATACGCGCAATTGATCGCGCAACGGCAGGTCGGGGCGGTAAGCCGTTTCCTGTTCTTCCGTTACCCGGATCCATAATTGATTGAGGATTTCGGCGAACAGCTCTTCCTTGCTGGGGAAGTGGTTGTACACCGTGCGCTTCGACACACCGGCAGTGGCAGCAATCTTGTCCATGCTGGTGATCTCGAAACCGTTGTCACGGAATTCGTTGATCGCGGCTTGAATGATCGCTTGGCGTTTTCGGTCGGTGAGGCGCTGTGGAGCTGTCATAAGTACGCTTCGGCAGGGAGAAGGGAGGAATTACACTCAGCAGTTTACTTGTCATCGACTTTGATGCAACCTAGAAACTACACTGTGCAGTGTAATGTTTTGTTAATCCTGCCCAGTAAAAATAGAAAGTCCGGCTGATGCGTGCGTGCCTTGGCCATTTATCGTCCCAAAGCGAAAAATCGCGTCATGCGCGGTTTTTCTGGAGTCATTCAGTCATGGCCAATTCAAACTCCCCGGCGGACAACGCCTCCACTCCTGAAGCGTCCCGACAGGCTCAAGGGCAGTATCAAAACTTCACGCCGGTTCAACGTTTAAGCTTTGGCAAAACCATGGGCATCCTGTGGAACGTGCTGTTCCACAAGCCGCAAAACACCCGCCCGAGTGCGCCCGTCCCGGTGCAAGCCCTGACTCAAGCCGCGCTGATCGCCGCGCCCAACCACAGCGTCTATCGCCTGGGCCACTCCACGGTGCTGCTCAAGCTGCGCGACAAGTTCTGGATCACCGACCCGGTCTTCGCCGAGCGTGCCTCGCCCGTGCAATGGGCCGGCCCCAAGCGTTTTCACCAGCCACCGATCAGCCTGGAAGAACTGCCACCGATCGAAGCAGTGATCCTGTCCCACGACCACTATGACCACCTGGATCATCAGGCCGTGCTGAAGCTCGCGGACAAGACCAAACACTTCCTGACCCCGCTGGGCGTAGGCGACACCCTGATCAAGTGGGGCATCGACGCCAGCAAAGTCCGCCAACTGGATTGGTGGCAAGGCACGGAAGTCGATGGCATCCAGTTCATCGCCACCCCGTCGCAGCACTTTTCCGGCCGTGGCCTGTTCGACAGCAACAGCACCCTCTGGGCTTCGTGGGTGATGATCGACGGCGACACACGCCTCTTCTTCAGCGGTGACAGTGGCTACTTCGACGGTTTCAAACGCATCGGCGAACAGTACGGCCCATTCGACCTGACCCTGATGGAAACCGGTGCCTACAACGTCGACTGGCCGCATGTGCACATGCAACCCGAACAAACCCTGCAAGCCCACCTCGACCTCAAGGGCCGCTGGCTACTGCCGATCCACAACGGCACCTTCGACCTGTCGATGCACGCCTGGTACGAACCCTTCGACCGCATCCTGGCCCTGGCCTGGGATCGCAACGTATCGATCACCACACCGCAGATGGGAGAGGCGTTCAACTTGATGCATCCGCAGCGTGGTGGGGCGTGGTGGCTGGCGGTGGAAGGGGAGAGTGAGCGGGTGATGACGCAGAACGCGTAAGCTGCTGAGGCAGGGCCACTTGCCATGAAGTGGCCCTCATATATCCCTCACTCCACCATCGCAAAGTCCGCCCGCCCAACCGGATTCGGCGTCGAACCCTTCACATTCATCCCTCGACCCGGCGCAAACCCCGGGAAGAACACCAACCCTTCCGATTCGAAGCGATAGGCCAGCGCCAGGCGCGTGACATCCAGCACCTCCTCGCGCGCCTCGAAGCGTTGAATGGCATCCACCGAGACTCGGGACTCTCGCGACAGCTCTTGCACACTCCAGCCCAGCATCGCTCGGGCCTGGGCACAGTGGGCCGGGGTGAATTGGAAGAGGGCGATACGTTCCAGGGTGATTTTCATCGCTTGAGAGGCCATGGTGTTCTCCGGGCTCGAGAGTGTTGGTCAAAATATACTGTGTTTTTGTACAGTTGTTTTGAGCCGAGATCAAATGCAATTTTTGAAGTTTCTTTTTGGCCGGACGAACGGTGACTGTCCCGATGCGTGGGGAAACTGTCGAAGTCGCCAGGGAATCACAACTTGATTTGAGGGTTGGTAAAGGCGGTTTTTTTCGTAAGAATAGGGGGCGCACAGTTCAGTTTTTCATACAGGAGAATTTCATGCCGATCCTCGAAAGCGACTGGAAGAAGTTCAAGGAACTGCGCAAGATTGCGCTCGACCGTTTCTGCCAAGGTGTTCTCGCCGATGCCAAGACTATTGCGCAACATGGTGCGTTGTCGGCTCATGCTCGCTACGGCATGCTTTACGGCATGATCCATGATCGAAACAAGGACATGGCCCAGGCGTTTGACCACAACAGCCAATCCCGTTCAAGTGCGCTCCGGGGCTTGTGGCTGATGGTCATGCATGACTTGCTGACCGAGGCAGAGTTATCAGTTCTCAGCGAAGATGCGCTGAGATACATTGCCGAGGTTGTTCGCCAGCCCTACGAACTTGAATGGGTCGACGAGATCGTCCCGCAGGACTGACCAACCTTTATCAGAGAACCACGGATGTTGATCTTCAACTGCACCGAAGCGGCCAGCAAATTCTTCAGTCGCGTGCACAAGGGCAAGAAAATCACCAGGGTGGAAAGTCCACCATCGCCCGTCATTGAAGACGATGAGCCTGATGAGTCCGCCGAACAGTGGCTGGTCCACGCCGTCACTGTTCAACGCAAACATGTGCTGTTCGCCATCCACATCCAGACTCGTTACTGCATGATCTTTGCCGATGCCAAAAAGGCCGACGCCGAGGGGTTTGTTCAGCGTTTTGCTGATCGCTGGATTAACGGCCTGATACGCCATGCAGGGCAGTTCGATATCCTTCAGTGGGTCGATGATGAGCCGATGATGGAGCGCTTTCAGGAAAGCAGCAGCCAGTTCCGCCTGTACCGACGCAGCCATCGCAGCGCGCAAAAACACATCGATGAAATCGCCTGGATTTTTCAGGATGTTGCCGCTGAACGGGGCTCTTTACCCCCGGACGAGTTCTCGGCATGCCGCTTCGACGGCGATATGAATGACTGCCCAAGAAACAGCAAAGGCCATAAAGACTATTTCTTCCCGGACTCGGAAATGATGGCCCACTGGTTACGTCGATACTGCGGCCTCGACGAGTCAGGCATCCAGACTGCATTGGATCGACGTATGGAGGTGAAGCGGGAAATCTGGGCATTGCAAAGGCAACTTGACGCGCAATGAACCAGCGCTGCGTTTCGTATTACTTGCCCGCCAACCCCGGCGCTTCCCGCACAATAAAGTGGTCCAGGTTTTCAATGTTGGCGCTGAACACCCCGAACGTCTGCTCGGGGTTTTTCTTGCTCGGCACCTGCTTCAGCTCGGGCGTTACGCCATAAAAGAAGCAGTACAACTCCCGCCCGCTCTCGATGGCGTGCTTGATCTCCTCCAGGAACGCCTTGCGCTTGCGGTAGCTGTCGATCAGTTTTTTGCTCAGGTAGACATTGACCGAGTAAGGCTTCTTCTCGAACCAGACCTTCTTCTCGAAGTCGATGCGAAAGCTCTGGGTGTAGTCCTTGATCTCCTTGACCTTGCCCCAGTAAATCAGCCCCTTGTTGTCCTGCAGGTATTCGATCTTCTTGAAAAACGACCCGTAAGGCGCGGTGTACTCGCCAATCTTCAGCGGCACTCGCTTGAGCAAATCCTTATCGTCGAAGTTTGAAACGAAGCATTCCACCGGATGGGCGAAGACACTGGTCTTGTCCGGGGCCGATTCCCTGCTCGGTTGTTCGACATTACTAACCGCCTTAGGCGCCAATGGCTCATCCCGAACCACATCGGCAATCACCACCGGGCTGGACGGCTTGCGCACATACTCACGCCGAGTCAGTAACAATTCCGACGGGAAATTTTCCTCGCGGCTGTCATCCGTTTCCGCCTCATCCACACCTGACGCCGGCGTCTTCAAGCTGACATAAGGGCAGCCCTCGACATGCCGCGTACTCGGCAAGTTCTTGAAGTGCGGCGTGCGCACGTAGTTCACATTTTTCGCGTTGAACGTGCCCAGTTCATTGGCCGTATCGAACGCCAGGCGACAGGCATCGTTGGGGCATTGGAAATGCTCCTTGGCGGAGTCGAAATCCATCGTCTCGTCGAAATTCAGATCCCGCACGTCGTAGATCGACAACTTGTCGTTGAGGCTTAGGCAGTAGGCGAGGTCGAATTTCATGTCGGGTTCCAAGTCCTTTAGATGAACAGCTTCCAGTGATGGCGCATTCGAAGCAATAGCTACACTCAGATCACTTCGATATCGCCGAGCCTGCACAGTCCATCAACGAGGGCGGTTCATGAGCCATTCAGATGCTTCGCCCCCTCTCCCGGAGCCGGGCCGGATAGCCCGCCGCGATGAACAGACCGGTTGGCGTCGCTGGCTACCGGGGCTGGGCATGCTGCGCGAATACCAACCGGCATGGTTGCGTTACGACATCGTGGCCGGCCTGGTGTTGACCACGATGCTGGTGCCCGTCGGTATCGCCTATGCGGTGGCTTC
This sequence comes from Pseudomonas fluorescens, assembly GCF_040448305.1. Classification (NCBI taxonomy): domain Bacteria; kingdom Pseudomonadati; phylum Pseudomonadota; class Gammaproteobacteria; order Pseudomonadales; family Pseudomonadaceae; genus Pseudomonas; species Pseudomonas fluorescens. The sequence continues at coordinate 5,352,592 of NZ_CP148752.1, read as the reverse complement.
GGGCGTGCCGGGCATCTATGGCCTCTACGCGACCATCGTTCCGCTGCTGTTCTATGCCCTGTTCGGCCCCAGCCGAATTCTGGTGATGGGGCCGGATTCCTCCCTGGTGGCCGTCATCCTTGCCGTCATCATTCCACTCTCCGGTGGCGACCCGCAGCGTGCCGTCGCCTTGGCGGGGATGATGGCAATCGTCTCGGGAGCGGTGTGTATCCTGGCCGGTATGGCGCGCCTGGGTTTCATCACCGAACTGCTGTCCAAACCGATCCGCTACGGCTACATGAACGGCATCGCACTGACCGTATTGATCAGCCAGTTGCCCAAACTGTTCGGTTTTTCGATTGAGTCCGAGGGCCCATTGAGAAACATAGGGGCCATCGTCTCGGCGGTGATGGAGGGAAAGGTCAACTGGACCACCTTCACGGTGGGCGGGCTCACCCTGGCGGCGATCCTGCTGCTCAAAAGATGGCCGCGACTGCCGGGCATCCTGATCGCCGTGGTAGGCGCGACAGTCGCCGTGGGTGTACTCGACCTTGCGACACGCGCCGGTGTGTCGGTCCTCGGTTCGCTCCCCCAAGGCTTGCCCGGTTTCGCCATCCCCTGGATCACCCGCGCCGACATCGTCCCTGTGTTGATCGGCGGGTGCGCCGTCGCACTGGTCTCGTTCGCCGACACCAGCGTGCTCTCCCGCGTTTATGCGGCGCGGACCCGAACCTACGTCAACCCGAACCAGGAAATGGTGGGCCTGGGCATCGCCAACCTGGCAGCCGGTTTTTTCCAAGGCTTCCCGATCAGCAGCAGCTCGTCACGTACGCCCGTGGCCGAGGCCGCCGGAGCCAAAACCCAACTGACCGGCGTCGTCGGCGCACTGGCGGTTGCCCTGCTGCTGGTGGTGGCACCGGACCTGCTGCAACATTTACCGTCCAGCGCCCTGGCGGCAGTCGTGATCGCCTCGGCCATTGGCCTGATCGAAATCACCGACCTGCGCCGGATCTATCGCATCCAGCGCTGGGAATGCTGGCTGTCGATTGTCTGTACCGTCGGCGTGGCCGTGTTCGGCGCCATCGAGGGCATCGGCCTGGCCATCGTAATTGCCGTCATTGAATTCCTCTGGGATGGCTGGCGCCCGTACTCCGCGGTATTGGGCCGCGCCGACGGGGTCAAGGGCTACCACGACATCAAACGCTACCCCGACGCGCGCCTGATCCCCGGCCTGGTCCTGTTTCGCTGGGATGCACCTCTGTTTTTCGCCAACGCCGAACTGTTCAGCGACCGCGTGCTGGACGCCGTGGCGGCATCACCCACGCCCGTGCGCTGGCTGGTGGTCGCCGCAGAACCGGTCACCAGCGTCGATGTGACCTCTGCCGACATGCTGGCTGAACTGGGCGACACCCTGCACGCGGCGGGTATCGAGTTGTGTATTGCCGAGATGAAAGACCCGGTCAAGGACAAACTCAAGCGGTTCGGGTTGTTTGCGCGGTTGGGGGAGACGGCGTTTTTTCCTACGATTGGGACGGCTGTGGACAGTTATGTAGCGAACTATCAGGTGGATTACAGGGAGCGGGAAGATGAAGGGAGCCGGTTGCCGTGAAACCCGCGAGATCGAAATAGAGACTTAATATCAAGGAGCGAACCATGCCGAACAACTGGCCCGCCGGGATTGAGCACGTTGTTGTGCTGATGATGGAAAACCGTTCGTTCGACCATTTGCTGGGGGATTACACAAGCATCAATCCCGCGTGTGACGGTATCAACCGCAAGGCGCCCAGCACCAATCCGCTGAAGCTGGCCAATGGCAATTCGACGGTGATCACCCAGGCCTCGGAGTTCCCGGAGAACTACAGCCTGTGGGCGCCGCCGCCCCCTCTGCCTCCGGCGCTGCCACCGAGCAACAGTGAGGGTTTCGACCTTGGCCACGAGTTCGTCAACGTAGAGAAACAACTGGGCGTCTCCTTCAAGACCAGCCCGGCCAACCCCACGCTCAATGGTTTTGCCCAGGACGCCTACGACAAGGCCCGCACCGACCTGAAGGTGTACAAAACCTGGTCGCAATCCATGGCCCAACGGGCGATGAACTACATCCCGTTCGGCGCTACGCCCGCGAAGGATACGCTGCCGGCCATCCACGGGCTGGCACGCAATTTCACCGTGTGCGACCGCTGGTTTTCCTCGGTCCCAGGCCCAACCTGGCCGAACCGTTTTTTTGCCATGCTCGGCAGTTGCAATGGTCACCTGCTGATGCCGTCCACCGGCACGGTACTGGCCGGCATCAAAAGCCTGATCGCACAGTTCGGCGGCGAGAGCATTTTCTCGCTGCTGCGCAATAACGGCCATGACGCACGCATCTATTCCGACGGCGCCGTTCCGCTGGCGGCGCTGGTCAAGGGTGGTTTGCAGCACCTGAGCATCGACGACTTCAAGTCGGACGTCGCCGGCAACAAACTCCCCGAACTGTCCTGGATCGAGCCGAGCTATGGCCTGCTCAACGGTAAGCTCGGGCCAAACGTGTCCCATCATCCACCTGAAGACCTGCGCTTTGGCGATCAGTTTGTCGGCGAGGTGTTCAATGCCTTGTCGGCCAATACCGCCGTCTGGAGCAAAACCCTGTTCGTGCTGCTGTACGACGAACATGGCGGCTTCCATGACCACATGGTGCCGCCAACTTGCGTGGCGACCGGTTCAACAGTCGATGTGCCCTGGAAAAATCCCTTCACCCGCCTCGGCGTTCGTGTACCGGCGATCCTGGCTTCGCCGTGGCTCAAGCCGGGCTTGATCCCCTGGACGGGCGATGTCCAGGCGCAGCACTACGATCACACCAGTTTGCTGGCCTTTCTTTGTGATCATTTTAAATTGCCGCGCAGTGCCCTCGGCCCACGGGTGATCGCGGCGCAGCACTTCGGCAATGCAGCCATCTGGCGTGCCGCACCGAGCGTAACGACTGCGCCGACATTGGCGGCCACCGTAGTGCCAAGTCGCGCCGGTTTGCCATTGATCGAGTCCGAACTGGCGACCCAAAGTCGACAGGTTGTGGACAGTGCCACCGGTTACCTCGATGGCCTCGACCCAGAGCAGATCTGGAAGAGCAGCGCGCAATGGGTCAGCGGTTTTCTCGGCAACCGCAGCCGTGCCCTGGCTGATCCGGGGCAGGCCGCACTCACGCCTGCCGCGCCTAGTGCAGATAGCCTGGAGGCAAAACTGCGGCGCTTGCAGGATTTGATGGTGACCGCCCAAGGGCAAACGGCTCCTCCGGTGGCGGCGCCGGCCAGTAAAGCCCTGGTCGAGCCGGGATCGGAGGTGGCGCCAACGCGGCTGCGCGTCCTGTGCCTACCCGGCGTTGGGTTCAGCCGAGCAACGGGCGGGCAGGGCGGCATCGATGCGAACTGGCAGGAACAATGGCGCACATTGATTCGCACTCAACTGGCACAGAACGGTCGCCTCATCGATGACCAGGACATCGACTTTCTGACTTTCGATGACCAGCTCAAGGAGGGGCCTGACTTCGCCCAGATCACCCGAGGCCTGGCGATGCTGAGGGCCGACGCCAGGGGCAAGGCCGATGAGAATTTCGGCAGCTGGGGCCTGCCGGTCAACCAGATGTTGCGCACCACGGTGGGCGCCCTCGTGCAATGGATCGAAGACGCCGATTTGCGCACGCAGTTGACTCAACATCTGCTGGCGAAGATCGACGCATTCAATCCGCAGATCATCTTCGCCCAAGGCCTGGGCAGCCTGATCGGCTACGACGCCCTGCGCCGGTCGGTGGCGAAAAAAGGTTCGGCGCTCAAGCGCATCGATGGTCGAGTGTTCGTCAGCTTCGGCTCACCGATCGCACTGCCATTGGTGATGCGTGAAGTGTGGGGCGGGCGAGTCCTGCGCTTGAGCGAAAACGGCCGAGGCATCCGCCGCTGGTTCCACCTCTACAACCCCAACGATGGATTGCTGACCCGGCCGATCACCTCGCCGGATTCCGCGCGGGTCGACCTGCAAACCGAATTCACTTTGCCATTGCGCGATGACCTGCTCGACCTCAATCACGCCGCCCAGGCCTACTTGTCGTCACCCAACAGCCAGACCGGCCTGTGGCCACAATTGGCCCGCGATGTGGTGGCGGCGCGGGCGCTGGAAGTGCCGGCGTTCCTGTCCCGCAGCGGCCAACGCAAACGCCGCGCTCTGGTGGTCGGCATCAACGATTACCTCGACCCGAGCGCACGCCTCGACGGCTGCATCAACGACACCTACCTGATCAGCCGCATGCTCCAGGAAAGCGGCTACGACGCCGGCGACATCCGATTGCTGCACGACGCCCGAGCGACCCGGGCCAACTTCGTCGAACGCCTCGAATGGCTGGTGGAAGGCGCCCGCGCCGGGGACGAGCGCGTGTTGTTCTACTCCGGCCACGGCACCCAACTGCCGGTCTACAGCAGCAGCGGCGAAGCCGATTGCATGGACGAAACCCTGGTGCTCCACGACTTCGACTGGGACGACGAAAGCACCCACTTCACCGACAAACTGTTCCGCCAGTTCTACAGCCACCTGCCCTTCGACCCGGACGGCCACGGCGCCAAACTCACCGTCATGTTCGACTGCTGCTACGCCGGCGGCATGACCCGCGGCAACGGCCGCGTGCGCGGCATCACCCCACCCAGCGACATCCGCCACCGCATGCTGCGCTGGGACCCCTACGCCGGCGACTGGGACCGCCGCGTCTACGCCGTCGACACCGACCGCCGCGACTTCAGCGAACAAGACAACAAAACCCGCGGCCTTACCCGCACCCGCACCACCCAAGGCGCCGCCACGGGCCTTCGCCCAGAGAAAAAAGCCCAACTGCTGCGCCAAGGCAAACTCTACGGCCACCACGGCCCCTACATGCCTTTGATGCTCTACGCCGCGCGGGAGAACGAAAAAGCCAATGAGTATGAGGTGGGGTCGAACAGCTATGGGGCCTTCACCTACGCACTGGTCGAACAACTGCGCAAATTGCATCAGGAGGATGCGACGTTGGGGTTTGATCAGTTGATTGAGCGGGTGGGGAGTGTGCTGAGCGCGAGGTCGTTGGGGCAGACACCGGAGATTGTTGGGCCGAGTGGGGTTAGGGCGGCGGTGTGTCCTTGGCGGATTAGTGGGTTGGGGAGGTGAGGGGGCTGGCCTATCGAAAATCTACGGCTTCAGCTAGTTTGGCTAACTCCATGGAGGTGCAAATGACTGAGCGAGTAAAAGTAAACATGCGCGAAGCCAAATCACAGCTTCCTCAACTTGCCGAGCGTGCATGGAATGGCGACAACGTAGTGATTACCAAAAACGGTAAGCCTTACCTGGTTCTGCTGCCCCATGTTGATACACCTCGGGCTCGAGTGCCTGGGCGGTTGAAGGGAGCAATTCGGATGTCTGTGGATTTTGACAAGACTCTCGATGATTTAGTCGACGGGTTTGAGGGCCGTCTATAAGGCGCTTGCTGAATTGATGTTTCCCAAACCGACGCAGATCCCCTGTGGGAGCGAGCCTGCTCGCGATTCGCAAGATCAACACAGCAACTAAGCCAGCCACCAACCTTGTGGCGAGGGGGCTTGCCCCCGTTGGGCTGCGAAGCGGCCCCAAATGCTGCAACTCGGAAGCATCAGGTAATCCGAATTGTGCGGATTGACGATCCCCTGTGGGACCGAGCCTGCTCGCGATTCTAAAAGTCACCACAGCTCTCATGCCGAACACGAACCGGTGGTGATGGCGCTTGCTCCTATTGGGCTGTAAAACACACCGAATCTATTACTCAACGAGCAATCGACCGACTTTGGTATACAGCGACAAAGTGAAAGCCTCTTTATCATTCGCAAGGTGGCAACGCCGATGACAGTTCGGGCACAGAGCCACCGCATTGGTAATGCTGTCCGACCCTTTTTGCGCCAGATGCTTTACATGATGAACTTCAAGAAACGGCAGACCATCGACTTCGAAGGGTGCATTCTGGCCACAGCCTTCGCAAACACCTTTCGCCAAGTCAGCCACCCATGCCCGGATCTTGGGGTCACGGACGTAAGACGTCGTGGTAACGCTAACTTGCTGTGGGTTCGCATTACCTTTCGGTGCGACTTTTAGCCCTTTCTTTTGCAGCTTGGAAGCTCGGCGGATAAGTGTGACGTGATCAGAGGTCGGGTCCGACTCGTCAGCGCCAGGCACGACTTTTTTGTCCAAAATGTTACGGATCCGCTGACCAATCCTCGCGCCGAAATTCTTGGCGGGCATGTAGCCTTCAATGCGTGGTAAGTCCATTTGCTCCAGCACCGCGGAAATGTTCTGCATACGGTACTCAATAGACGAAGAACTGCGTTTGCTCAGTGGTCCGTCACGTAATAGCTGGTTTTCAATAGACTTTACGAACGTTTGGCCACTCAGTTCGCGGCCCATCATTTTCAGATAAGCATCGATTGAAGCTTCTAGCTCATCGTCACTCCAACCAGTTCTTTCTTTTGAGGTGTCCATAAAATCGCCGAGGGTTGAAAACCCTCGGACGATACTGAGTGGCCATCACGGCTGTCTACGAAAATTCCTACAGATCATGGCGACAGATCTCGCGAGCGTTCCTACAGGGCGGTCTTTTAACCCATCGAATGCCTCGACGACTGAAACACTTGGGCTACCTTCTGCCACCAAGGTTTAACCACCGGCACTCGCCTCCGCGTGCGACTGAGCAGCAACAAGGGCATGTCCCGCAGTCGAATCCACCCCTCATCCTGCCAATGCAACAGGCTCAACGACATCTCTGGCCAATCCAACAAACTCAACATTGGTCGGTCCGCATTGTCCGAGGGCACCGCATCGCGCAAGGTTGGCACTACCTGATGGGTCAGCCACTCACGCAACAACCGATTCTCCGGCGCGTAGTGATACACCAACAACGCATACACACCAGATTCGCTAAGCATCAACCGCTGCTCGGGTTGGCCGTAATACCGAATTAACAAGGTATTACGCTGATCCTCGTCAAGTTTTCTGACCACACGATCATTCAGATGGACGCCCATTAAGGGACCGAGATCGCGAGCGCAAAACCAAGGTTGGTTTTCCAGGAGAAGGGCATGGAGTGGGAGGTTATAGCGGGTGAAGATTGTCGAACTGAAAGGATCCGACATGACCGATTGGTGTGGAGTGTCTGCGAGCATATCCATTACCTCTACGTGTGAAGTTGAAGAGGGCCAGAGCCCGACGTAGAGGATCTAAAAAATCCCAACAAGCATTTCCTCTTCACACGAAATTAGGCTTGTATGCTGTTACCAGCATGCGCTCTGTGTGATGAAGTTAGCTACTACGTTGGGCGTTTCTTAGGCACCTGTCGCTAGAGTAAAGATATCGAAGAAGGTTCGTCAATATTGTTTTGGTTTATCTTGAAGTAGGACTCTGCTAGAAAATATGTACGTAAATGCATCGAGTTTCTTGGTTTTTTAAACAGATTTTAATTTTGGCGCTTGTTGGATTTTAATTGGGTTGTGAAACGTTTAATAAATCTAATGGGCAGGGTTCGGGTGGGGGTAAGATATGAGTGGGTGCTGAGTCTTTGAAGTCTCAGCACCTGTTGTATCTAAAAATGCGGTCTTTTATTTAGTAGATATATGACTCGCTGAGTGCTCGTCTAATTGTAGGAAGAGAGTTGTGATAAAGGTGAGGCTGGATTTCTCTTGCGATTTGTTCAGATAGTGCGATCAGTTCGTCATTCAAGAGAATCAGTGAATTCCATTTTTCTTCGGAATCGATGATTTTTCTTGAGTTGTCGGGGGTGGCAAGTGTTCTGGTGTGTGACTCAAATAAAATCATCGATTCTATTTTTTGTTGAGTTTCGCTAATGAGTGAAAGCTCCATATAGGAAGGCTTTGTCAGAATGCTGTTGTCGAAATGCCACACGAGAGAAGCTATATCGTAGCTGGATAGTTTTATATCTAGGTTGGAGTCGTTTTTTATATTTTTTATCAGGCGGATAACTTTTTTCACTCCTCCATTTGTTTGTAGGTCTTTGTCGTTTATTTTACGCATATGAAGGAAGGGGCTATTTGAAAGCAGTTCGTTTTTTGATTTGTGAAGGATTTTTACTTCTTTGTCATGTTTTTGTTGTGATTGTTGGTAAGTCGCAGAGTGATGCCAGTGAGAAGGTACGATGTCGATTTTTCTTTTTAGTGAACCGCCAGAAAGAGAAATTGATTTGTCGCCACTGATATCCACCGTTGCTGCGGGGTACCGGTTGATAAGCAAGTTCTCACATTGTGATCGTAAGTATTGGATCTGCTCCAAAACGGTTGGAGGGTTCGGAAGCCTTGTGTAGGTGCCCGCTGCGGGGCCATTCCAGTCTAAGGTTACAAACTCCTCATGAAGGACGAGAATATCTACGTCGCTTACCCCGCGAATATGTACATTCAAAGGTACTGAACCTTGAAACTCAAAGCTTGCCCTCAAAGGGAGAGCACTCAAACCATTTGAGATTTGACTAATTACGCGCTTTCCCTCCTCGTAACTGATCTCAGTGTAGCGCGTACCAACTTCCTGCATTGAACCTAGTGCGTATTTTGTAGCTTCGCCCGAAGCCCTTGTTTCATAGTTTTCTTTTTCTGAACGGGAATTATAAATTAGATGCTCAAGTCCCGTTGAAGCTGATGCTGAGTCGAAGGTATAAGAGGATGTTTCGCCAAGTCTTCTGTTGCGAAGATTGTTGAGTTTTTCTTTGTAGTTACTCATTCGAAGCTCCTTGGCGTGTTAGGTTCATGCGTCCGCAGGTTAATCGGCCTTTATTGTTGAAATAATCTCCGTAAGCTTCTGTTAAGTCCTCACTTAGCTCAAGCTCTGCATAACCTATATGCGATTTTAACTCTACTTCCCCAGCTCGAGGTTCATTTCGGTAGCTGTACATTAAAATGTAACCTCTTCCGGGTTCGTGAACCAAAGAGGCTGCGATGCTTGCGGACTTTGATTGTCCGGTGTTCAGGTAGACTCGAAGTTTTTCCCATGTTTGGGTGATGCGGATTGTAGCGGTCCACTCAAAAGTAACTTCCCCTTGGGCGTTTATAGTTTGGCCTTTGCAGTCCCACTTGCCGTTCAGGTTTGGTATTTTGAGGAATTTTAAAATTGGTGGCCAGCGCCACATCCACGAGTCAAATAATGCGTGCCCAAACGTATAAATTACGGCGGCGGATATAGGGAGTACAATTATTCCGGGATTGCTCGCTGTAAGTTCAAATTTTTGCGCAATGTCAAAGCTGAAGGCCACTAGTGCGGCAATGGCTGATGAGGCTAATCCGGCAAATATTGCCAGATATCTTCCGATCGTGGCACGACTGTGCCCAATGATGGAGTATTCATGAGGTTGCATACATAATCCTTTATTTATGAAGGGATGGAGCTATAAGCAGATTCAGCTCACCTTCCCGACTTCCATGTCAGGTAAGATACAAAGTTAACTCTTTAAAGTACGATCAATCCCAGCTCAAAGCCCCACCAGTCTGATACTCAATAACCCGCGTCTCAAAGAAGTTCTTCTCTTTCTTCAAGTCCATGATCTCGCTCATCCAAGGGAACGGGTTAGTCGTCCCTGGATACTCTTCTTTAAGACCGATCTGCGACAGGCGACGGTTAGCGATGAACTTGAGGTAGTCCTCCATCATCGCCGCGTTCATGCCCAACACGCCGCGAGGCATGGTGTCACGCGCGTATTCGATCTCCAGCTGAGTGCCTTGCAGAATCATCTGCGAAGCTTCTTCCTTCATCTCGGCATCCCACAAATGCGGGTTTTCGATTTTGATCTGGTTGATCACGTCGATGCCGAAGTTCAGGTGCATGGATTCGTCGCGCAGGATGTACTGGAACTGCTCGGCGACGCCGGTCATTTTGTTGCGGCGGCCCATGGAGAGGATCTGGGTGAAGCCGCAGTAGAAGAAGATGCCTTCCAGGACGCAGTAGTAGGCGATCAGGTTGCGCAGTAGTTCTTTGTCGGTTTCGACGGTGCCGGTTTCGAACTTCGGATCGGAGATCGAGCGGGTGTATTTCAGGCCCCAGGTGGCTTTTTTCGCGACCGACGGGATCTCGTGGTACATGTTGAAGATTTCGCCTTCATCCATGGCCAGCGATTCGATGCAGTACTGGTAGGCGTGGGTGTGGATCGCCTCTTCGAAGGCTTGGCGCAGGATGTACTGGCGGCATTCCGGGTTGGTGATCAGGCGGTACACGGCCAGGACCAGGTTGTTGGCAACCAGGGAGTCGGCGGTGGAGAAGAAGCCGAGGTTGCGCATCACGATGCGGCGCTCGTCGTCGGTCAGGCCTTCCGGGTCTTTCCAGAGGGCGATGTCGGCGGTCATGTTGACTTCTTGCGGCATCCAGTGGTTTGCGCAGCCGTCCAGGTACTTCTGCCAGGCCCAGTCGTACTTGAAGGGTACGAGTTGGTTGAGGTCGGCGCGGCAGTTGATCATGCGCTTTTCGTCAACGGCGACACGGGCGGAGGCGCCTTCGAGTTCGGCGAGGCCTTCGGCGACGTCGAGGGAATCCAGGGCGGCTTTGGCGCGGGCAACGGCGGCGGAGTCAGAAGCGGTCACGGCACGGGCTTCCAGGGCGGCGGCACCGCCGGCGCTGTCGAGACGGTCCATGTTGGCTTCGGTGGCGTGGCCAGCGTTGGCGCTCTTGACTGCTACTTCCGTGTCTTCTTTGTCGAATTCGTCCCAGCTCAGCATGACGTGTCGTCTCCTGCGTGAGGGCCAGTGTGCCCGTGTGAAAATGGATAGTTGGTTTTTCACACGGCCTTACTGGCCGCGTTGGATCTAAAGGAATCGTTTTTTGCAGCAGCTATACGCAGGCATCAAACAGAATTTTGTACGGGGTTCCGAGAGCCACTGATGGGCGCAGCAAGCGTTGATCGCCTGTGCGGGGCTTCAGACTGGCTTTTCATCCCTGTAAGGGAATATTGCAGGCCCGTTTAAGGCCGCATTATAGGGAAGTTTTGCGTGCTGTGGTGCGGCGAAATGGCTCACGGATCGGTCGACGGGGGCCGTTTTTCGGTCGGAGTGAGGGTTTACAGGGCTTTGAAGGATGTTGGCGGGGGAAGATTTTTTTTCTTAATTTTTTGCCCCGGAATATTTTTGTTCAAGAAATGACCAAAAAAGGCTTTTTTCACTACATCTTGTGTTTCGGTGGGGTTTTCTCAGGCTCCAGACACAACTAAGCCCGACCGAAGTCGGGCTGTGAAGTCACGCTGGCGGATCAGCTCAGGCGAGCGGCACCGACGTGATCAGCGCCATCGGCGGCGAGGCGGGCGGCACCGGTGTGGTCAGAACCGTCGGAGGCGAGTTTGCCTGCGCCAACGTGATCGGCACCATCGGCAGCGAAGGATGCCGAACCGGTGTGGTCGTATCCGTCGGAAGCGACAGCCGCTTCAGTGGTGTAAGCAGCCGAGCCGGTGCGGTCGTAACCATCGGCGGCGAAGGTGTTGGCAGCCAGGACGGAGAGGGTCAGGGCGAGGATCAGTTGGGTTTTCATGGTCGTTGCTCCAGTTTCACAAGCGTTGTTTGTCTTGGGTTGCAGTTGATACTACGCCGACTATTTCGATTAAAAAGCGCAAATAAATGCTTAAAGCAATCGACTTAATCGATCATTAAGGTTCGGCGCTTCATCTGCCTGATCGCGGCGGGTGGGTCGAACCTTATGGGGGGAGGGTGAAGCGGGAGATCAGCCGTTGGAGCAGCCATTGCCCATCATGCTGTAGCGCAGGATATGTCGTTGGCCGTGGGAATCTTCGTATTCCATTTTCATCGGCACAACTTCACACACGTTCGGGGCTTCGCTCATGGAGATCACTTTGGCGATGTCCAGGTGGGTGGAGTAGGTGTATTCCTCGATGGGCGGTTTTTGCTGGGCAACATCAGTCGGGACCTCGTTTGCCATGGCGGTTGCGCACAGACTGCTGAGGGCCAGAACTAATAAAGCTTTCATTTCGGATTTACCTTTTGGAGGTCGAAAGGGGGCACGCAATCTTTTTGAGATTGCGTGTGGAACTTCAGTACCAGGGGGGTTGATTAACTGCCTTCGTGGGGGCTGCAACTGGGTTAATCAGGTTGCCTTGTTGGCGTGGCTGATTTTAGGTGGGCGCGCCTCGTCCATATAGCCGTGGTTTTGATAAACACTTTTGACAGATCCTGTAACAATCCCCGAATAACGTTGTAGGAGCGAGCTTGCTCGCGATGAGCCGGAGAGCACTGCGGGGTGTCAGGTTGGGCGCGTTATCGTTGGCGACCATCGCGAGCCGGCTCGCTCCTACAGGTGTCGTGCGATGTTTAGTAGGGGGTTTTCATGACAATTTGTAGGGGCTTGTTACTACCATCGTCGAATGGTTCTATAGGCCCGGCCCCGCTAAAACGTGGTCATACAAAAACAACTATTCCACCGAGGTAAGAAAGATGAGTGCGGCTTCCCTGTATCCCGTTCGTCCCGAGGTTCTGGCTAACACGCTGACCGACGAGGCGACCTACAAGGCGATGTACCAGCAGTCGGTCGTCAACCCCGACGGCTTCTGGCGCGAGCAAGCCAAGCGCCTCGACTGGATCAAGCCTTTCACCACGGTGAAGCAGACTTCCTTCGACGATCACCATGTCGACATCAAATGGTTCGCCGACGGCACCCTGAACGTTTCCTACAATTGCCTCGACCGTCATCTGGCCGAGCGCGGCGATCAGGTCGCGATCATCTGGGAGGGCGATGACCCTGCCGAAAGCCGCAACATCACTTACCGCGAGCTGCACGAGCAAGTGTGCAAGTTCGCCAACGCCCTGCGTGGTCAGGACGTGCACCGCGGCGACGTGGTGACTATCTATATGCCGATGATCCCCGAAGCCGTGGTCGCCATGCTGGCCTGTACCCGGATCGGCGCGATTCACTCGGTGGTGTTCGGCGGCTTCTCGCCGGAAGCCCTGGCCGGTCGCATCATCGACTGCAAATCCAAAGTGGTGATCACCGCTGACGAAGGCATTCGTGCCGGCAAGAAGATCCCGCTCAAGGCCAACGTCGACGACGCGCTGACCAACCCGGAAACCAGCAGCATCCAGAAAGTCATCGTGTGCAAGCGCACTGGTGGCGACATCAAGTGGAACCAGCATCGCGACATCTGGTTCGAGGACCTGATGAAAGTGGCCGGCACCGTTTGCGCGCCGAAAGAGATGGGCGCCGAAGAAGCGCTGTTCATCCTTTATACCTCCGGCTCCACCGGCAAGCCGAAGGGCGTGCAGCACACCACCGGCGGTTACCTGCTGTATGCAGCCATGACCCACGAGCGCGTGTTCGACTACCGCCCGGGTGAAATCTACTGGTGCACCGCCGACGTCGGCTGGGTCACCGGCCACAGTTATATCGTCTACGGCCCGCTGGCTAACGGCGCGACCACGCTGCTGTTCGAAGGCGTGCCGAACTACCCGGACATCACCCGGGTGGCGAAGATCGTCGACAAGCACAAGGTCAACATCCTCTACACCGCGCCGACCGCAATCCGCGCCATGATGGCTTCGGGCACCGCCGCCGTTGAAGGTGCTGACGGCAGCAGCCTGCGCCTGTTGGGTTCGGTGGGCGAGCCGATCAACCCGGAAGCCTGGGACTGGTACTACAAGAATGTCGGCAAGTCCCGTTGCCCGATCGTCGACACCTGGTGGCAGACCGAAACCGGCGGCAACATGATGAGCCCGCTGCCGGGTGCTCATGCGCTCAAGCCAGGCTCTGCGGCGCGTCCGTTCTTCGGCGTGGTGCCGGCACTGGTGGACAACCTGGGCAACATCGTCGAAGGCGAGGCCGAGGGCAACCTGGTGATTCTCGATTCGTGGCCAGGCCAGGCGCGTACGCTGTTTGGCGACCATGACCGCTTCGTCGACACCTACTTCAAGACTTTCCGTGGCATGTACTTCACCGGTGACGGTGCCCGTCGCGATGCCGATGGCTACTACTGGATCACTGGTCGCGTGGACGACGTACTCAACGTGTCCGGTCACCGCATGGGCACCGCCGAGATCGAAAGCGCGATGGTCGCGCACCCGAAAGTCGCCGAAGCGGCGGTGGTTGGTGTGCCGCACGACATCAAGGGGCAGGGCATCTATGTCTATGTCACCCTTAAAAACGGTGAAGAGCCGAACGAGCAACTGCGCCTGGAGCTGAAAAACTGGGTGCGCAAGGAGATCGGTCCGATTGCCTCGCCGGATGTCATCCAGTGGGCGCCGGGGCTGCCGAAGACTCGCTCGGGCAAGATCATGCGCCGGATTCTGCGCAAGATTGCTACGGCTGAGTACGATGGGTTGGGCGATATTTCCACCCTGGCTGATCCGAGTGTGGTGCAGCATTTGATTGATACGCACAAGACGATGAATGTTGCGTAAGCGGCGGTTGTGAGTCACTGAAAGCCCTGTCAGGTGTTGAGCCTGGCAGGGCTTTTTTGTGTCTGAGGTTTTTGTGTTGGCTGGGCTGGCCCCTTCGCGAGCAGGCTCGCTCCCACAGGTTTTTGTGGTGTGGATCAGATCACAAAAACACCATCAATCCCTGTGGGAGCGGGCTTGCTCGCGAAGGCGATCTGCCATGCGTCGAAGCAACATCTACCAATAAATATCGGTTTCCTCTGTCGGCATTTTCCTACTGTTACCTGCGTTCTTTCAGGTTACTGAATGTGTAACCGCATTGCTTCAACACGGGGTATTGGGAAACGCCAAGCCCCACATCGGCGTTTAAAAAGCACCGCTGAAAAATAAGACCCCACGCTGCGCTTGCCGGATTAGAAGGGTTTGCCAATAATAGGCCCGCAATTTGCAACACAGATCGGTTCAATGTCTTTTGCTCTTGCATGATTTTGCAGGGCTGTCAACGCGCTAAAACGGCTTTCTCAGTGCTTCTGTAATTAGTTGTCGCATTGAAGAAATATCGGCCTCGGGCCTGTCGTTAGAATGCCGATCACTCGCTCGTCGTTGCTCGTGTTGAAATTTCGCACGCGCAATGTAGGACGCAGCACTGCTTTCCGGTTCCACTCACTCGCATATTGGGCTGTTGCTCACTCTGCCGTTTTTGCCCTTTACCGATGGAGTCCCAAGATGAAGAAACTCGTGCTGCTTGGCGCCCTGGCACTGTCCGTGCTGTCCATGCCAACCTTCGCCGATGAAAAACCTCTGAAAATCGGTATCGAGGCGGCTTACCCTCCGTTCGCTTCCAAAGCGCCGGACGGCAGCATCGTTGGTTTCGACTACGACATCGGCAACGCGCTGTGTGAAGAAATGAAGGTCAAGTGCGTTTGGGTCGAGCAAGAGTTCGACGGCCTGATCCCTGCGCTTAAGGTGCGCAAGATCGACGCGATCCTGTCGTCCATGTCGATCACTGAAGATCGCAAGAAGTCCGTGGACTTCACCAACAAGTACTACAACACCCCGGCTCGCCTGGTCATGAAGGCCGGCACTCAGGTCAGCGAAGGCCTGACCGAGCTCAAGGGCAAGAACATCGGCGTGCAGCGTGGTTCGATCCACGAGCGTTTCGCTCGCGAAGTTCTGGCCCCGCTGGGTGCCGAGATCAAGCCTTACGGTTCGCAGAACGAAATTTACCTCGACGTGGCCGCCGGCCGCCTCGACGGCACCGTGGCAGACGCTACGCTTCTGGATGACGGTTTCCTGAAAACCGACGCCGGTAAAGGTTTCGCCTTTGTCGGTCCTGCGTTCACCGACGTCAAATACTTCGGCGACGGCGTAGGCATCGCGGTGCGTAAGGGTGACGCGCTGAAAGACAAGATCAACACCGCGATCACTGCCATTCGCGAGAACGGCAAGTACAAGCAAATCCAGGACAAGTACTTCGCCTTCGATATCTACGGCAAGTAATACGTCCCAGCGACAAGTCCGAAATGGCGCAAGCAACAGGATCTCTGAGGTTTGCGCCATTTTTTCATCCTACTTTCGAGGACCTGAATCATGTTGAAAGGCTACGGGGCTGTCATCCTCGATGGCGCTTGGCTGACGCTTCAGCTCGCCTTGTCGTCCATGGCCATGGCCATCGTTCTGGGCCTGATCGGCGTGGCACTGCGTCTGTCGCCGGTGCGCTGGCTGGCTTGGCTGGGCGACCTGTATTCCACGGTGATCCGTGGTATTCCCGACCTGGTGCTGATCCTGCTGATTTTCTACGGCGGCCAGGACCTGCTCAACCGCGTCGCACCGCTGCTCGGCTTTGACGATTACATCGACTTGAACCCGTTGGCGGCCGGTATTGGCACCCTGGGTTTCATCTTTGGTGCGTATCTGTCGGAAACTTTCCGTGGCGCCTTCATGGCGATCCCTAAAGGCCAGGCTGAAGCCGGCATGGCTTACGGCATGAGCAGTTTCCAGGTGTTCTTCCGGGTGTTGGTGCCGCAGATGATTCGCCTGGCGATTCCGGGTTTCACCAACAACTGGCTGGTATTGACCAAGGCTACCGCGCTGATTTCGGTGGTAGGTCTGCAAGACATGATGTTCAAGGCCAAGCAGGCGGCCGATGCCACCCGCGAACCTTTCACCTTCTTCCTCGCAGTAGCCGCGATGTACCTGGTGATCACCAGTGTGTCGTTGCTGGCATTGCGTCACCTTGAGAAGCGCTACTCGGTAGGCGTAAGGGCGGCTGATCTATGATCTTCGACTACAACGTCATTTGGGAGGCCATGCCGCTGTACCTCGGCGGCCTGGTGACCACCCTCAAACTGCTCGCGCTGTCGCTGTTCTTCGGCTTGCTGTGCGCCTTGCCGCTGGGCCTGATGCGCGTCTCGAAGAACGCGGTCGTCAACATGTCGGCCTGGCTCTTCACCTACGTGATCCGCGGCACGCCGATGCTGGTGCAGCTGTTCTTGATCTACTACGGTCTGGCGCAGTTCGAAGCGGTGCGTGAAAGCTTCCTCTGGCCGTGGCTGTCCAGCGCAACGTTCTGTGCGTGCCTGGCGTTCGCGATCAACACCAGCGCCTACACCGCCGAAATCATCGCCGGCAGCCTGCGCGCCACGCCGAACGGCGAGATCGAAGCGGCCAAGGCCATGGGCATGTCGCGGGTCAAGATGTACAAGCGCATCCTGCTGCCGTCGGCCCTGCGCCGCGCGCTGCCGCAGTACAGCAACGAAGTGATCATGATGCTGCAGACCACCAGTCTGGCGTCCATCGTGACCCTGATCGACATCACCGGTGCCGCGCGCACGGTCAACGCCCAGTTCTACCTGCCGTTCGAGGCGTACATCACCGCCGGCGTGTTCTACCTGTGCCTGACCTTCATCCTGGTGAAACTGTTCAAGATGGCCGAGCGCCGCTGGCTGGGCTACCTGGCCCCGCGCAAGCACTGAATACCACTGACTGACTGTTTTTGTGAGAACCGACAGCATGTACAAACTTGAAGTCCAAGACCTGCATAAACGCTATGGCAGTCACGAAGTGCTCAAGGGCGTGTCCCTGAAAGCGGCAGCCGGCGATGTGATCAGCATCATCGGTTCCAGTGGCTCCGGCAAAAGTACTTTCCTGCGCTGCATCAACCTGCTGGAGCAGCCGCACGCGGGCAAGATCCTGCTCAACAACGAAGAGTTGAAGCTGGTGGCGAACAAGGACGGCGCGCTGAAGGCTGCCGACCCGAAACAGCTGCAACGCATGCGTTCGCGCCTGTCGATGGTGTTCCAGCATTTCAACCTGTGGTCGCACATGACCGCGCTGGAAAACATCATGGAAGCGCCGGTGCATGTACTGGGCATGTCCAAGGCCGAGGCTCGCGACAAGGCCGAGCACTACCTGAACAAGGTAGGCGTTGCTCATCGCAAGGATGCTTACCCTGGCCACATGTCCGGCGGCGAGCAGCAGCGTGTGGCGATTGCCCGTGCGCTGGCGATGGAACCTGAGGTGATGCTGTTCGATGAACCGACTTCCGCACTCGACCCGGAGCTGGTCGGCGACGTGTTGAAAGTCATGCAGGCCCTGGCCCAGGAAGGCCGGACCATGGTCGTGGTGACCCACGAAATGGGCTTCGCCCGTGAAGTGTCGAACCAGTTGGTGTTCCTGCACAAAGGTGTAGTCGAAGAAAGCGGCAACCCGCGCGAAGTGCTGGTGAACCCGCAATCCGAGCGTTTGCAGCAATTCCTGTCCGGCAGCTTGAAGTAATCAGGACTGCCGTTGTGCACAGGGATAGTGCATGCTTCGCGATTTAGAGGCTGATCCCAATCCCTTGTGGGAGCGGGCTTGCTCGCGAAAGCGGTGGTTCAGACAGCAACGATGTTGACTGATACGCCGCTTTCGCGAGCAAGCCCGCTCCCACATTTAGATCTGTACTGGCTTTGAGATTTGCGTTCATTTACGGGCTAGCATTGGCCCATGCCTTCATCACTGTTCTCCGCTTCGGATTGCCCACCATGACTGCCCATCGAATTGGTTTCCTGATTTGGCCCAGCACTAAAGCACTGACGCTTGCGCTGGCTGAGGAGGCCTTGCGTGTTGCCCAGCGTGTGCATCCGGACGTGGTTTACGAGCTGTCGTTCCTGCAGGCCGAACCGCCGGCCGAAAGCGCCTGGCAATTGCCGGGTGAGGCGTGGACCGGCAAGCTCGAAAACTTCCAGAAACTGTTCCTGCTCGCTGACGAACCACCGACCGCACTGGCGCCGGCGCTCAGCAGTGCGCTCAAGCAACTGGTGCGTTCCGGTTGCGTGATCGGCGGTCTGTCGGCCGGGGTTTACCCGCTGGCACAACTGGGCTTGCTCGACGGTTATCGCGCGGCCGTGCATTGGCGCTGGCAGGACGATTTCGCCGAGCGCTTTCCGAAGGTCATCGCCACCAGCCACCTGTTCGACTGGGATCGCGATCGCCTGACCGCGTGCGGCGGCATGTCGGTGCTCGACTTGTTGCTGGCCGTGCTGGCCCGTGATCACGGCGCGGAACTGGCCGGTGCGGTGTCCGAAGAACTGGTGGTCGAGCGCATCCGCGAGGGCGGCGAACGCCAGCGCATTCCGTTGCAGAACCGCCTCGGTTCCAGCCATCCGAAGCTCACCCAAGCCGTGTTGCTGATGGAAGCCAACATCGAAGAGCCGCTGACCACCGACGAAATCGCCCAGCACGTGTGCGTGTCCCGTCGGCAACTGGAGCGCATCTTCAAGCAATACCTCAACCGTGTGCCGAGCCAGTACTACCTGGAACTGCGCTTGAACAAGGCCCGGCAGATGTTGATGCAAACCAGCAAGTCGATCATCCAGATCGGCCTGTCCTGTGGCTTCTCCTCGGGGCCGCATTTCTCCAGCGCCTATCGCAATTTCTTCGGTGCCACGCCGCGGGAAGATCGCAACCAGCGGCGCAGCAGCAGTCCGTTCGAATTGTCATCGGTGCCGCCGGAGCGCGGTTGATCCGCGCCTGATCCCG
This sequence comes from Pseudomonas fluorescens, assembly GCF_040448305.1. NCBI lineage: Bacteria > Pseudomonadati > Pseudomonadota > Gammaproteobacteria > Pseudomonadales > Pseudomonadaceae > Pseudomonas > Pseudomonas fluorescens. Next base: position 5,333,222 of record NZ_CP148752.1, on the reverse strand, counting down.
ATCAATCTTCCGGTTCGGACGCCTCGGAAGTCGACAGCTCCAATTCTGCCCGTTCGATCACTTCCTGAACCCCGAAGTCGACACCGGTCAGCCTGAAATACTCAAGCAGGATTTGCAGGCTTTCTTCAGAGAACGGATTACCCCGCAAGCTGATGCTTTCGGCGACCTCCAGCGGCAGTTCGAGGAGGTCGGCGGGTATTTGGCTGATCGCGTTGCCGCTCAGGTCTACGATTTCCAGGCTCTTGAGCTGCAACAGCCCAGCGGGTAATTCGGTGAGCCCGCAGTTGTCCAGTTGCAGGGTCGCCAGGTCCGCCATCTGGCTGATATCCGGAGCCAACCCCAGCGGATTGTTTCTCAAGTCGATGAATTCCAGGTGGGCCATCTCGGCCAGGTTCAGGGCCGACTGCGGGGTCAGGGTGATGTGGCAGTCGAGGAGATTGAGCGACTTCAAATCGCTCATCCGGAAGATCGCCTCCGGGATGTCGCCCAGCCTGAAGTCGTTGATGACGAGGGTCTGGAGATTGGGGAAGCACTCCAGGAACCTCGTGACACCTGTGGTCAGGCCGCTCTCGCTACTGAGGTAAACCTGAGAAACATGGCTGAAATCTGCGCTCAGTGTCGGCAGGTTACCGATAATCCGCGTGTCCAGGCTCAGGTCATAAATTATCGCTTGCTGCGAATCGTTTAAATCATCCAGATCGGTTTCCCGGCGCCAGCAGCGCAATACGGACTCTCTGAATGCGTCCCGCGTCGAATGTTCGATCAGCAGTTGCTGGGCAGTGAACGGTTGATTGCTGTGAGGGTGGACGGCCGGAATATTGCCGGTCCAGGCCGACAGGTCGTTTTCAAGGGTGGTGAGTTCGGCTTCCAGGCGGGTCAATACGATTCGTCCCTCGTCCAGTGTGCCGGGTAACAGGAACACGAATTTGCTGGCGTCCTCCTGGTCCATCATGGGGTACAGCGCTTGCACACGGTGGATATCTGCTTCTTCGGCAAAGATACCGAAGTCCTGGCGGGTCTGCTGGAAGTACTGTTTGAGGCGTTCACGGGTTGCGCTTGAAAGTGGATTGTTGCCCAGGTCAATATCTTCCTGGGTGCTGCGCTGCAATGTGAACAGGGTGCCGGGTACCTCCTTGATCTGGTTGTCATTGAGCAGGGCGGTGCGCAGGCGCGGACGAGTCAACAAGTCGCGCGGAAGTTCAGTGATGCCTGTCTGCGATAAATCGATGTAATTCAAATAGGGCATGCTGCCGACATCGGGTGTCAGGCCCAAGGGGTTTTTGAACAAGTTCAGAAAAGTCAACTGATGCAGGCCGGCAAGCCCGGTCTGGCTTTCTGGGCTGAGGGTAATCGCGCAATTGCTCAGAACGAGTTCTTCGAGTTGCAGTGAGGAAACGGTGTCCGGCAAGCGGCCAAGGTTGAAGTCGCGCAGTTTCAGGATGCGTAAACCTGTAAAACTGCGCAGAAACTCATGCACGCCTCGCGTGGCACTACTGCCTTCCAGGGTCAGCATTGTGACGCCGCTGAATTCGGCGCCCAGTGTCGGCAATTGGCCGATGATCGGTTGGAAAAAGTTGAAGTCGGCCGTTTCAAAAGCGGTCTCGGGAAGGGTCCATTGCTGGCGCCAACAGTCGGCCAGATCGATAGTGAATTGACGGCGAACCTGCTGTTGCGCAGCGAACTGCTCGGGCGTGATCCCGATTTGCGTGTCTGGAATGAACAGCGGAATTTCATTGCGCCAGGACGACAGCGTCTCCAGCAGTTGCGCGTGTTGAGCCATGAGCCGACTCAGCTCTGCCCGCGGCCCGTTGGGGTGTTGCTGCAAGCGTTCGACGAAGGCGTCGAGTTCTTCGGCGGATAGATGGGGAAACAGAGTCTGCGCCCGGGTTTGCAAGGTGGGTGTGTTGCCTGGGATTCGACGATACCCGTCACTGCCACCGAGCAAGCGCATCACCTTTGGGTCGTAGGTGGGTTTGGGGTTGGGGTGTTGAATCAGCAGCGCGCGCAATGCATCACGGTTCAAGGCGTGTTGGCGAATCAACTGCTTGAGCCGTTCACCTTCACCGATATTTAGATTCAAGGCGGTGCGTTCACTGTCCGGCATGGCCTGTAGCAGGCAGGTGTAAAGCGAACCCATGCCGCTGAGTTCTTCGCCGTCATGATCGAACGCCTGATACGAGCCTTCTTCTTTGAGTACCAGCACTTTGCGGATAGGTGCGTCGACACTTCCAAGGCTGTCGATCAGGAGGCCCTCATGGGCATACTGGCGGATTTCCAGCCGTAGCTCTGCCGTCCAGCCCGGTAGTTTTTCCAGGGTGTGCAAGGCCAGCCGGTCGGTGTCGAGGTTGTTCTCGGTCGATGGCAAATCAAGCCCCTCGTAGGCGCGTGTCACGCGCACTTGCAATCCGGCCTCCCGGCTCAGCTCGGCCAGGCGAGGGGCAATGGTTGCGTTTTTTAGCTGCTGCAGTTCCAGGTCGCTTGCTGTGTCCACAATCGCTTGTGCAACGCTGCGTGGCAGTCCGGGCTCGGCATCCATGACCACTTGTACGGCTGCGCGAGCGCCACGTTCGAGTCTGCGATAACGCTGGTCGAACAGGCTTTGCCGTTTCTGTTCGGCAAGTCGCGAGAGTATCTGGCGCAACCGCTGCGTCCGGTTTTCCAGGCCCGGGGAGGGGTGGCCGAATTCTTCACCCATCAGCGTTCTGGCTTCGCTGTTCGACAGGTTCAGGAGAAAGGTTTTCAGCAGGTCGCCGTCGGTGAGGCGGGCGGCATCGATTTGCACCACGGGTACGTCGGGCGCCGGGCTTTGCCAAAGGGTTTGCGCATTTTTGTCGATCAGTCGCAGGCCTTTGTCTGCTGGCCAATAGCCGTTTTCATTGAGCAGTTCCAGCTGCGTCACGGGATCCGCCTTGAGGAAGTGTTCCGGCTGGTCACTGCCGATCTGATCGATAAAGGTTTGTATGTCCTGATCGATCCTGAAGCGTTTGAGTGTGTCGGCCAATAGCGGTGGCACCTGCCCGGCATTCACGTGCATCTTGCGCAGGACATCTTCGTGGCTGCCGCTGATGTCGAGGATGCGCTCGCGGGTGCTGGCTGGAAACCGCTGCATGTCCGGACCGACACGGTGCAATACGGTGGCCTGGTCCCAGCTCAACGGCTGGTCGAGTTCGGTTTGCCAGGCACCGCTGCCGTTGTGTCGCAGTTGTGGTTTGTAGGCGTCAGGGCGGGAGGGGTGGTCGATGCGGTACTCGCCGGTTAGCGGGTCCTTGCTCACGGCGTAGTGCCTGTTTTCCAGGCGCAGCAGGTTTTTGCCCTGATGCGGGTGCAGCCCAAGCTCATCCGGTTTTGCATCCTTGGGTAATACCGCAGGGTGTTCATAGGCGGTCAGGTCGGGCTGCCAGTAGCGGGTGTCGCCGTCAGGCCGTTTTACCGTATTGAAGCGGTCGATGAATTCAACGATCTCCCGAGGCAATACCGAGCGAAATTCGCCGGCGGCGATCGCACCACCTGCGGCAAAGGTTCCCAGTTGCACCACGGACTCCACCACACCCATCAGGTGCCCGAAGGCCTCGCGACTCTGCCCTTCGGCCCAGTCGACCACGCTTTCGAAGGTTTCGTCGAGCAACTGGTAGGCCATGTAGCCCAGCATCAGTTCGCCGAGAAACGGCACGAATGGCAGTGCCACGAAAGCGGCGATGTTCAGCAGTGTCGAGGCAATTTCCGTGAAGGAATCCCACAGTGCCCAACGGGCTTTCTGGTCGACCGTTGCAGTGGACACCGCGATCACCCGCGCATCGTTGAGGATCTTGTTGAGCTTGCTCTGGTAGAGGTGAGTCCACAGTTCTGCTGTGACAGGCGTTGCTACGATCTTCAGATCTGCGCGCGGGTTGGGCTGTTCCCGCCAGGTCGGACGAGAATCGCCTGGCTGGACCGGTTGCCAGGTGATCGGGGCAAGCAGCTGGTTCAGCTGTGCGAAAAAGTGACCGCGATCCTCATGGTTAATGAAGCGGCTGAAAAACTGTTGATAGGCGGGGTCGCGAAGGCGCTGGCCCAGTTCCTCGGCGAAGGCTGCGGACGAGGGGTATTCCTTGATCGGCTGTTCGGGGTCGCCCGGTATATAAGCCACCACGCGAACCACTTCCCGGGCGCGCTCCAGGTCCGGGGCAAACAGCAGGATGCCGGTGAGGCTCGCGTTGAGGAACGTCAGGTCATGACAGCGCCATGGCTGCTTGTGCAGGCGCAGATGCGGCAGGTTGTCGAGCAGGCCGAGAATCAGGCTGTGGGTGTCGCTGCCCAGGAGTTTTTGCATCTGCGCCAGGTGCAAGGCAGCGGTGAGTGCGGTTTTCTGGCTGTCGCGGATTTTCGGTTGCAGGAGCGCCGCAGCCACCGGGTTGCTGATGCCCAGATTGTCTTCCAGATAGGTTTTATAGCGCTGGCCAATGTCCAGCTCCCGGCACATGCCGGTAAATACCGTGACAGGCATTTTTTCCAGGATCAGCGGCAAGGTCAGGAATTGCCCGTTGGAAGACGGCGCGGTGATGTACGTCGAGGCAGGCTCGAAGGCATCGAAGCGGGTCTCGGCACTTTCGAAGTTGTGCAGCGCGGCATCCAGCAGCGATACCGTCCAGGTGCGCGCAGCGCCTGACTTCAGCCGTAACCACGGCAGGTGATCAGGCAGGTAGAGGCGCAAAAACGTTTCGCGCACATTCAAATCCAGACCGAAGCGGCGCTTGAGTTCGGCCTTGAGCAGCGGTTCGGCGAAATCCGCGGGGTTCTGCAGGTTGGCCAGCGCCTTGTCGACCTGGTTCTGGCTGGAGACCTGTCGGGCGATCAGCCGGGCGAGTTCGGTGTGGTGATGTTTCGACGCGGCCCTTAGCCCAGCGGGCAGGGCGGGGGTGATGTTGCGCAGCGCCCCACGTCTGTGCGGCGCCGCCTGACGGAGCCAGGAGGGGATGACATTCTGCAGATGCTGGAAATGAGCGTCCGGCCTGAAAGCGTCGGAGGCAATAGTGGTAGTAGATTCGGTAATCATCGGGTCAGTGGCCGTTGGCTTTGAAAGGCCACTAGGAAAACCCGCGAAGCTGGACGCTGTGCGGTACATATTTACCGCACTCGGACCATTGGCAAGCGTTACAACGCAGCAAGCCTGCCGCAAACGCCCGCCGCCAGTTAAACTGCGCCTTTGCGACCCTATATGTCGCATTGCCGTAAACCCGGGAAAATCCGGGGTTTGCGCTATAAGAAGTTGTCGCTTGGCGGCAAGGCCGGGCTGAAAACTGTCCTTACAATCCTCACCAAGCTCGCCAGTTTCAGGCGAGTGTTTTCTCTTCAGGAGACTCCGATGTCCGTTGAGCACGCTGCGGTACAACGCGCCGATTTCGATCAGGTAATGGTTCCCAACTATGCGCCTGCCGCATTCATTCCTGTGCGTGGCGCCGGTTCCCGCGTTTGGGACCAGTCCGGTCGCGAGCTGATCGACTTCGCCGGCGGGATTGCCGTCAACGTATTGGGTCACGCGCATCCGGCGCTGGTCGGTGCCTTGACCGAGCAGGCGAACAAGCTGTGGCACGTGTCCAACGTGTTCACCAATGAGCCGGCCCTGCGCCTGGCCCACAAGTTGGTCGACGCCACCTTTGCCGACCGCGCCTTCTTCTGCAACTCCGGCGCCGAAGCCAACGAGGCCGCCTTCAAGCTGGCCCGTCGTGTCGGTTTCGACCGTTTCGGCAGCGAGAAGTACGAGATCATCGCCGCGCTCAACAGCTTCCACGGCCGTACCCTGTTCACCGTGAACGTCGGTGGCCAGTCGAAGTACTCCGACGGTTTCGGCCCGAAAATCACCGGCATCACCCACGTGCCGTACAACGATCTGGCCGCGCTGAAAGCTGCCATTTCCGACAAGACTTGCGCCGTGGTGCTGGAACCGATCCAGGGCGAAAGCGGTGTGATCCCGGCTGAACTGGAATACCTGCAAGGTGCCCGCGAGCTCTGCACCGCGCACAACGCGCTGCTGATTTTCGACGAAGTGCAAACCGGCATGGGCCGTACCGGTCATCTGTTCGCCTACCAGCATTACGGCGTGATCCCGGACATCCTGACCAGCGCCAAGAGCCTGGGCGGTGGTTTCCCGATCGCAGCCATGTTGACCACCGAAGACCTGGCCAAGCACCTGGTCGTCGGCACCCACGGCACCACTTACGGCGGCAACCCGCTGGCGTGCGCTGTCGCGGAAGCCGTGATCGACGTGATCAACACCCCTGAGGTGCTGGCCGGCGTCAACGCCAAGCACGACAAGTTCAAGGCCCGCCTTGAGCAGATCGGCGAAAAGTACGGCCTGTTCACCAAGGTTCGTGGCATGGGCCTGTTGATCGGTTGCGTCTTGAGCGATGCCTGGAAAGGCAAGGCCAAGGACATCTTCAACGCCGCTGAGCAAGAAGGCCTGATGGTTCTGCAAGCCGGCCCGGACGTGGTGCGTTTCGCCCCGAGCCTGGTGGTGGAAGACGCCGATATCGATGCCGGCCTGGACCGCTTCGAACGCGCTGCTGCAAAACTGACGCAAGCCTGATAGACCCTTCGACGCCTGAGTTTCAGGCGTCGAACCCAATTTTGATGCCGGGCTTGTTCCATTGTGGGAGCGAGCCTGCTCGCGAAGAGGGCGTGTCAGTCAACATCTCTGCTGACTGATACACCGCTTTCGCGAGCAGGCTCGCTCCCACAGTGTCCGGCGTTTTTTCTGTGAATTTTTAAGAGAAAGGAGTGACACCATGCTGGTGATGCGCCCCGCGCAAATGGCTGATCTGGGCGAGGTACAGCGTCTGGCTGCGGACAGTCCGATTGGTGTCACTTCCTTGCCGGATGACGTTGAACGCCTGAGCGACAAGATCGCGGCAAGCGAAGCCTCGTTCGCCGCTGAAGTGAGCTTCAACGGTGAGGAAAGCTATTTCTTCGTCCTCGAAGACTCCGCTACCGGCAAGCTGGTCGGTTGCTCGGCCATCGTGGCATCGGCCGGTTACTCCGAGCCGTTCTACAGCTTCCGCAACGAAACCTTCGTGCACGCTTCGCGCGAGTTGAAGATTCACAACAAGATCCACGTGCTCTCGCAGTGCCATGACCTGACCGGCAACAGCTTGCTGACCAGCTTCTATGTGCAGCGCGAGCTGGTGGGTTCGCCGTGGTCGGAGCTCAACTCCCGTGGCCGTTTGCTGTTCGTGGCCAGCCATCCGGAGCGTTTTGCCGATTCCGTAGTGACCGAGATCGTTGGTTACAGCGATGAAAACGGCGACTCGCCATTCTGGGATGCCATCGGTCGCAACTTCTTCGACCTCAACTACGCCGAAGCCGAACGTCTGTGCGGGCTGAAAAGCCGTACGTTCCTCGCCGAACTGATGCCGCATTACCCGATTTACGTGCCATTGCTGCCGGACTCCGCGCAAGAAGCCATGGGCCAGGTACACCCGCGGGCGCAGATCACCTTCGACATCCTGATGCGCGAAGGCTTCGAGACCGATCACTACATCGACATCTTCGACGGCGGCCCGACCTTGCATGCCCGTGTCTCGGGGATCCGTTCGATCGCCCAGAGCCGCGTGGTGCCGGTGAAGATCGGCGAGCCGGTCAAAGGCGTGGGTCGCCAGTATCTGGTGGCCAATGCCCAGTTGCAGGATTACCGCGCAGTGATGCTCGAGCTCGATTACGCGCCGGGCAAACCGGTAACCCTGGACCTGGAAGCGGCCGAAGCCCTGGGCGTCGGCGAGGGTGCCAGCGTGCGCCTGGTGGCGGTTTAACGTCGCAATTGATGCCTAGAAAGCAGCGAAGTTTCACGGGTGGCGCAAGCGGCCCGTTTGAGGAGATAGCATGATCGTTCGTCCCGTACGCAGCAGCGATTTACCCGCTCTGATCGACCTGGCCCGCAGCACCGGCACCGGCCTGACCACCTTACCGGCCAACGAAGAGCGACTGGCCCATCGGGTCGGCTGGGCCGAGAAGACCTTTCGCGGCGAAGCCGGGCGGGGCGATGCGGACTACCTGTTCGTGCTCGAAGATGACGACGGTCGCGTGGTGGGTATTTCCGCCATTGCCGGCGCCGTCGGCCTGCGTGAGCCCTGGTACAACTTCCGGGTCGGTTTGACGGTCAGCGCTTCGCAAGAGCTGAACATCTATCGCGAAATTCCGACGCTGTTCCTGGCCAACGACCTGACCGGCAACTCCGAGCTGTGCTCGCTGTTCCTGCACGCCGATTACCGTACCGGCCTCAATGGCCGCATGCTGTCCAAGGCGCGGATGCTGTTCATCGCCGAATTCCCGCAACTGTTCGGCAACAAGATCATTGCCGAAATGCGCGGTGTTTCCGACGAGGCCGGGCGCTCGCCGTTCTGGGAAAGCCTGGGCCGGCACTTCTTCAAGATGGAATTCAGCCAGGCGGATTACCTGACCGGCGTTGGCAACAAGGCGTTCATCGCCGAACTGATGCCGAAATTCCCGCTGTACACCTGCTTCCTGTCGCCGGATGCGCGCAACGTAATCGGTCAGGTTCACCCGGACACCGAGCCGGCGCTGGCCATGCTCAAGAGCGAAGGTTTCAGCTACCAGGGCTACGTCGACATTTTCGACGCAGGTCCTGCGATCGAGTGCGAAACCGGCAAGATCCGCGCCGTGCGCGACAGCCAGGCGCTGGTGCTGGCCGTCGGCACACCGGGTGACGACGCCACGCCATTCATCATTCACAACCGCAAGCGCGAGGACTGCCGGATCACTGCTGCGCCGGCACGTCTGGCCGCCGGCACCCTGGTGGTCGATCCGCAGACCGCCAAACGTCTTCAACTCAACGCGGGCGATCAAGTACGCGCCGTGGCGTTGTCCGCAGCTCGGGAGTCGAAATAATGAAGTCGCTTTACATCGCAGGTGAATGGCTGGCAGGTGGGGGCGAAGCCTTCGAGTCGCTGAACCCGGTGACCCAGCAAGTGCTGTGGTCCGGCGCCGGTGCCACCGCCGCTCAGGTCGAGTCGGCTGTGCAAGCGGCGCGTCAGGCGTTTCCGGACTGGGCGCGGCGCACCCTGGAAGAGCGTATTTCGGTGCTGGAAGCCTTTGCCGCTGCGCTGAAGAGTCACGCTGACGAACTGGCTCATACCATCGGCGAAGAAACCGGCAAACCCCTGTGGGAAGCGGCGACCGAAGTCACCAGCATGGTCAACAAGGTTGCCATCTCGGTGCAGAGCTACCGCGAGCGTACCGGCGAGAAGAGCGGCCCGCTGGGCGACGCCACCGCCGTACTGCGCCACAAACCCCACGGTGTAGTCGCGGTGTTTGGTCCCTACAACTTCCCGGGTCACCTGCCGAACGGCCACATCGTGCCGGCACTGCTGGCTGGTAACAGCGTACTGTTCAAGCCAAGCGAACTGACACCGAAAGTCGCCGAGTTGACGGTCAAGTGCTGGATCGAGGCTGGCCTGCCGGCCGGCGTATTGAACCTGCTGCAAGGCGCTCGCGAAACCGGCATCGCCCTGGCGGCGTACCCGGGCATCGACGGGCTGTTCTTCACCGGTTCCAGCCGTACCGGCAATCACCTGCACCAGCAATTCGCCGGTCGTCCGGACAAGATCCTCGCGCTGGAGATGGGCGGTAACAACCCGCTGGTGGTCGATCAGGTCGCCGACCTCGATGCCGCGGTTTACACGATCATTCAGTCGGCGTTCATTTCCGCCGGCCAGCGTTGCACCTGTGCCCGTCGCTTGCTGGTGCCGCAAGGCGCCTGGGGTGACACGTTGCTGGCGCGCCTGGTGGCGGTCAGCGCGACCATCGAAGTCGGTGCTTTCGATCAGCAACCGGCGCCATTCATGGGCTCGGTGGTTTCCCTCGGCGCTGCGAAAGCGTTGATGGATGCGCAAGAACATCTGCTGGCCAACGGCGCCGTGGCGCTGCTGGAAATGACTCAGCCTCAGGCTCAATCGGCCTTGCTGACCCCGGGCATCCTGGACGTGTCCGCTGTCGCCGATCGTCCTGACGAAGAACTGTTCGGCCCGTTGCTGCAAGTGATCCGCTACGCTGATTTTGCAGCGGCGATCGCTGAAGCCAACGACACCGCCTACGGTCTGGCCGCCGGCCTGCTGTCGGACTCCGAAGCGCGTTATCAGCAATTCTGGCTGGAAAGCCGTGCCGGTATCGTCAACTGGAACAAGCAACTGACCGGTGCCGCAAGCAGCGCGCCATTCGGCGGCGTCGGCGCCTCGGGCAACCACCGCGCCAGCGCCTACTACGCGGCGGATTACTGCGCGTACCCGGTGGCCTCGCTGGAAACGCCGAGCCTGGTGATGCCAGCGAACCTCACGCCTGGCGTGAAAATGGCGTAAGGCCTATCGCCAGCAGGCTGGCTCCCACAGGTTCGGCGGTGTTCACACATTATGTGTACGACGCAATCACTGTGGGAGCCAGCCTGCTGGCGATGGCCGCGCCTCGGTCTCAAATCTAGTTACTGAAGCCTATAACAACAGATTCTCGTGGAGCCTCGCTGATGAAATCCTATGAAGTCAATTTTGACGGTCTAGTGGGGCCGACCCATAACTACGGCGGCCTGTCCTACGGCAACGTCGCGTCCCAGAGCAACAGCCAGCAGTCTTCCAACCCCAAGGAAGCGGCGCTGCAAGGCCTGGCAAAGATGAAAGCGCTGATGGAGATGGGTTTCCAGCAAGGCGTACTGGCACCGCAAGAGCGCCCGGATGTGGCCGCACTGCGTCGCCTGGGCTTTGGCGGCACCGACGCTGAAGTGATCGAGCGCGCTGCCAAAGAAGCGATGCCGCTGCTGGTGGCCAGTTGCTCGGCCTCGAGCATGTGGGTGGCCAACGCCGCTACCGTCAGCCCGAGCGCCGACACGGCCGATGGCCGCGTGCATTTCACCGCCGCCAACCTCAACTGCAAATACCACCGCAGCATCGAACACCCGACCACCAGCCGCGTGCTGGGGGCGATGTTCGCTGACCAGAAACACTTCGCCCACCACGCTGCCTTGCCGGCTGTGGCGCAGTTCGGTGACGAAGGCGCGGCCAACCACACGCGTTTCTGCCGTGAATACGGCGGAGCCGGTGTCGAGTTCTTCGTGTTCGGTCGCAGCGCGTTCGACACCCGCTACCCGGCACCGCAGAAGTACCCGGCGCGCCAGACCCTCGAAGCGTCCCAGGCCGTAGCCCGTCTGCACGGCTTGAGCGATGACGGCGTGGTCTACGCCCAGCAGAACCCGTCGGTGATCGATCAGGGCGTGTTCCACAACGACGTGATTGCGGTCGGCAACGGCGAAGTGCTGTTCTATCACGAGGACGCGTTCCTCGAGACCGAGAAGATGCTCGCTGAATTGCAGAGCAAACTCGCCAAAGTCGGTGGGAAATTTCAGTCAGTCTGCGTACCGCGTTCCGCAGTAAGCGTGGAAGACGCCGTTCGTTCCTACCTGTTCAATAGCCAGCTGCTGTCGCGTCCTGACGGCTCCATGCTGTTGATCGTGCCGGAAGAATGCCGTGGCAACGAGCGTGTCTGGCAATACTTGCAGGGTTTGACCAGCTCCGGCGGCCTGATCCGCGAAGTGAAAGTCTTCGATCTCAAGCAAAGCATGCAGAACGGTGGTGGCCCGGCTTGCCTGCGGTTGCGCGTTGCACTCAACGAAACCGAACTGGCGGCCGTCAACCCAGGGGTTATCATGACGGCACCGTTGTACGGCACACTGACCGAATGGGTCGAGAAGCACTACCGCGACCGCATGACCGAAAACGATCTGGCGGACCCGCAATTGCTGCTTGAGTGCCGGACGGCACTGGATGAACTGACGCAAATCCTTAAACTGGGCGCGGTTTATCCATTCCAGATCAATTGATCGACGGCGCGCCGCCTTCTACGGCAGCGCGCTGCTTCAACTCAAACGAGAGCGTAAACACATGAGCGATACCCTGCAGCTGATCCTTGAAGACACCGACGGCACGCAACTGGAGACCTCCTGCACCCGCGTCGCGGTCCTGTGGCAAGGCAAAGAGCTGTGGATCCAGCAGGACGGCCGTGGCCAGTTGCTGATCGGCGTGGACGTCGAAGAAGGCGACGCCGAATACGCAAACCTGCTGTTGCGCCCATTGGCGACTAATCTGGTAAGTCTGCAGCTGGAGATGGAACCGGCTGAACTCGGCGACGACGAGGATCACGTTCACGGCCCGGATTGCAATCACGACCACTAAGGAAACCGCTCTATGCTCGCCCTCGGCAAACTGCTTGAACTGACCCTCGCCGGCCGCGAACCGGCGGAGAAGACTCAACTGACTGTCGAAGGCGTGCGCATGCGCTGGTTGAGCGAAGGTGCGCTGGAAGTCCGGCCACCTGAAGCGCGTGACAATGGCCTGGACCTGCTGCTGTCGGCGGGGATCCATGGCAACGAAACAGCGCCGATCGAGTTGCTCGATCGCCTGTTGCACGACATTGCCCGCGGCGATCTGAAGCCGCGCGCACGTATTCTGTTCCTGTTCGGTAACCCGGAAGCGATTCGCAAGGGCGAGCGTTTTGTCGAGCAGGACGTCAATCGACTGTTCAACGGCCGTCACGAACAAAGCAGCGGTTGCGAAGCCCTGCGCGCCTGTGAATTGGAGCGTTTGGCAGCGAGTTTCTTCAGCCTGCCGGACCGTCAGCGCCTGCATTACGACCTGCATACGGCGATTCGTGGCTCGAAAATCGAGCAGTTCGCCCTGTATCCGTGGAAAGAAGACCGCCAGCATTCGCGTCAGGAACTGGCTCGCTTGCGCGCCGCCGGCATGGAAGCGGTGCTGCTGCAGAACAAGCCGTCTATCGTGTTCAGCGCCTACACCTACGACAAACTGGGGGCCGAGGCCTTCACTCTGGAGTTGGGCAAGGCACGGCCGTTCGGTCAGAACGACGGGGTCAATGTCTCGCTGCTGGAGAAGCGTCTCAAGCAAATCATCGAGGGCACCGAGCCGGAGCTGACTGAAGAGGCTCTGGACGGTTTGCAGCTGTACAGCGTGGCGCGGGAAATCATCAAGCACAGCGACAGCTTCCGCTTGAACCTGCCGGCGGACATCGAGAACTTTTCGGAGCTGGAAGTGGGTTACCTGCTGGCGGAAGACATCGCCAACACCCGCTGGATCATCGAGGAGGAGGGCGCCCGGATCATCTTCCCGAACCCCAAGGTGAAGAATGGTTTGCGTGCCGGCATCCTGGTCGTGCCGACCACCGACGAGAACCTGGCCTGAACCCAACACAAAACCCTTGTGGGAAAACCCTGTGGGAGCGAGCTTGCTCGCGATAGCGGACTTTCAGTCGATGAATTTGTTGACTGAAACACCGCCATCGCGAGCAAGCTCGCTCCCACAGTTGATTTGGGTGAAACCAAAGATTTCACCCAAATCACGAGTTCGGTGATTACACGGCTACCGCACGCGGCTCACTGCGACGCAGCGAGCGGATCTTCATCAGCGTATCCGCACAGGTCTTCGCCGCTTCCTGGCCTTTATGCAGGAAATGCTCGAAGAAGAACTTCTGGTGCTCTTCACCGGCATGGAAGTGGTGCGGGGTCAGGGACACCGAGAACACCGGCACTTCGGTTTCCAGTTGCACCTGCATCAGGCCGCTGACCACCGACTGGGCGACGAACTCGTGACGGTAGATGCCGCCGTCCACCACCAGGGCTGCCGCGACGATGCCGGAATAACGACCGGTCTTGGCCAGCAACTTGGCGTGCAGGGGCATTTCAAAGGCACCGCCGACTTCGAAGAAGTCGATGTCGGACTCCTGATAACCCTGGGCGATCATTTCGGCGACGAAGCCTTTGCGGCTCTGGTCGACAATATCTTTGTGCCAGCAGGCCTGGATGAACGCAACGCGCTCGCCGTGATGGTGTTTGCTTTTGCTGTCGATTGCGGTGGGTTGCATGTTCTGACTCCTGTTTGTGTGAAAAACAGGGCGTTATGAATCGAAGGGGATCTGAGGGTACGCACGCTCGCACGAATGCCGGCGGACGGCCCTTTGTTGTCAATCCCGTTCTCTCTTCATCCGGACTATGACCGTCGGCCCCGGAATCACACCGGGTCTGCTGACCTTGCTGCCAGGCACCGCCGAAGCCGTGCTGTCACCAAGCGCTCGCGGGCTATGCGCATTGTGCGCAATTACCGCCGGTGGGGAGTTGCACCCCGCCCTGAGAACGTTTTTGCCGCCCAAATATTTGGCGGCGCAGCGTTTTTATCACATATTTGCGGTATGCGCATGACCCCTTTTGGATGATTGTCATCGACTTTTCCGTTGGTTTAATCGGCCTTTTCCTACGCAAGGGTTGATTAATCGTCGCCATGCCCGCAGTAATTCTTTCCTGAAAGGGATTTCCCCTGCTTACCGAGGCCAGATTCATGAGTGTTATCGATCTTCGCAGCGACACCGTCACCCAACCTTGCGCCGGCATGCTCGACGCAATGACCAAGGCCGCCACCGGCGATGACGTGTATGGCGAAGATCCGACGGTCAATCACCTGGAAGCCGAACTGGCCAGGCGCCTGGGTTTTGCCGCGGCACTGTTCGTACCGACCGGCACCATGAGCAACCTGCTGGGGTTGATGGCCCATTGCGAGCGCGGTGACGAGTACATCGTCGGCCAGCAGGCCCACACTTATAAGTACGAAGGTGGTGGCGCGGCCGTGCTTGGCTCGATCCAGCCGCAACCGCTGGAGGTGCAGGCCGATGGTTCGCTGGACCTGGCGCAGGTTGCCGCCGCGATCAAGCCGGACGACTTCCATTTCGCCCGCACGCGCTTGCTGGCGCTGGAAAACACCATGCAAGGCAAAGTCCTGCCGTTGGAGTACCTGGCGCGGGCGCGCAACTTTACCCGCGAGCATGGCTTGCAACTGCACCTGGACGGCGCACGCCTCTACAACGCGGCAGTGAAGCTGGGTGTCGATGCCCGGGAAATCACCCAACATTTCGATTCCGTCTCGGTGTGCCTGTCCAAAGGCCTGGGCGCACCGGTCGGTTCGGTGCTGTGCGGCTCGGTCGAACTGATCGGCAAGGCAAGGCGCCTGCGCAAGATGGTCGGTGGCGGCATGCGTCAGGCCGGGATTCTGGCGGCGGCAGGCCTGTATGCGCTCGATCACAACGTAGAGCGCCTGGCCGACGACCACGCCAACGCGCAATACCTGGCCGAAGGCCTGCGTGCGGCAGGCTTCGAGGTCGAGCCGGTGCAGACCAACATGGTTTACGTGCAGATGGGCGACCAGGCCGAGGCCATCAAGGCCTTTGCCGCCGAGCGCGGGATCAAGCTCAGTGCAGCCGCGCGTCTGCGCATGGTCACGCACATGGACGTCAGCCGTGCGCAAATCGAGCAAGTCGTCGCGACATTCGTCGGCTTTTCGCGCAAGTGATAGCGTTAGCGCTCCAATTGAGCGTTTCTATCGTATAAACACGCTGTACCCCGCGCGCAGGGCCGATATAATGCGGCCCTTTGCCGTCGCTTCGTCTGTTGACGTTTCGAACAGGCCTTTGGCCGCAGCCTCCGTGGAAGAACCTAATGAAAAGCGCAGAAATCCGTGAAGCCTTCCTTCGCTTCTTCGAAGAGCAAGGCCACACCCGTGTAGCCTCCAGCTCTTTGATTCCGGGCAACGACCCAACCCTGCTGTTCACTAACGCGGGGATGAACCAGTTCAAGGACTGCTTCCTGGGCCAGGAAAAGCGCGCGTACACCCGCGCCGTCAGCAGCCAGAAATGCGTGCGCGCCGGCGGCAAGCACAACGACCTGGAAAACGTCGGTTATACCGCTCGTCACCACACCTTCTTCGAAATGCTGGGTAACTTCAGCTTCGGCGACTACTTCAAGCGTGACGCCATCACCTATGCCTGGAACTTCCTGACGTCCGACAAGTGGCTGAACCTGCCCAAGGAAAAGCTCTGGGTCACCGTCTACGCCAGCGATGACGAGGCGTACGACATCTGGACCAAGGAAATCGGGGTTCCGGCCGAACGCATGGTGCGCATCGGCGACAACAAGGGCGCGCCGTACGCCTCTGACAACTTCTGGACCATGGGCGATACCGGCCCGTGCGGTCCTTGCACCGAGATTTTCTACGATCACGGCGCCGACATCTGGGGTGGCCCACCGGGCTCGCCGGAAGAAGACGGCGACCGTTACATCGAAATCTGGAACAACGTGTTCATGCAGTTCAACCGCACCGCCGATGGCGTGTTGCACCCGCTGCCAGCGCCGTCGGTCGACACCGGCATGGGCCTGGAGCGGATCAGTGCCGTGCTGCAGCACGTTCACTCGAACTATGAAGTCGACCTGTTCCAGAGCCTGCTGAGCGCTTCGGCCAAGGCCATCGGCTGCACCAACGACGCCCAGGCTTCGCTGAAAGTCGTGGCTGACCACATCCGTTCCTGCGGCTTCCTGATCGCCGACGGCGTGCTGCCGTCCAACGAAGGCCGCGGCTACGTGCTGCGCCGGATCATCCGTCGCGCCTGCCGCCACGGTAACAAGCTGGGTGCCAAGGGCAGCTTCTTCTACCAGATCGTCGCGGCCCTGGTTGCCGAGATGGGCGAAGCGTTCCCGGAACTGAAATCCCAGCAGGCGCACATCGAACGCGTGCTGAAGGCCGAAGAAGAGCAATTCGCCAAGACCCTGGAACAGGGCCTGAAGATCCTCGAGCAGGATCTGGCGGAACTGAAAGGCGACGTGGTGCCGGGCGACGTGGTGTTCAAACTCTACGACACCTACGGTTTCCCGATGGACCTGACCGGCGACATCGCTCGCGAGCGCAGCCTGACCATCGACGAAGAAGGTTTCGAGCGTGAAATGGAGGCCCAGCGCGTTCGTGCCCGTTCCGCCAGCTCCTTCGGCATGGACTACAACAGCCTGGTCAAGGTTGACGTGGCCACCGAGTTCACCGGTTACATCGCTCACAGCGGTTCCGCCAAAATCGTTGCGCTGTATAAAGATGGCCAGTCAGTCGACGTATTGAGCGAAGGCGATGAGGGCGTGATCGTTCTCGACAAGACGCCGTTCTACGCCGAGTCCGGTGGCCAGGTCGGTGATTGCGGTTACTTGCAGGCGGGCAGCGCGCGTTTCGACGTGCGTGACACCACCAAGACCGGCGGTGCATTCCTGCACCACGGTATCCTGGATTCGGGTAGCCTGATCGTCGGTACGCCGGTCGAGACCCACGTTGATGCCGAAGTGCGTCACGCCACGTCGTTGAACCACTCCGCGACTCACTTGCTGCACGCAGCATTGCGTCAGGTGCTGGGCGATCACGTTCAGCAGAAAGGCTCGTTGGTCGACAGTCAGCGCCTGCGCTTCGACTTCAGCCACTTCGAAGCCATCAAGCCTGAACAACTGAAAGCGCTGGAAGACATCGTCAACGCCGAGATTCGCAAGAACTCCGAAGTTGAAACCGAAGAAACCGATATCGAAACCGCCAAGCAGAAAGGCGCCATGGCGCTGTTCGGCGAAAAATACGGCGACAACGTGCGCGTGCTGAGCATGGGCGATTTCTCCGTCGAGCTGTGCGGCGGTATCCACGCCAACCGTACCGGCGACATCGGCCTGCTGAAAATCATCAGCGAAGGCGGTGTGGCATCGGGTGTACGTCGTATCGAAGCCGTCACCGGTGCGCAAGCGCTGGCCTACTTGAACGCGGCGGAAGAGCAACTCAAGGAAGCGGCCAGCCTGGTCAAGGGCAGCCGCGACAACCTGATCGACAAGCTGTCGGCTGTGCTGGAGCGCAACCGTCTGCTGGAGAAGCAACTCGAGCAGTTGCAAGCCAAGGCTGCCAGTGCCGCGGGCGACGATCTGTCGGCCCAGGCGCTGGACGTCAAGGACGTGAAAGTGCTGGCCGTGCGTCTGGACGGTCAGGATGGCAAGGCGCTGCTGGCGCTGGTCGATCAACTGAAAAACAAACTCGGCCGCGCAGTGATCCTGCTCGGCAGTGTCCATGAGGAAAAGGTCGTTCTGGTTGCAGGCGTAACCAAAGACCTGACTGGCCAACTCAAAGCCGGTGATTTGATGAAGCAAGCCGCTGCGGCAGTGGGCGGGAAGGGTGGTGGTCGTCCAGACATGGCGCAAGGCGGCGGTACCGACGCTGGCGCACTGGATGCGGCACTGGCCCTGACCGTTCCGTTTGTAGAGCAGGGTCTATAAGGCAGTACTTGCGGCCCGCAGTCTAGTGGTGGGCCGCAACGCTGTTTGAGTGATTATTTGGGCGCCCTTCATGGGCAGAGGCGGCTTTGAAATGGCTTTGATCGTACAGAAATTTGGAGGCACCTCGGTCGGCACTGTCGAGAGAATCGAGCAGGTCGCCGACAAGGTTAAGAAATTCCGCGATGCCGGCGATGACCTGGTGGTTGTGCTGTCTGCAATGAGCGGCGAAACCAACCGTCTGATCGATCTGGCCAAGCAAATCAGTGGCGACGGCCAACCGGTTCCGCGCGAGCTGGACGTGATCGTCTCCACCGGTGAGCAGGTGACGATTGCCCTGTTGGCCATGGCGCTGATCAAGCGTGGCGTGCCGGCGGTGTCGTACACCGGCAACCAGGTGCGGATTCTGACGGATAGCGCGCACAATAAAGCGCGTATCTTGCAGATTGATGACCAGAAGATTCGCGGTGACCTCAAGGCAGGTCGTGTGGTGGTCGTCGCCGGTTTCCAGGGCGTCGACGAGCACGGCAACATCACCACCCTCGGTCGTGGCGGTTCGGACACCACCGGCGTGGCGCTGGCGGCAGCCCTGAAGGCTGACGAATGCCAGATCTACACCGACGTCGACGGTGTCTACACCACCGACCCGCGTGTGGTGTCCGTGGCTCAGCGCCTGGACAAGATTACCTTCGAAGAGATGCTGGAAATGGCCAGCCTCGGTTCCAAGGTGCTGCAGATCCGCGCGGTCGAGTTCGCCGGCAAGTACAACGTTCCGCTGCGCGTACTGCACAGCTTCAAGGAGGGTCCGGGCACCCTCATTACTATTGATGAAGAGGAAACCATGGAACAGCCGATCATTTCCGGTATCGCTTTCAACCGCGATGAAGCCAAGCTGACCATCCGTGGCGTGCCAGACATCCCGGGCGTTGCCTTCAAGATTCTCGGCCCGATCAGTGCCGCGAACATCGAAGTCGACATGATCGTGCAGAACGTCGCGCACGATAACACCACCGACTTCACCTTCACCGTGCACCGCAACGACTACCAGGCGGCGCAAGCCGTGCTGGAAAAGACCGCTGGCGAGCTGGGTGCCCGTGAAGTCGTGGGCGACACCAAGATCGCCAAGGTGTCGATCGTGGGCGTTGGCATGCGTTCTCACGCAGGCGTGGCCAGCCGCATGTTCGAATCCCTGGCCAAGGAAAGCATCAACATCCAGATGATATCGACGTCGGAAATCAAAGTCTCCGTAGTGATCGAAGAGAAGTACCTGGAACTGGCTGTGCGCGCTCTGCACACGGCTTTCGAACTGGACGCACCGGCCCGCCAGGGCGAGTGATGCGTTTGTCAAAAGGCGCGGTCTGACCGCGCCTTTTGTTTTTTTGTATGGCGTGACCCCCGAGGCTGTTCTTTTGCTCACGCTAGTCAATACTCAGGCATGTAGGGCTGCGACCGCTCCGGTTGTGGGTCGAGTGCCTTTTTTTTGCAGACTGTTGTCCCTGAAATGTAATGCGTGAGGAGAAAGGTATGCTGATTCTGACTCGTCGGTGCGCAGAAAGCCTGATTATCGGTGATGGCGAAATCACCGTGACCGTGCTCGGCGTCAAAGGAAATCAAGTGCGCATCGGTGTTAATGCCCCCAAAGAGGTAGCTGTTCACCGGGAAGAAATTTACCTGCGTATCAAGAAAGAGAAGGACGAAGAACCAAGCCATTAATTTTTATCGTTTTTTATGTTTGCAAACGGGGAAGAAGCTGGTTAATATACGCCCCGTGTTGCGGAGAGCTGGCCGAGTGGCCGAAGGCGCTCCCCTGCTAAGGGAGTACACCTCAAAAGGGTGTCGGGGGTTCGAATCCCCCGTTCTCCGCCATTATTTGCGTAGTACGTTGTAATCTGGCTTCTTCGGTAAGTTGTTGAAATTACTAGAAAAAGTGCTTGACATAGAGATTAGACGGCCTATAATGCGCGGCAACAAATGCACTCGTAGCTCAGCTGGATAGAGTACTCGGCTACGAACCGAGCGGTCACAGGTTCGAATCCTGTCGAGTGCACCATTTAAGAGTTAGTTGCAGTAATGCAAGTAACTTGGCTTCAACCAGTTGTGGTCTGGTCTAAAAACACAAAATGCACTCGTAGCTCAGCTGGATAGAGTACTCGGCTACGAACCGAGCGGTCACAGGTTCGAATCCTGTCGAGTGCACCATACAACAGAAAGCCCGCATTTAATGCGGGCTTTTTGCCGTCCGGGATTTGGCTTTTCCCTTCGTGCATCCCCTCTCGTCGAACTCCACGTTTGCGCTACGACCTCGCCGGGTGTCGTAGCGGTAGCTCGTGGCTGAATTGCGAATACTGATCTTGTCCGGCTTGCCGAGCGCGCTTTCGACGTCTTGCTGGCTCATGCCGGCGACCACTCGCTGATTGATGATCGCCTCCCGGCGCTGCCTGGCACTGATCAGGTTTCCACACTTGTCCTGCGCCTGACCGACCACGGTCGGCTCTTTCCTTTGGATTTTCATTCCTGATGTTTCACGGGGTTCGGCTGGCGGCATAAGCGCCATCGTGCTGCCAGGTGTAAAGGCACGGACGTCCTGAAGTGAAACACTCTCTCCCGCGGCACAACCCAGTGTGGTGAAGGCAATGCGCCCATTGGCCGCCTCGCAGCGCTGAACGGTGGTGGCGAGCGCCAGGGGCAGGGGGCTGAGCAGGCTGAGCAGTAAAAAGAATTGTGCAACTGATGGCATCAGGCGTCCTCCGTGACGTTCCTTTTCAAGGGTAGTGGCTACAATTTTCGAAGGGGGTGTGTTTTCTTTTCAGAATACGTCGTCGCACTTTCATGGATCAGGACGACGCTCAGGTTTGTTGTGCAAGCGCTTGTTTCAGCCGAGATTTTTTAACGTTTAAAACCGTCAGGCGGTGTATCATTGCGCCCGTCAGCCCCGCCGGGGCTTGTGGAATACCTCCATGGACTTACCCAGTAGTTACTCAGTACCCCGTTTCACCAATCATGAATTGACTGATTGATCCTTCCGGCGTGCCCCGCTGCTGGGAGTGGAGTTCGCCTATGTCTGAAATCGAAGTAAAGAAAACGCAGGAAAGCTTGCAGGATCGCCTGGCTCAGGTGGTTGAGTTGCTGCAGCGTCAGCGAGTTGTAGAAGACCTGACTCACCGCCAGGAAGGCCCGCATCATGACCGGGTCGAGAACCTGGTTCACCGGCAGAACCTCGTCGAGTTGCAACGCAAACTCGATGACCTGCACTCCGCCGACGTCGCCTACATCCTTGAAGCCTTGCCGCTGGACGATCGTCTGACGCTCTGGCAACTGGTCAAGGCCGATCGCGACGGCGACATCCTTCTTGAAGTATCCGATTCGGTCCGTGAATCGCTGATCGCCGACATGGACGATCACGAGCTCCTGGCAGCCGCCAAGGACATGGATGCCGACGAACTCGCTGACCTGGCCTCCGAGCTGCCGCGAGACGTCGTCCATGAGCTCATGGAGACCCTCGACCAGCAACAACGCGAGCGCGTGCGTTCGGCGCTGTCCTACGACGAGGAGCAGGTCGGTGCGCTGATGGACTTCGAGATGGTGACCATCCGCGAGGACGTCAGCCTTGAAGTGGTCTTGCGTTATCTGCGTCGTCTCAAGGAGTTGCCGGGCCACACCGACAAACTGTTCGTGGTCGATTACGACGGCGTCCTCAAGGGCGTGTTGCCGATCAAGCGTTTGCTGGTCAACGATCCGGACAAACAGGTTTCCGAGGTGATGGCCAGCGATCCGGTGAGTTTCCACCCGGATGAAGACGCCTACGATGCGGCTCAGGCGTTCGAACGTTACGACTTGATCTCCGCGCCTGTGGTCGACAAGAACGGCAAGCTGATCGGCCGTCTGACCATCGATGAAATGGTCGACCTGATCCGTGAAGAGAGCGAAAGCGAAGTTCTCAACATGGCGGGTCTGCGTGAAGAAGAAGACATTTTTGCGTCGGTCTGGAAATCCCTGCGTAACCGTTGGGCCTGGCTGGCGATCAACCTGATTACCGCGTTCGTGGCTTCTCGGGTGATCGGTTTGTTTGAAGGTTCGATCGAGAAGCTCGTGGCGCTTGCGGCGTTGATGCCGATCGTGGCGGGGATCGGCGGTAACTCGGGTAACCAGACCATCACCATGATTGTTCGGGCCATGGCGCTGGACCAGGTGAGCACCGGCAATACCTCGCGCCTGATGCGCAAGGAATTGGCCGTTGCGTTGATCAACGGCGTGATCTGGGGCGGGGTGATCGGTGTGGTTGCCTACCTGCTCTATGGCAGTTGGTCATTGGGCGTGGTGATGACCGCCGCGATGACGCTCAACCTGTTGCTGGCGGCATTGATGGGGGTTTTGATCCCGATGACCCTGGCGAAGATGGGACGCGACCCGGCAATGGGGGCCAGTGTGATGATTACTGCCATGACCGACAGCGGCGGCTTCTTCATCTTCCTGGGGCTGGCGACAATCTTCCTGCTCTGAAGTCCGTTTCACTAAAACCCGCCGTCAGGCGGGTTTTTTGTGCCCGGATTTCAGGCAAAAAAAAAGCCAGCGATCAGGCTGGCTTGGGCTTACTGGGTGAATCAGGACGCGTCGGCGGCCATTTCAGCGTCATGGGCGATCAGCGAAACCAGGGCGTTCTGCTGACGATGGGAGAGCTGGCGGAAGCGCTGCAGCAGCTCCCGTTCGTGCAAGGAAAGCTCCGGGCTGTCCAGGCGCATGCTCAACTCTTCGCCCAGTGCGCCTTCCTGAATAAGACTCTGCTCAAGGCGCGCAATGATTTCGGAGTTCATGCTGCGATGATGATTGCGAGCCACCTCGGCAATGCGTTCACGCATTCCGTCTGGCAGACGTACGACGAACTTGTCAGCCGTACGGCTGGAATAAATTGCCTGTTTCAATGGGCGCATATATTTAACCGGTTAGTTCAGGGGAGCGGTTTTCGGGATTGGCCGCAGGATGTCTGGTAGGACAAGCGCTCTGACCAAATGTTCAACCTGAATTGATAGGCGCGCATCATGCCTCAAACAAGCCAGATCCTTGGCGTCAATTCTGTGACAAATATTGAACTGTATAAAGGCTTTCTGCCAGCACCAATTATCAGAAATGCAGACTGGTTTGAAAAGTTCGACCGGGCCGTATCGCTTAGCGCTTTCTCCAACCCACGAAAGGCTTCTGACGGGCAGCAAAAGCGGACTCGATCCCTGTTCCTTGCCTTTTACAGAATAGTGGCAAATGGCCGATTTACTAGGGGAGGTCGTATAGAGGGGTGGGAATTCAGGATGGATGGCAGGCCCTTGCACTGGATCTGCCATGTCGGATCAACGCAGTACCGGATCAAACTTGATCTTGCGTCCGACAATCAATGCGAGCACGAACAGGGCGCTGAATACGCCACTGGCGATCAGGGGGAGGGTGACGACCATGTCCTGGGTCAATGACAGATGAAAAATGCCACTCAACATGGCGAGGATGAAGAAACTCGCGGCTGATCTGGACATGCTGTGCTCCTGGTGGGGGTCATTTCAAAATACCAAGCGTTCGGCAGATGGAGCCGGTATCAGGATGTTTTCCTGGCTGACAAAGCCGTGCTGGTCGCTTGTCGCTGCCAGCAGCTCGCATGCCAGAGTCTATCGGCAATTAAATTCTTTAAAAACAATGAATTAAGTTCTTTTTGGTAAAGCGCAATATTGCATTTTTCAATGATGGCTTTTTGCGGTGATGCAATTTGCACGGTAAACAAGTCCGCGCCCGGCCGAGGCGACTGCCTACACTTAAAAAGCCCTACGGATGACATGACAAAAGCCAGCCCGGCCGTTAACATGCACGCCGTCCATCGCATCGCGTTTCGTCGCGGTCAACGTGTGTCTCAGTAGCTCAATTGGATAGAGCATCCCCCTCCTAAGGGGAAGGTTGGCAGTTCGAACCTGCCCTGGGACACCATATTTTGCAGCTCCCCTGCCTGTTTCAACGCTTCGTTTTCACGACTTGTAGATAAAGTTCGACAAATTCAGGTGCCAGGGATTTTCGAAGCCATCAACTCTACCTTCGTGACGTTCCATCTCCTCTCCGTAGTCTGAATCTCCCATCCCGCCTGTACACGCCGATCGTCACCACTTCGTGGTACGTGAATCCCGACGACTCGGCAGGCGCGACCCAGCAGGAGACGCTGACGACAACGACACCCAGAGTTTCGCCGCCAACTTAAAACAACGACCATCACCTTGGTCGGGGTCGATCTTCAGAGTAACGACATCTTTTTTGGCAGTGCCTGAGGCATCGCGCGCGTGAACGGATCCGCATGATCGCATCCGCCGTGAACTATCGAGCAGCACAAGGCTTAATGAGCGCGGCGGGTAGATACGGGTTAACGCGGCAGGGGACACCAGGAACGACATCAGCATTGCGGGTACCCTGTTCTGGGTCTTCGACAAGGACGGCGACACAGTGACGACCTACCCCCTGAAAGTGAAGGGCAGACCGTCTTGTATTGACTTGAATTTCAATCCAGTTCCACCCAGACGGACTCGGTCGGTGCTTCATTGGTGAGCCCGTGTTTCAGCGCATACATCAACAAGTCGATGCGGTTGATGAGATTAAGCTTTTGATAGATGTTGCTGAGGTGGTTGTGCACGGTGTGCTCGCTGATCCCCAGGCGCCCGGCGATGCTCACATATTTGGCGGACGGTTCGCCCACGATGGCGCGAATCAGTTCTCTCTCGCGCAGCGTCAACCGCGCCTGTTTCGCCCGCTCCAGATTGCATTTCAAGGGTATGTGCCCGGTCGCGGAATAGCCGGAAAGGCCGCCAGCCCAGGCTCTATCCATTGCGAAGTCGCTATGGTGGACCTTGAGGATGGCCTGGATAATCGATTCCGTCGGGTCTTCTGCCAGCACGATGCCGCGAGCGCCAGCCTCTATCGCCTGGGCAGCGGGGACGACTTCGTATAGGCCCTTGAGCAGCAGCACTTTCATTTCGGCGCTACGGGTGAGTCCCGCGACGACCTCCAGAGGATTTAGCGCATCCGGAAAGAAACTGAAAAAAATGACGTTGGGCCGCAACTGATCGGCAAGATCCAGCGCACTGGTATAAGTGGTGGCCTGTGCTATCACTTCCATCTGGGGCTTTCTGGCATTGATCAAGTCGTGAAGGCCCTTGAGCACGAGGGGGCGACAATCGATCAACATCACGCGAATGGGTTCTTTTTGGTCAGTCATGATCTTCCTGACCCCCTTGAAAAACCAGCGATGGCCTCCAGAGGTCCTTGGGCCATTTCCATCAACAGCACCGGCAGGGAGGGCGAACGTTTCCAAAAGGCAGGCAAGGCCCGAGAGAGAAGATTTATACGAATAATTATCAGTGATTTACGCATGATGATGTGCTCCCTCCCGCCTCTCAACTGATTCTAGGCCAGCCCGGAGCGCTACCTGTCAGCCCATCCGTCGGTCCTCGGTGTAAGCCCAGTGCGAGTAGGCCTGACTGCTGTTCTCAAGAGGGGGGGGTAACCCTCGAAAATCAAGGTATTAGGCTCGCCACGGGTGGCCAGTGGCCAAGGTCTGATCCTGATTGCACTCGTCAATTAATCGACGAGTGGTGTTCACTTAGGAGTACCAATATCGATTTAGTCAATTTATCGGCGAATTCTGCCTGACCAGCCACCGGCATTTGCTGATGTTCATGTATTGCTGGTGTTCATGTATCAGCATTTTTTTGTGCGCGAGGTGTCGTTTTCAGTAAGGGCTTCACATATTCAGAATGAGCGTCGGGGAAGGTTCTCAAGGGAACGCTGTTGCTGGCCGATAACCCGGGCAGTCAGGGACTTGTTCGTCTCTTCCGGTCGGCATGGGGGGCTCATTGTCTATGCGAAGGTGTTTGATAGCCTAGTGCCACCCTTTATCATCTGCGCGCCAAATCAAGGGCTGCGAAGCTGAGTCCGTCCGTGTATTTGTCTTTGGGTTCTTCTTCTTAAATTGCCTGGAAATCTTCGATGCTGTCGTATCACCAAAAGCGTTTTCTGATCGTCGATGATTTCTCGGACTTTCGCAGTTCGGTCAGGTCGATGCTGCGCGAACTGGGCGTCAAGGAAGTGGACACTGCCGATACCGGCGAGCAGGCGCTGAAAATGTGCTCGCAGAAAGCCTACGATTTCATCCTGCAGGACTTTCACCTGGGTGACGGCAAGAAGAATGGCCAGCAGGTGCTCGAAGACCTGATGGAAGAAAAGCTGATCAGCCATGAAGCGGTGTTCGTCATGGTCACCGCCGAAACCAGCCAGGCCATGGTGCTCAGTGCGTTGGAGCATGAGCCCGATGCCTACCTGACCAAGCCGTTCAACCGTTCCAGCCTGGCCCAGCGCCTGGAGCGCCTGGAGCAGCGCAAGACCCTGCTCAAGCCGATCCTGCAGGCCCTCGACCGGGGCAAGCCGATGGAGGTGCTCAACGCCTGCATAGCCCTGTGCAAACAAGATATTCGTTACTCGCCGTTGTGCCTGCGCTATCGCGCCGATGCCCTGCGCGACCTGAATCAGAACGAAGCGCTGGAGCGCCTCTATGACAGCATCATCGCCGACCGCCCGTTGCCATGGGCGTTTGCCGGGTTGGGCAAGTTGCTGTTCAAGCGCGGCCAGGTCGGGCAGGCCAAGGGCATTTATGAAAAAGCCCTGAAAGTCTTCCCGATGATGCCGTCGTTGTATGACGGCATGGCGGATGTACTGGTTGCCGAAGGGGACACCAAGGGGGCGCAGCGCGTCCTGGAAGAGGCGATTCGCCTGTCGCCGCTGGCGGTGCGTCGCCAGGCATTGCTCGGCAAGCTGGCGATGACCAACGAGGACTTCGATACGGCGGCCAAGGCCTACCGCCAGGCCGTGAGCCAGGGCGCGCAGTCGCGGTTCAAGGATGCCGAAAGCAACCTCGGCCTGGCCCATGCGTTGATCAGCAAGGGCAGCGAACGGGGCCTGGACACGCGGACCCGCTTGGAAATCAACACAACATTGAGCGCCGTGGCCAAGGAAAACCCTTCCGATCCGGGCCTGCAAATCCGGGCGCGCCTGATGAAGGCCACCAGCCTGTTGCTCAACGATGCCGAGACGGCGGACAAGCTTACCGAGCAAGCCTTGTTGCGTCTGGATGGCATGGAGCAATTCATGAGCGCCGAAGCCGCTTTGCTGGTGGCCAAGCAGCTGAAACTGCTCGGGCAGACCGAGGCCGGCACCGCGATGCTGAAAAACTGCGTGGAAATCTACGGCGACGATCCGGCGATCATGAAGGACATCGCCAAGCAGACCGACGACCCGAGCATCCTCAATTGCGGCAACGCCGCCGCGGAACTCAACCGTCAGGGCGTGCGCGTGTACAAGACCGGTAACCTGGTGGAGGCCCGGCAGGTATTCCGCAAAGCCCTGGCGATGCAACCGAAGAATATCAGTATCGCCCTGAACATGGCGCAGTCGTTGTTGCATGGCACCGATACCAGCGCTCCTTCGGCGGAGCTGGAGGAGTGCCGGGCCTGCCTGAAAATGGTCGGCCTGATGCCCGACTCCGACGCGCGCTATCCGCGTTACCAGAAGCTGAAAAGCAAGGCGCTTGGCCAATGAATGACAATGAGCAGGCACTGGATTTCTCCACGGTGATCGCCTCTACCGTGCACGACATGAAGAACTCGCTGGCCATGCTGATGCAGGCCCACAGCCAGTGGCTGGGGCGATTGCCGGAGTCGGCGCAGAAGACGCCGGAGCAGGGCGTGATTGACTTCGAGTTCGCCCACCTCAACGGCATGCTGGTGCAGTTGCTGGGGCTGTACAAGCTCGGCGTCAACCAGATGCCCTTGCAACCGGCCTACCATGAACTGGACGACTTCATCGAAGCGCAACTGGCTTGCCATCAGGAGGTGTTCGCCAGCCGCGGCATCATGGCCACCTTTGAAGTGGACCCGCTGAGCCCGTTGGGTTTCTTCGACCGTGAGTTGATCGCGTCGGTATTGGCCAACTGCATCAACAACGCCATTCGCTTTGCACGGCATGCCGTTTTGATCAGCGTCAGCGACGTAGCCGGGCAACTGGTGTTGACCATCAATGACGATGGCGAGGGATACCCGGCGCAGATGCTCGAGCGTCAGGCGGATTACGTGCAGGGCATCAATCAAAGTACCGGCAGCACCGGGCTGGGCCTGTACTTTGCCGGGCGAATTGCCGCGCTGCATCAACGCAACGGTGTGGGTGGGCGTACCGAAATCAGCAATGGTGGTCCGTTGGGCGGAGGAGTGTTCCGCCTTTACCTGCCTTGACAGGCAGCAAATTCTTCGACGCTGCTTGAAATTCCGAACACGCGGAGCCTATTTTGTACGGTCGCCGTTCGCGGCCCGCACAATAACAAGGATAGCGTCATGACAACCGTTGGCCTGAGTTCACTCGCGCAGCGATTGACGGGCATTGATGAAGTTGAGTGTGTCACGCCGGATTTGAATGGCGTTCCACGGGGCAAAGTGATGACCTGCGAGGGTTTTCTCGACGGTCGACGTTTGCAGATGGCACGGGGCGTGCTGCTGCAATGCATCATGGGCGGATATCCGCCGGCGCGTTTTTACGGCAGCGATGATGGCGACCTGGCGCTGATCCCGGACCCGGCACAAATCCACCGCTTGCCCTGGAGCCATCCACCGCGGGGCTTGGCCATTTGCGACGCGAATGAACTGGGCACCACCACCAGCTCCAGCCTGTCGACCCGTGGTCAGCTCAAGGCGGTGATTGCCCGTTACGCGGCCCGCGGCTTGGCGCCCGTGGTGGCGACCGAGCTTGAGTTCTTCGTTTTTGCGCCTAACACCGACCCGACTCAGTCGTTCCAGCCGCCGTTGGGGCTGGACGGTCGCCGCGAAGACGGTCAGTCGGCGTTCAGCGTCAGTTCCAATAACGGCTTGCGGCCGTTCTTCAATGAAGTCTACGAATGCATGGCTGCGTTGGGGCTGCCTCGCGATACCTTCATGCACGAAATGGGCGTCAGCCAGTTCGAGATTAATCTGCTGCACGGTGATCCGCTGTTGCTGGCCGACCAGACGTTCCTGTTCAAGCACTTGCTCAAGGAAGTTGCCCTCAAGCACGGCCTGAGCGTGGTGTGCATGGCCAAGCCGTTGCCGCATACGCCGGGCAGTTCGATGCATATTCACCAAAGTGTGGTGGAGATCGATTCGGGGCGTAACGTGTTCAGTGATGAAGCGGGGCAGGAGACTCCGACGTTCCGCCACTTCATTGCCGGTCAGCAAGTTTGCATGGCCGACTTCACCGCGTTGTTTGCGCCGAACGTGAATTCCTATCAGCGCTTGTGCCACCCTTACGCCTCACCGAATAATGCCTGCTGGTCCCATGACAACCGGGCGGCCGGCCTGCGCATTCCGGCCAGTTTGCCGGTGGCCCGTCGGGTCGAGAACCGCTTGCCAGGGGCCGATGCCAACCCGTATCTGGCGATTGCCGCAAGCCTGGCGGCGGGGTTGCATGGCATCGAGAACACGCTGGAACCGAGTGCGCCGATCCAGGGTGAGTTCGAAGTGCCGGACAATCTTTCGTTGCCGTGTACCTTGCATGCGGCACTTGAGCGTCTGAAACGTAGCCAGTTGGCCAAGGAACTGTTCGGCGCGGAATTCATCGAAGGCTACATCGCTTCGAAGACCCTGGAGCTGAGCAGTTTCCATGATGAAATTACTCCCTGGGAGCGTCGTGTTTTAGCGACCCAGGCCTGACGATCCGTCGACATCCGGCTATCGTTTAGCGGTAGCCGATTCTCACTGCAAGGAGCCGCTCGTTGCGCCAAATCTGGAAATCCTTTCGAGCGCTGTATTTCGCCTCGCTGATGATGTTGATCGGCTCGGGCCTGTTGAGTACTTACCTGGGCCTGCGCCTGGCGGCCGACCATGTCGACAGCCTGTGGGTCGGTGCTTTGATGGCCGCCAACTACTTCGGCCTGGTGCTGGGGGGCAAGATCGGTCACCGGTTGATTGCCCGGGTCGGGCATATCCGGGCCTACTCGGCCTGTGCCGGGATTGTCGGCGCGGCGGTGTTGGGTCATGGCCTGACCGATTGGTTGCCGGCCTGGCTGTTCCTGCGGGTGATCGTCGGCCTCGGCATGATGTGCCAGTACATGGTGATCGAGAGCTGGCTCAATGAACAGGCCGATGCCAATCAGCGCGGGTTGGTATTCAGCGGTTACATGATCGCCTCTTACCTGGGCCTGGTGATGGGGCAACTGATTCTGGTCATGCATCCGGCGCTGGGGCTGGAACTGCTGATGCTGGTCGCCCTGTGTTTCGCCCTGTGCCTGGTGCCGGTGGCGCTGACCCGACGGATTCACCCGGCACCCTTGCATCCGGCACCGATGGAGCCACGGTTCTTTATCAAACGCGTGCCACAGTCATTGAGCACGGTGCTCGGGGCAGGCCTGATCGTCGGTTCGTTCTACGGTCTGGCACCGCTGTATGCCTCGCAGCAAGGGTTGTCCACGGAGCAGGTCGGTCTGTTCATGGGTAGCTGCATTTTTGCCGGGCTGCTGGTGCAGTGGCCATTGGGCTGGTTGTCCGATCGCTACGACCGGGCCGTGTTGATCCGCAGTTTCGCCTTCAGCCTGGCACTGGCTGCACTGCCGCTGGCGATCATGCCGCAGGTGCCGTTGGAGATTCTGTTTATCGCCGGTTTTGTCTGTTCGCTGGTGCAGTTCTGCCTGTATCCATTGGCAGTGGCGTTCTCCAACGACCATGTCGAAGGCGATCGCCGGGTGTCCCTGACGGCGATGTTGCTGGTGACCTATGGTGTTGGCGCGAGTATCGGGCCGCTGGTGGCAGGCGTGCTGATGAAGTTGTTCGGCAGCCAGATGCTCTATGCCTTCTTCAGTTTCTTCGCGTTGGTGCTGGTGTGGCGGATTCGCCCGAAAGCGGTGACCAACCTGCATCAGGTCGACGACGCACCGCTGCATCACGTGGCCATGCCGGACAATATGACGAGTTCGCCACTGGTGGCCTGCCTCGACCCGCGTGTTGATGAGCAGGTGGTGCAGGATCAGATGTGCAACCCGGTGAATCCGGAACCGCCAGCCGAACCTGAATCCGAATCCGAATCAGAAACCGATCAACCGCCAGAAGACCCTGATTCGGGGCGCGAGCAAAGCTTTACCGAGGCCAGGCCTTAAAACCGGGGCACAAAAAAACGGGCAGTCACCGCAAGGGACTGCCCGTTTTTTTGTTGAAGCGCTCTATCAGAGATCGTCTTTGTCGAAACGACGTGCTTCACGTTGCAACTGATAGACGAAGCGTTCGACCTGACGCTGCACCAGCCCGCTCATGTTATGGAAGCGAACGCCGGCGAAGGTGGTGGAAATCCTTTCTTCGAAGTGCAGATAACGCAACTCGACCGGCGCGGTCATCTTGCCAAAGGGCAGTTCGGCGTTGAAGCGGTCGTACACCTGACCCAGTTGCAGGCTGCCAGTGATGTCGCCGTCAAAGCGCAGTTTGCAGCCGGTAGCGGAAATATCCAGCAGCTTGCCGCTGATGGGGGCCTTGAGCTTTTCGCCGTCGAGGTTGACGTTGACCAGTTGTGCCAGTTTCAGCGCGGCGCGGAACGCATTACGGCGCTGGTGGTACACCACTTCGTCGGGCAGGGCGCCACGATAGCAGCGGCTGCCAGCGGATTCGTCGATGTTCAACCGGCCGTTGCTTTCCCAGGCAATGCGTACGCCTTCGTGGAAGCCTTCGACCCTGAACGGCTCGCCCGCCAGCAGGTAGCGCTCGCCATCACGGGGAATCATTTCGTCCAGGGCAATCATGTTGCTGTCACGGTCCAGGTCCACCAGATAGCTCTGGAAGCGCTGGCTGCGCTCGTGGAACGTGATGATCAGCGGGTCATGGCTTTCGAGCAGCTGGCGCAGGTTGCTGGAGATTTCCAAGGGCGTGGAGAGCACCTTGGGTGGCTGCGGAGCATCATCCACGGATAAGGCATTGGACACGGTTAATCAATCTCCAGACAAAATTTGACTACGGCAGTATGGCAGTATGGCAGTATGGCAGTATGGCAGTATGGCAGTTTGCCAGTATGTTGCGCGTCTTGATAGAGCGGGGGCATTGACCGGCTCATGCCTGACTGAGCGGGCGCGGCTTGGCAAGCTTGGAGAATGTTCCGCTGGCATCGTAAAGCGCCGGGGTTTCACCGCCGGTGAGGATTTTCAGCTGAGTGGCCGTAGCGGCCTGCTGAGTGAGGATCGACTGGCCGTTGTTGGCGTTGATGGCCTGGCACTGGGCCAGGAGATCGGTCAGCACGTCACTTTGCGCCAGCAACTGCTCGCCAATGCTCGACTGGCCGGCCAGTTGCTCCAGACCGCCGCGGTTGGTCGGCAGGTTGAGGCTGGCGAGAATTTCGCTGCGCTTGCGGCCATGCTGTTCGAGCAAAACGACCAATGCCTGTTTCTGCGCCAGGATGTTCTCGAGCAATGGCATGTCGCGGCCATGCAATGCGAGGGATTCGGTCTGCAGTAATTCCAGCAGGTGTTGCGCCGGGGCAAAGTCGTCGGTGATCAGTTGCAGTAGATGAGTGTCGTGCATGGCTGGCCTTGGGTTTTAAGCGTCCAAAAGCCTGGCGCCGGCGGTGGCCTAGCGCTGGGCTTCGAAGTTGAGCAGTTTGCTGGCTACACGGTTGCTGTCGACTTTATAGCTGCCATCGGCAATCGCTGCTTTCAACTCGGCCACGCGGGCGTTGTCGACGGCAGGCTGATCGCGCAGCTTGTCAGTGACCTTCTGCAACTGTTGAGCCTCATTGCTGAGATGTACCGATTCCCCGCTTTTGACGGTACCGGCCTGTTCGGCCGCGGACTCCAGCGGCGCGGATTTGCCGGCCTCGGCGCTTTCCTTGCTGACGCTGGTACGTGTACTGCCCGTAAGGGACGAGGAGCTGTTCAATCGGCTGAAATCGATGACCATGATAAAAACCTCTGGGAATTTGGACGCTTGCCATGGTTTCGGCCATTCCCTGGAAAACTTTAGGCCCATTTATCAATGAACCTTGCGCGCGCCAGCGCTTGCCGTGCCTGGAACACAGTCTAGGGAACAGCCGCGGCAAGCGCCACATTCTGATGAACAGAGCGCTTTACATGGACACTTCCACCTGCCCCGGCGCCATGACCTGCGCCTTGATGACTCGCTGGGAGTTGAGGTTTTTCACCCGGATCTGTTCGCTCAGGCTGCCGTTTGACAGCGCTTCGCCCGGCATGCGCACGCTGAGCGTACCGCTGCGGGCGGTAATCACCACCTGATCACCCTTGCGGATGACCTCGGCCTGTTCGATTTGCACCAGGGTAATCACCTGGTCGGCGACCATTGGTCGGGTCAGTCGCTGCCCGATCGCCTGATCGAGGGAAGTCAGGTAGCCCTGGCTGGTGAGGCTGATATCGCGCTCGCGCAGGACCACATCCCCAGGCTCGACAATGGCGGCGCGGCGCAGTGGCCGGGCGCTGGTCACGACATCGCGAAACAGGCGGATTTGAGCGGGCACGAAGACTGTCCAGGGGGAAACGCCCTCGCAGCGAACCTTGACCGTAACCCGTCCCAACGGCTTGGGACTCTCAAGCGTTGCTGTCAATTCCCTGTCGCACATGGGCATGTGCATGCGCGGATCGAGCGGGTTGACCTGGATCTCGTAGCGACCTTCCGTTTGGCTGGTAGCCAGATAGTCTTCTACGGTGAATTCAAGAAAGCCCTGAGTGACGCCGATAAGCATGTCAGGCAAGGTAACCGCGTCAGCAAGGGCAGGGTTGCCAGCGTTGAACAGGCAAACGGCCGCCAGCACGCCGAGCAATTTTCGGCAGGGTGTGGTCAGGCGTCGGAAAAATGTCGGTTCTGTGTTCATAACGATTAAAAAAGCAAGCGCCGTGCCGTTTAGTGATGAAGGCGCGTCGCAACAACACTTGGCGTTGGTGTAGGAGTCTGGGCATGGCTGGTGTAATGGATTCGGTAAACCAGCGCACGCAACTGGTGGGGCAGAATCGCCTTGAGCTGTTGTTGTTCCGTCTCGACGGCCAGCAGCTGTACGGGATCAACGTGTTCAAGGTTCGGGAGGTGCTGCAATGCCCCAAACTGACGCTGATGCCCAAGTCCAGTCCTGTCGTGTGCGGCGTGGCGAACATCCGGGGGGCGACCATCCCGATCCTTGATCTGGCGATGGCGACTGGCTCCGGTGCGTTGAAGGACAAGCACAATCCGTTCGTGATCATCACGGAGTACAACACCAAGACCCAGGGTTTCCTGGTCCGCTCGGTGGAGCGCATCGTCAACATGAACTGGGAGGAGATCCATCCGCCGCCCAAGGGCACCGGGCGCGATCACTACCTGACGGCGGTGACGCGGGTCGATAACCAGCTGGTCGAAATCATCGACGTCGAGAAGGTGCTGGCGGAAGTTGCGCCGACACCGGAAGCGATTTCCGTGGGCGTGGTGGATGTCGAAACCCAGCACAAGGCGCTTTCGTTACGCGTGCTGACGGTCGACGACTCATCGGTGGCGCGCAAGCAGGTCACGCGTTGCCTGCAAACGGTCGGCGTCGAAGTGGTGGCGCTGAACGACGGTCGGCAAGCGCTGGACTACCTGCGCAAACTGGTCGACGAGGGCAAGAAGCCGGAAGAAGAGTTCCTGATGATGATCTCCGACATCGAGATGCCGGAGATGGACGGGTACACCCTGACGGCGGAAATCCGCAACGACCCGCGCATGCAAAAGCTTCATATCATCCTGCACACTTCGTTGTCGGGGGTATTCAATCAGGCGATGGTCAAGAAGGTCGGTGCCGATGACTTCCTGGCCAAGTTCCGTCCTGATGACCTGGCATCCCGGGTAGTCGACCGGATCAAAGCAGCAGATATCAGCTAGGGGCTCGCACCCCTGGCAGTCAACACGATTTAAGAGGCGGCATCATTGTCTACGGGTAATTTGGATTTCGAACAGTTCCGGGTATTCCTGGAAAAAGCCTGTGGCATTTTGCTCGGTGAAAACAAGCAGTACCTGGTCTCCAGCCGTCTCAACAAACTGATGGAACAGCAAGGCATCAAGTCGTTGGGTGAGCTGGTTCAGCGCATGCAGACCCAGCCGCGCAGCGGTTTGCGCGAGCAGGTGGTGGATGCCATGACCACCAACGAAACCCTGTGGTTTCGTGACACCTACCCGTTTGAAGTCTTGAAGAACAAGGTACTGCCCGAGGCGATCAAGGCCAGTCCCGGCCAGCGCCTGCGCATCTGGTCGGCGGCGTGCTCGTCGGGCCAGGAGCCGTATTCGCTGTCGATGTCCATCGACGAGTTCGAGCGGGTCAACCTGGGTCAGCTGAGGATGGGTGTGCAGATTGTTGCCACCGACCTGTCCGGCACCATGCTGAACAACTGCAAGACCGGCGAGTACGACAGCCTGGCCATCGGTCGCGGTCTGTCGCCCGAGCGCCTGCAGCGTTATTTCGACCCGAAAGGGCCGGGGCGCTGGGCGATCAAGGCACCGATCAAGAGCCGTGTGGAATTCCGTTCCTTCAACCTGCTGGACAGCTACGCGAGCCTCGGCAAGTTCGACATCGTGTTCTGCCGCAACGTGTTGATCTACTTCTCCGCCGAGGTGAAGAAGGACATCCTGTTGCGTATCCACAGCACGTTGAAGCCGGGCGGGTACCTGTTCCTCGGTGCTTCCGAAGCGTTGAACGGTTTGCCGGATCATTACCAGATGGTCCAGTGCAGCCCGGGGATCATTTACCAGGCGAAGTGATTGGACTGATTTCATCAAAAACGGGAGTCCTTCAGGGCTCCCGTTTTTTTGTGCCTGATGATTTCTCACAGGTACCACCTACCCCTGTGGGAGCGAGCCTGCTCGCGATGGCGTCCTGACAGTCGAGTTCAGCTTTGCCAGACACACCGCTATCGCGAGCAAGCTCGCTCCCACAGGGGGCGGCGGTGTTCTGAAAGGGTGAGGAGGCGGCAGAAAAGCGGCATGCGGCGGAAAACCGTTGCCGCTTTTCTGGCATTGCCGCGTTGCCATGGCCGGCAAAGCCCCGGTTTCCGGGCTTTTTTGAATTGGCATGGGGCTTGCTAAGTTGATCCTACGAAAAATCAGGTCACCCGAAGGTTTCCCGACATGAGCATCAGCTTCGATAAAGCGCTCGGTATCCACGAACAAGCCCTGGGCTTCCGCGCCCAGCGTGCCGAAGTCCTGGCCAACAACATCGCCAACGCCGATACCCCGAACTACAAGGCTCGGGACCTGGACTTCTCGAAAGTGCTCGCCGAGCAGAACGAGAAAACCAAAAGCGGCACCTTCGCCTTGAACATGACCAACAGCCGTCACATCGAAGCTGAAGGCCTGGGCAATGGCGACGAGTCGTTGCTGTATCGCACGCCGATGCAACCGTCGATCGACCAGAACACCGTGGACGCTCAGCTGGAACAGTCGAACTACGCGGAAAACGCGATCGGCTTCCAGGCCAGCTTCACCCTGCTCAACAGCAAATTCAAAGGGCTGGTATCAGCCCTGCGCGGAGAGTAAGCCATGTCTCTATCCAGTGTTTTCAACATTGCCGGTAGCGGCATGAGTGCGCAGACCACGCGCTTGAACACCGTCGCTTCGAACATCGCCAACGCCGAGACGGTCTCGTCGAGCATCGACCAGACCTACCGCGCGCGCCACCCGGTATTCGCCACCATGTTCCAGGGCGGGCAGAGCGGCGGCAGCGACTCGCTGTTCCAGAGCCAGGATGCCGCCGGCCAAGGCGTGCAGGTGCTGGGTGTGGTCGAAGACCAGAGCAATCTCGAGGCGCGCTACGAGCCGAACCATCCGGCGGCCGATGCCAAGGGTTACGTCTACTACCCGAACGTCAACGTGGTGGAGGAAATGGCCGACATGATTTCCGCGAGCCGTTCGTTCCAGACCAACGCCGAAATGATGAACACCGCCAAAACCATGATGCAGAAGGTCCTGACCCTCGGTCAGTGATAAGGGGCGACTCAGATGAGTGTTACCGATTCCA
This sequence comes from Pseudomonas fluorescens, assembly GCF_040448305.1. Taxonomy (NCBI): domain Bacteria; kingdom Pseudomonadati; phylum Pseudomonadota; class Gammaproteobacteria; order Pseudomonadales; family Pseudomonadaceae; genus Pseudomonas; species Pseudomonas fluorescens. The sequence goes on along the minus strand of NZ_CP148752.1, from coordinate 5,296,045 downwards.
CCAGTGGTTTGAGCCTCAACGACATCCTGGCCAACTCCTCGATCAAGACCAACACCACGACTGACGGCCTCGCGTCGGCAACCGGCAGCGCCACGGGCAACCAGGCCCTGGGCAAGGATGCATTCCTGCAGTTGCTGGTGACCCAGCTGAAAAACCAGAACCCGCTGGAGCCCCAGGACAACGGCGCGTTCGTGGCCCAGTTGGCGCAGTTCAGCAGCCTTGAAGGCATCACCACGCTGAACAGCACCGTGAGCGGCCTGGCCAGCAACTACAACTCGTCCCAGGCCTTGCAGGCGTCGTCGCTGGTGGGGCGTTCGGTCATCGCGCCGGGCGACAAGGCCGTGGTCGATACCACCAAGAGCCTCAGCGGCACGGTGGTGGTTCCGTCTTCGGTGGCGTCCGCCACCCTGAAGATCACCGACGCCGACGGCAAGACCGTGCGCACCATCGACCTGGGTTCGCAGAAGGCCGGCAACGCCAGCTTCATCTGGGACGGCAAGAACGATGCGGGTGAGACGGTACCTGCGGGCACCTACACCTTCGGCGCCACGAGCACGATCGATGGCCAGTCCGTTGCGTTGATCACCAACCTGCCCGCCACCGTCAACAGCGTGACCATCAGCCAGACCGGCGGTGAGTTGATGCTCAATCTGGCCGGGCTGGGCAGCGTTGCCCTGTCCAAAGTACAAACCATTGGTATGTAGAGCCGACTAACACGGCACAAAGGAGTGGATGATGTCTTTCAATATCGGCCTTAGCGGTCTCTATGCAGCCAATAAACAACTGGACGTGACCGGCAACAACATCGCCAACGTCGCGACCACCGGTTTCAAATCGTCCCGCGCAGAATTCGAAGACGTGTACTCGGCGACCCGCCTGGGCACCGGCAGCAAGACCGTCGGTAACGGCGTGCGCCTGGCCAACGTTTCCCAGCAGTTCGGCCAGGGTGACGTGAGCAACACCGGCAACGTGCTCGACATGGGTATCCAGGGCAACGGTTTCTTCGTCCTGAGCAACAACGGTTCGCTGACCTACACCCGTGCCGGTACGTTCAAGACCGACAAGGAAGGCTACGTCACCAACAGCGACGGCACTGCCCGCCTGCAAGGTTACGGTGTGGATGCCAACGGCAAGATCGTCAATGGCGTGCTGACCGACCTACGGATCGACACCTCCAACCTGGCGCCGAAATCCACCAGCACCGTGTCGTCGACGATCAACCTGAACTCCACCTCGGCGGTGATCGACCAGACAGTGGCGGCGAACAAGTTCGACCCGTCCAAGACCGAGACCTTTACCAAGTCGTTCAGTACCCCGATCTTCGATACTCAGGGTAACCAGCACACCATGGATCAATACATGGTCAAGACTGGAGCGAACACGTGGGACACCTACACGCTGATCGATGGCCGCAATCCGGATGGCAGTGATCCTACCGTTACCGCGCCGGTTGCTTCGACCATGTCGTTCGACTCCACCGGCAAACTGACTTCGGTCAGTACGCCCGTTACGCCGCCAACCACGCCACCGACTTCGGTGATCAGCAGTGACCTGAAAATCACCAACTGGACCCCGGGCAGTGTCACCAATGGCGTCTGGACAGCCAACGGCGCGGCAGCCGATCCGGCTGGATTGACCATCGCCATGGCCAACACCACCCAGTTCAACGCCGACACCGCGCGTTCGATTCCGGCGCAGAACGGTTACGCCACGGGCCAGATCACCAACCTGACCATCGACGGCAGCGGTGTGCTGCTGGCCAACTTCAGCAACAACCAGACCAAGCCGATCGGCCAGATTTCCCTGGCCAGCTTCACCAATGAGCAAGGCCTGCAACCGGTAGGCGGCACCAGCTGGAAAGAAACCTACGCGTCGGGCATCCCGGGCTACGATGCACCGGAGACCGGCACCCTGGGTTCGATCGTTTCCAACTCCCTGGAAGAGTCCAACGTCAACCTGACCAATGAACTGGTCGACCTGATCAAGGCGCAGAGCAACTACCAGGCGAACGCCAAGACCATCTCCACCCAAAGCACCATCATGCAGACCATCATTCAGATGACTTGATGCTGGAAAGTGCTGTGCAAGGAGCCCCTCATCAGAGGGGCTTTTTTGTGGCCTGAGATTTTGCGTTGGAGGTGATGGCCTCATCGCGAGCAGGCTCGCTCCTACAGGGGACCGGGTCTTTCCAGATAAACACGATCAACTGTAGGAGCGAGCCTGCTCGCGATGGCGTCAGTCCGGCCATCATCATCCTTCAGGCAAAAGAAAACCCCCGACCCGCCAGAGGCTGATCGGGGGTTTCGAGTAAGCGCCTTGCGACGCTTACCGGCTCAGCTTATTGGCAAGCTTCGCAATCCGGCTCGTCGATGGCGCAAGCCTTCGGCACTGGAGCAGGACCTGCAGGCGCTGCCAGGACCGAGTCGTCACCGTGGTTGCCGCCGCTGGAAACAGCGTTCAGCTTACCGGTGTTGATGGTCGACTTCTCGGTGCTGGTCGCGGCCAGGGCACGGAGGTAGTAAGTGGTTTTCAGGCCACGGTACCAGGCCATGCGGTAGGTCACGTCCAGCTTCTTGCCCGAAGCGCCAGCGATGTACAGGTTCAGCGACTGAGCCTGGTCGATCCACTTCTGACGACGGCTTGCCGCGTCGACGATCCACTTGGTGTCCACTTCGAAAGCAGTCGCGTAGAGCTCTTTGAGTTCTTGCGGGATGCGCTCGATCTGCTGCACCGAACCGTCGTAGTACTTCAGGTCGTTGATCATGACCGAGTCCCACAGACCGCGAGCCTTCAGGTCGCGAACCAGGTACGGGTTGATCACGGTGAATTCGCCCGACAGGTTCGATTTCACATACAGGTTCTGGTAGGTCGGTTCGATCGACTGCGATACGCCAGTGATGTTGGCGATGGTCGCGGTCGGTGCGATGGCCATGATGTTCGAGTTACGGATGCCTTTCTGTACACGGGCGCGAACCGGTGCCCAGTCCAGGGATTCGTTCAGGTCGACATCGATGTACTTCTGGCCACGGGACTCGATCAGGATCTGTTGCGAATCCAGCGGCAGGATGCCTTTGGACCACAGCGAACCCTGGAAGGTCTCGTAGGCGCCGCGCTCGTCGGCCAGGTCGCAGGAAGCCTGGATCGCGTAGTAGCTGACCGCTTCCATCGACTTGTCGGCGAACTCGACGGCTGCAATGGAACCGTAAGGGATGTGCTGCAGGTACAGCGCGTCCTGGAAGCCCATGATGCCCAGGCCGACCGGACGGTGCTTGAAGTTGGAGTTCTTCGCTTGCGGCACCGAGTAGTAGTTGATGTCGATCACGTTATCGAGCATGCGCACGGCGGTGTTCACGGTGCGTTGCAGCTTGGCGGTGTCCAGCTTGCCGTCGACGATGTGGTTCGGCAGGTTGATCGAGCCCAGGTTGCAAACGGCGATCTCGTCCTTGTTGGTGTTCAAGGTGATCTCGGTGCACAGGTTCGAGCTGTGGACCACGCCCACGTGTTGCTGCGGGCTGCGCAGGTTGCACGGGTCCTTGAAGGTCAGCCATGGGTGGCCGGTTTCGAACAGCATGGACAGCATCTTGCGCCACAGGTCTTTGGCCTGGATGGTCTTGAACAGCTTGACCTTGCCCGGGTACTCGGTCAGGGCTTCGTAGTACTCGTAGCGCTCTTCGAAGGCCTTGCCGGTCAGGTCGTGCAGGTCCGGTACTTCGGACGGCGAGAACAGGGTCCACTTGCCGTCATCGAAGACGCGCTTCATGAACAGGTCAGGGATCCAGTTGGCAGTGTTCATGTCGTGGGTACGACGACGGTCATCACCGGTGTTCTTACGGAGTTCGATGAACTCTTCGATGTCCATGTGCCAGGTTTCCAGGTAGGCACACACAGCGCCTTTGCGCTTGCCGCCCTGGTTAACCGCTACGGCGGTGTCGTTCACTACTTTCAGGAACGGCACGACGCCCTGGGACTTGCCGTTGGTGCCCTTGATGTACGAACCCAGCGCACGAACCGGGGTCCAGTCGTTGCCCAGGCCGCCAGCGAATTTCGACAGCATGGCGTTGTCGTGGATCGCGTGGTAGATGCCCGACAGGTCATCCGGCACGGTGGTCAGGTAGCAGCTCGACAGCTGTGGACGCAGGGTACCGGCGTTGAACAGGGTCGGGGTCGATGCCATGTAGTCGAAGGACGACAACAGGTTGTAGAACTCGATGGCACGGTCTTCACGGGCTTTCTCTTCGATCGCCAGGCCCATGGCTACACGCATGAAGAAGATCTGCGGCAGTTCGAAACGCACGCCATCCTTGTGGATGAAGTAACGGTCGTACAGGGTTTGCAGGCCCAGGTAGGTGAATTGCTGGTCGCGCTCGTGGTTGATCGCCTTGCCCAGTTTTTCCAGGTCGAATTCGGCCAGCACAGGGTTCAGCAGTTCGAACTCGATACCTTTGGCGACGTAGGCCGGCAGCGCCTTGGCGTACAGGTCGGCCATTTCGTGGTGAGTGGCGCTCTCGGCCACACCGAGGAAGCCCAGGCCTTCGCCGCGCAGGGTGTCCATCAGCAGGCGCGCGGTCACGAACGAGTAGTTCGGCTCGCGTTCAACCAGGGTACGGGCAGTCATCACCAGGGCGGTGTTGACGTCGTTCAGGGCCACGCCGTCGTACAGATTCTTCAGGGTTTCGCGCTGGATCAGGTCGCCGTCGACTTCTTCCAGGCCTTCGCACGCTTCGGTGACGATGGTGTTCAGGCGGCCCATGTCCAGAGGAGCAAAGGTGCCGTCGGCGCGGGTGATGCGGATCGACGGGTGAGCATTGACCGCTTCTTCGGCCGGTGCGTGGGCGGCGCGTTCTTTCGAACGACCGTCACGGTAGATCACGTAGTCGCGAGCGACTTTCTGCTCGCCGGCACGCATCAGGGCCAGTTCGACCTGGTCCTGGATTTCTTCGATGTGGATGGTGCCGCCCGATGGCATGCGACGCTTGAAGGTCGCGGTGACCTGTTCGGTCAGGCGGGCAACGGTGTCGTGGATTCGCGACGAGGCAGCAGCGGTGCCGCCTTCAACTGCGAGGAACGCTTTGGTGATGGCGACGGTGATTTTGTCATCGGTGTAGGGAACGACAGTGCCGTTACGCTTGATCACGCGCAGTTGGCCAGGCGCGGTGGCGGACAGATCCGAATTCGAATCAGCGGCCTGCGGCAAGGTGCCCTGCGGGTTCTCGCGAGTTGTGTCGGTTTGCATGGGGGAGTGTCTCCACATTCTCTATGTTTGTTTGGGCACCATCACGGTGCCCACCGTTCCGTCCTGAAGCACTACAACCGGCGAGCGCCGGGCATAACAACTTCGGGACAGTAGGAAGGGGGCTTTATCGAGCGCCGCTTCCATGCCGAAGTCTTTGGTCTCACGCCTTGGGCCTGAAACCTTGGTCCTTTGCAGGTGACAGTTGGGACTGCAACACCCGTACCGTTTTCACCACTCGGGGCCGAAATACAGTAGCCATCCGCATGCGCGGTTTGGTCTTTCGAAAATACGTATGGTTCAACCGGACAGAGGCAATAAAAGCGCTTGAAATTGGTGTCTGGTTTGTGTTTGGTTTTTTGCGCAAAACCCTACATCTAGGGTTTTTTTAGCGCCGGGCTACAAGATAATGCGTTTTGGGGGGCGATTGCAACGTACTGCCTGTGGATAAACCTGTGCGTAAATTGTGTGTGAAAGAGGGAACCGGCGTGTAGGCCGCGACCTTGCTGGACCGGACCTTTTTTCAGCGATTTTCAACGATCGAAAACGGCCGGGCGGATTTTTAAGGGCGCGAACCCTATCACAAAAAACCCTGTTGTCCGAACGCATTTACCCGCTTGTGTTCTCGACGGGCGACGTTTATACAATCGGCCCAGCGTGTATACATTTTTATCCCCCCGAATCATTACAAAAAGACGGGCGGATCCTTCCTTATGAGTGTTTTTGGCAAGCAGAGGTCACCCGTGGAGCAAGAAGCCTGGCAGGTATTGATTGTGGAGGACGACCAGCGACTGGCCGAACTGACCCGCGATTACCTGGAAGCCAATGGCCTGCGTGTATCGATCGAAGGCAATGGTGCGCTCGCGGCGAATCGCATCATCAAGGAACAACCGGACCTGGTGATCCTCGACCTGATGCTCCCCGGTGAAGATGGCCTGAGCATTTGCCGCAAGGTCCGCGCCCGCTATGACGGCCCGATCCTGATGCTCACGGCCCGCACCGATGACACTGACCAGATTCTCGGCCTGGACCTGGGGGCTGACGACTATGTCTGCAAACCGGTACGCCCGCGCCTGTTGCTGGCGCGCATCCAGGCGTTGCTGCGTCGCAGTGAAACGCCTGAAGTCGCTCCGGAAAAACAGCGGCGCCTGCAGTTCGGCCCGCTGATCGTCGACAACGCCTTGCGCGAAGCCTGGTTGCAGGGCAACGGCATCGAGCTGACCAGCGCCGAATTCGACCTGCTCTGGCTATTGGTGGCCAATGCCGGGCGCATCCTCTCCCGGGAGGAGATCTTCACCGCGCTGCGGGGCATCGGCTATGACGGTCAGGACCGCTCCATCGATGTGCGCATCTCGCGCATCCGCCCGAAGATCGGCGATGATCCGGAGCATCCACGGCTGATCAAGACCGTGCGCAGCAAGGGCTATCTGTTCGTTCCCGAGGCTTGCGTAGACCAGACCCTGTGAACTCGATCTTCCTGCGTATCTATGGCGGCATGTGCGCCGCGCTGATTCTGGTGGCGGTGCTCGGTGTGCTGGCGTTGCACCTGCTCAATGAGGTGCGCAGCGAGCAATACCGCGAGCGCCTGGCCCACGGCACGTTTTCGTTGATGGCCGATAACCTGCAACCGATGAACCAGACCGAGCGCCACCGGGCCTTGCTGGTGTGGGAGCGGCTGCTGGGGATTCCGCTGACGCTGAAAACCTTTGCCGAGACTGACCTCGACCTTACCCAACGCACTCGCGTGTTGCGCTGCCAGGCATTGGTGGAACAGACCGGGCCGCACGCGGCGAAGGTCTACAAGCTGGTCAGCGACAAGGAGCAGTTGATGCTCACCGGGGAAGTGCAGCAGATCAGCGAGCAACTGGCCCGGGCGACCATCTACCTGTTGACCGATGAACTGGTGCGCACCCCGGTAGCCGACCAGCCATTGCGCCTGGCGCAATTGAAGGAAAGCAAGGGCTTCGGCTTCGACCTGCGCCTGGTCACTGTCGACCAGGCGGACATGGACGAAGACCAGCGCCGCCGGGTGTCCGAGGGTGACACCGTGATGGCGCTGGGCAAGGGGGGCGACTCGATCCGGGTATTTGCCGGCATGGTCGGCACGCCGTGGGTCCTGGAAATCGGCCCGTTGTATCAGATGAATCCTTATCCGCCGGAATGGCTGGTGCTTATCGCCGCGCTGGGCCTGACGCTGATCGGTTTGATCGTCTATCTGCTGGTGCGTCAGCTCGAGCGACGCTTGCGTGGCCTGGAGGCCGCCGCCACGCGCATTGCCAAGGGCAGCCTGGAAACCCGCGTGCCGGCGCGCGGCGCGGACTCGGTGGGGCGACTGGCTTCGGCGTTTAACGGCATGGCCGAACACTTGCAGCAGTTGCTGGCGATCCAGCGCGAACTGGTGCGCGCGGTGTCTCACGAATTGCGTACGCCGGTGGCACGCCTGCGCTTTGGCCTGGAAATGATCGGCTCGGCCACCACGCCGCAAGCCCTGGAAAAATACTGCCAGGGCATGGACCACGACATCGAGGACCTCGACCGGCTGGTTGACGAGATGCTGACCTACGCGCGGCTCGAACAGGGGTCGCCGGCGCTGAACTTTCAGCGGATCGATCTGGATGCCTTGGTCGATCAGGTGATCGAAGAACTGGCGCCGTTGCGTGCCGACGTCACGGTGCAACGCGGGTTGTGCCTGTCGGCCGCCGATAACGACGACGCCTGGGTCGAGGCTGAACCGCGCTATCTGCATCGGGCGATCCAGAACCTGGTGACTAATGCCATGCGCCATGCGCAATCACGGGTGACCATCAGCTATCAGGTGGGGCAGCAGCGATGCCGGGTGGATATCGAGGATGACGGGCCGGGCGTGCCGGAGTCAGCGTGGGAGAAGATCTTTACGCCGTTCCTGCGTCTTGACGACAGCCGTACCCGCGCGTCTGGAGGCCATGGGTTAGGCCTGTCCATTGTGCGCCGCATCATCCATTGGCATGGCGGGCGCGCGTTGATCGGCAAGAGCAAGAGCCTGGGCGGGGCGTGCTTCAGTCTGAGCTGGCCGCGCAATCAGGAGAAGCGTTGAGCCCTCGTGTAGTCTGATATGGCCCCATCGCGAGCAGGCTCGCTCCCACAGGGATTTGTGGTGTGGCATAGATCCAGTGTGGGAGCGAGCTTGCTCCGGGCGGCGTTCCGACGATGGCGGCCTGACAGGCGCCAAAGACTTCAGGCCTTGATGCTGACCAGACTCAACAACTGCCCATCCTTGACCCCGAACTGCGCATCCAGCTCGGTGCCATTGCGCCATTCGCTGGACAAATCAGTAAGCAATCGCAACCGCACCTCACCTGACTCACTCCATTCCAGCACTTCGGCGTGTTCGAAATAAAAACGGCGCCGAACGATCGGATAGAGGGCCTTGAACAGGCTTTCCTTGACCGAGAACGTCAGGGTGACCAGCAACGCCCGTTGATCGTGATCACCGGCCGCCATGCGCTGGAGTTCCGGCGGATTGAGGATTTCCCCGGCCAGGCGTTCGGCCCGTTCGGCATTGAGCAGGTTTTCCAGGTCCATGCCCAGGCTGCGCCAATGGCTTTTGTTCGCTACGATCGCCGCGGCCCGGCCAGTGCTGTGGGTGATCGAGCCAGCGATATGAGCAGGCCAGACCGGTGCCCGGTCTTCACCAATGGCCGGAATGACGCTCAATCCTTCGAGCCGCTGTAACGCGGCCCGGGCACACACTCGCCCGGCGAGAAACTCCGCCTGCCGTTTGGCGACAGAGCGCTGAATGCTCGCCGGCGCTTCGACAGCGCTGCGCTGAAAGTCATCGCTGGCCAGTCGGTCGCTATCGAAATGAGTGCTCAGCAGGACCGTATCGGGCAGCACAAACGGCAGCGGCCAATGGTCATCGAGGGGCGTGCAGCAGACGGGTAGGGCGGGGGTTGGATTCATATCTGGCATTTTGCCGGGTTGGCTTGAGGCTGGGTAGTGAAAAGCTTCTGACGAATGGGTAGTCGGCGCCGGCCTTGTCCATTGCATGGTCGGATTTCCTGTTGAAACGTGTCGAAATATTCAGGGCGGGTCGGTTCAGCCCAGGTTCAGAGTGTGTTCAGGGGGAGTTCAGGGCGCGGTGCGTAACCTTGCCCCGTACCCAAAAAACAAACGGCAAATGAGGAAACTCCCCAATGACTGGATTCAAAAAACTGCTTCTGGCATTCACGATTCTGGGCGCAAGCACTGCGGCTTTCGCGTCCGACGACAACTTCGCCAGCCTTACTCTTGGACAGACCAGCGACAAGGTCAAAAAATCCCACGCCTTGAACGACAACCTCAATCACCCGAACGCCGATAGCGTGATCGGCAAGGACACTACCTGGGGTGTTCGCCTGGGCCAGCAAAACACCAAGGGCCGCTACTACGCCACTTACGACAATGTGTCGGGCTCGCACAACGGCATTAAACTGCGTCAGGAAAACCTCCTGGGCAGCTACGATCTGTTCTTCCCGGTAGGCGGCAGCACCAGGCTGTTCGGTGGCGCCACGGCCGGCCTGACCAAAATGACTCAGGAGTCGCCAGGCTTCAGCCGCGACAGCGATATCGGCTACGCCATCGGTGGCCAGGTGGGTGTGCTGCAACAGGTTTCGCAGAACACCTCGGTTGAACTGGGTTACCGTTACCTGCGCAGCAACGCCAGCACCGAGATGAGTGAGCGCGGAGGCAGCAAGCAGGGTTCGCTGGACCTGAGCAGCAGCGCCCAGACTTACCTGTCTGCCAACTACGCTTTCTGACAAGCGTTTCGTGAGCGGCCTGAGCCGGATCAGCCCGAGTGACTGATCCGGCGTTGCCATGTTAGCTATTGAGGTGCGACGTTGTGCCTCTGGAGATGTTGATTTGCCCGGGAGAGCGTTATGAAACTGCTGGTCGTCGAAGATGAAGCGCTGCTGCGTCATCACCTGCAAACCCGCCTGACGGAGAGCGGCCACGTGGTCGAGTCCGTGGCCAACGCCGAGGAGGCGCTGTACCAGACCGCACAGTTCAACTTTGACCTGGCGGTGATCGACCTCGGTCTGCCGGGCATGAGCGGGCTCGACCTGATTCGCCAGTTGCGTTCGAGTGGCAAGAGCTTCCCGATCCTGATCCTCACCGCGCGCGGCAACTGGCAGGACAAGGTCGAAGGCCTGGCCGCCGGTGCCGACGATTACGTGGTCAAGCCATTCCAGTTCGAAGAGCTGGAGGCCCGCCTGAATGCCTTGCTGCGCCGCTCCAGTGGTTTCACCCAGTCGACCATCGTTGCCGGTCCCTTGCTGCTGGACCTGAATCGCAAGCAGGCGTCCCTCGACGAACAACCGCTGGCACTGACCGCGTATGAGTACCGCATTCTCGAATACCTGATGCGTCACCATCAGCAAGTGGTACCCAAGGACCGCTTGATGGAACAGCTCTACCCGGATGACGACGAGCGTGATCCGAATGTGATCGAGGTGCTGGTCGGACGTCTGCGTCGCAAACTGGAGGGGCCGGGCGGGTTCAAGCCGATCGACACCGTGCGCGGCCTGGGCTACCTGTTCAATGAGCGTTGCACTTGATCCGTTCGCTGCGCATTCGCTTGATGCTCGCCGCCACGCTGTTGGCGGTGTTGTTCATGCTGGCGTTGCTGCCGGCGATGCAGGGTGCCTTCAGCCTGGCGCTGCAGGACTCCATCGAGCAGCGTCTGGCATCCGACGTGACCACGCTGATCTCTGCCGCCCGGGTGGAGAACAACAGCCTGCAGATGCCGGCGCAATTGCCCGACGAGCGCTTCAACCTCACCGATAGCCGATTGCTCGGCTACATCTATGACCGTGAAGGGCATCTGGTCTGGCGTTCGAAGGCGACCCAGGAAGAACGCATCAATTACAAGCCGCGCTACGACGGGCGTGGCAACGAGTTTGCGCGGATCCGCGAAGCCAATGGCCAGGAGTTCTTCGTCTACGACGTCGAGGTCAAGTTGCTCGGCGGCAAAAGTGCAGCCTTCAGCATCGTGGCGTTGCAGCCGGTTCGCGAGTACGAGGTGACCCTCGAAGGCCTGCGGGAAAATCTCTATCTGGGTTTTGGCGCAGCACTGCTGGTGCTGCTGGCGTTGCTGTGGATCGGCTTGACCTGGGGCTTGCAGGCATTGCGGCGCTTGAGCCAGGAACTGGACCAGATCGAAGGTGGCACCCGCGAAAGCCTCAGTGAGGAACATCCCCGGGAATTGCTGCGCCTGACCGGCTCTCTCAACCGTTTGCTGCACAGTGAGCGTGAGCAGCGCAGTCGCTACCGCGATTCCCTTGATGACCTGGCCCATAGTCTGAAAACACCCCTGGCGGTGTTGCAAGGCGTCAGTGAAGACCTGGCCCAGCGTCCCGAGGATCGCGATCAGGCCTGGGTGCTGCAAACCCAGATCGAACGCATGAGCCAGCAGATCAGCTACCAGTTGCAGCGCGCCAGTCTGCGAAAAAGCGGCCTGGTACGTCATCAGGTGCACTTGCGGCCGGTGCTGAAAAGCCTGTGCGACACGCTGGACAAGGTCTATCGCGACAAGCGCGTGCACGTCGCGTTCGACCTGCCCGACCCGTGCTACGTACCGATCGAACAGGGCGCTCTGTTGGAGATGATGGGCAACCTGCTGGAAAACGCCTATCGCCTGTGCCTGGGCGAAATACGCATCAGTGTGCGTGAAACCCTCAGCGGCACCGAGTTGTGTGTCGAGGACGACGGCCCCGGCGTACCACAGGATCAGCGCTCACGGATTCTCGAGCGCGGAGAGCGCCTGGACCGCCAGCACCCGGGGCAGGGCATCGGCCTGGCGGTGGTCAAGGACATCATCGAGAGCTACAGCGCCAAGCTGACCCTGGGCGATTCACCGATGGGCGGGGCGGCGTTCCGGATTCATTTTCCGGCGCTTTGAACGGGTATTTGATAGCGGTTTTTTCGGGCCGCTACAGGCATCAAGCGTTAAACGACCGGCAACAATGTTTTGTTGGCGTTCAGCCGTTTGCTGGCAGGTAATAAGCCTCGCCATATTGACGACATGCACACGCAGAGCCTGTGTTGGTTGCATGAGTGGATAGGGGCTGAAGCGTTACAAGCCACCAAAGGAGATAAAAATGGAAAGGAAGAAAGTTTGGCTGACGTTTGACGACGGTCCTCGGCAAACCCAGACCGAAACCGTGCTCGAAACACTGGCGCAGTTTGATATCAAGGCAACGTTTTTTATTGTTGGCAATCTGGTTGCCAGACATGGCGAGCGTATCAAGCGCATCCTGTGCGAAGGGCACCGGATCGGCAATCACACTTACGATCATCTAAGACTGGTCGGCCAGGACAAAGACACGATCATCGATCAGATCAAAATGACGGAGCAGGCACTGGCTCCCTACCAGCAGCCGGACCTGATCATGAGGCCGCCTTATGGTGCTCACGATGCGCTGGTCGATCGCACTGTCGCCGAATTGGGGTACCGGCAGGTTCTCTGGAGCGTGGATACCCTGGACTGGAACAGCAACTACCAACCGGGAGGCTGGGTATCCCATGGTGTTGAGCAAATAAGGAAAAGAAAGAACTCCATTGTGCTGATGCATGACATACACGCGACCACGGCCAATAATCTTGGCCGGTTCATCGAACAGATAAACCTGCTGGGTGATGTGGATTTCGAATCACCGGCCACACTGGCGATTCCGCCGGTCAGTCAGTTGAACATGTATGTGGTCGTAAGGGGCGATACATTGTCCAAAATTGCCAGAGAGTTTTATGGTGATGCTGCCAAGTACCCACTGATCTTTAATGCAAACAGGTCGGTGCTGGATCATCCGGATAAAATTTACCCTGGCTTGTCACTGATCATCCCGCCTTTAGAGTAAGCGTTCGCAAAACCTGGACGGGGTATTTTCGAGTGTGTTCGCAAGGGCGCCAGTGATCACTGCGCAACGCGGGTGCTGAAACTCAGCTCTCCTGCGCCCGATAAGCCCCCGGCGTCAGCCCCGTCCACTTCTTGAACGCCCGGTGAAACGCCGACGGCTCGGAAAACCCCAGCTGCTCGGCGATCTGTTGCAACGACAGGTCAGCGCGACTCAGGTGATAAATCGCGATGTCCCGGCGCAACTGGTCCTTCAATTCCTGAAAGCTCGAACCCTCTTCCCGCAAATGCCGGCGCAAGGTCTGCGGGCTGATGTGCAGGTGGGCGGCCACGGCTTCCAGGTCGGGCCAGCGAGAGCTGTCGCGACTGAGCAAGCGCCGCAGGCGGCTGCTCAAACTGTCGCCATCGTCCGGGCGCGAGAGCAGGTCCGCGGGGGAGCGCTCGAGGAAATGCTTGAGGGTGCGTTCATCCTGCAACAGCGGCATGGTCAGGTAGCGGCTGTGAAACAACAAGCTGCTCTGGGGCCTGGAAAACTCAAGCGGACAGGAAAACAGCAGGTCGTACTCGGCGCCGTGTTCGGGCCGGGGGTAGCTGAACGTGGCCTGTTCCAGGCGAATGCGCTGGCCGATCAACCAACTGCCGAAACGGTGCCAGATCACCAGCAGGCTTTCGCTGAGGAAATGATCCGGGTCCCAGAGTTGCGAGTCGTCCAGGCTCAGGCGCACCCATTCATCTTCGCGGCTCAGGGTCAAACGCGGAGCCCCGGGGAATAGGCTGTAAAACAATAAGCCGCGATTGAGTGCCTTATCCAGGCTGCGACAGTGAATTACGGCATGGCACATCATCGCGAAGCTGCCCGGCCTGCTCGGGGCTTGCCCGAACCCCAGGTACTCGTCGTCCAGTGCCAGCCATAACGCCTGGATCAGTTGGGTGAATTGCTCCGGAGCGATGCGTGCCCGGGGCTCGTCCAGCAACTCGGGGCTGATTCCCAGTTGCTGTAGCAGGCCCGAATAGTCGTAGCCGTGCCGACGCGCACCACCCAGGGCGGCGCGGGCGAAATGACTGGCGATGGTGCGTTCGCGCATGGCAGCAGATCCGACCGTTGATCGACGGATGTTAGCTGCGCACCGCGGGTATGAACAGGGCGGATATCCGCCAAATAGCAGGACGACTTTTAATGGAAGGGCGGAAATCCGCCACATGCTTGTAGTCGTTCGGTGACAGGGAATTGGCTGCAACCCCAGATATAAAAAGGCATGCAGGGATTTTACGGAAGGTGGCACGGGCCTTGCGATACAACGAGCAGATGCCTGCCGTTGCGCAGCTCGAAAAAACAAATCCCTCCAGTGCAGGAGGGTTCGCAAATGAGGTGTCAGGGACAACAGATGGATGTTGTTACTGAGGCACTCTTGAGGAACTTTGCAATGACGACTCGTCAGCCACTGTATAAATCCCTGTACTTCCAGGTGATCGTTGCCATCGCTATCGGCATTTTGCTCGGTCACTTCTACCCGCAGACCGGTGTAGCCCTCAAACCGCTGGGTGACGGGTTCATCAAACTGATCAAAATGGTCATCGCGCCGATCATCTTCTGTACCGTCGTCAGTGGTATCGCCGGCATGCAGAACATGAAATCGGTCGGCAAGACCGGCGGCTATGCGCTGCTGTACTTCGAAATCGTGTCCAGCCTTGCCTTGCTGATCGGCCTGGTCGTGGTCAACGTCGTGCAACCGGGTGTCGGCATGCACATCGACGTATCGACCCTGGATACCAGCAAAATCGCTGGCTTCATCTCGGCTGGTAAAGACCAAAGCATCATTGCCTTTGTCCTCAACGTGATCCCGAACACCATCGTCGGCGCGTTCGCCAACGGCGACATCCTGCAAGTGCTGATGTTCTCGGTGATCTTCGGTTTCGCCCTGCATCGCCTGGGTGCCTACGGCAAGCCGGTGCTGGACTTCATCGATCGCTTTGCTCACGTGATGTTCAACATCATCAACATGATCATGAAGCTCGCTCCAGTCGGTGCGTTCGGTGCGATGGCTTTCACCATCGGTGCCTATGGCGTCGGTTCGCTGGTGCAACTGGGCCAGTTGATGATCTGCTTCTACATCACCTGCATCCTGTTCGTGCTCCTGGTACTGGGTGCCATCTGCCGCGCGCACGGTTTCAGCGTCATCAAATTGATTCGCTACATCCGTGAAGAACTGCTGATCGTGCTGGGCACTTCCTCTTCGGAATCCGCTCTGCCACGCATGCTGATCAAAATGGAACGCCTGGGTGCACAGAAATCCGTTGTGGGTCTGGTGATCCCGACTGGTTACTCGTTCAACCTCGACGGTACGTCGATCTACCTGACCATGGCCGCTGTGTTCATCGCTCAGGCGACAGACACCCCAATGGACCTCACTGCCCAGATCACCTTGCTGCTGGTGCTGCTGTTGTCCTCCAAGGGCGCCGCCGGTGTGACCGGTAGTGGCTTCATCGTGTTGGCTGCCACCCTGTCCGCCGTTGGCTCCCTGCCGGTGGCCGGCCTGGCGCTGATCCTCGGTATAGACCGCTTCATGTCCGAAGCCCGTGCCCTGACCAACCTGGTGGGTAACGCTGTTGCGACCCTGGTCGTGGCCAAGTGGGTGAAAGAGCTGGACGAAGACACGCTGCAAGTCGAACTGGCTTCCGGCGGTCGCGGTATCTCCGACGAGCGTGAAGTAGACGACCTGGGCGTGGCCGAAGGCCCAGCCCCGGCCAGCGTCAAGTAAACGCTCCACAGAAACTCGGCCTGCAATGAAAAACCCGCTTCGGCGGGTTTTTCATGCCTGCGATTTGAGCGCAACGGTCACCGCCAGTGACGCATCAGGTGATTGCTACGATGTTCTCGGCTGCCTAGGCTTGGAGGATCGCACTGGAGAACACTTATGCTCGGTCCACTGGCATCACTCAAGGTTCTGGATTTCTCGACACTGCTGCCGGGGCCGTTCGCCTCGTTGCTGCTGGCGGACATGGGCGCCGAGGTGCTGCGCATCGAATCACCGACCCGCATGGATCTGCTGCGGGTGTTGCCGCCCCACGATCAAGGCGTGTCAGCCAGTCATGCCTACCTCAACCGCAACAAGCGCAGCCTCGCCCTGGATCTCAAGCAGCCTGAGGCGCTGGAGGTGATCAGGTCGTTGCTGCAGGACTACGACATCTTGCTCGAGCAGTTCCGTCCGGGTGTCATGGAACGTCTGGGCCTGGGTTACGAAGCCCTGAAGGCGATCAATCCCCAATTGATTTATGTGTCGATCACCGGCTACGGTCAGACCGGTCCCTACAAGGACCGCGCCGGCCATGACATCAACTACTTGGCTCTGTCCGGGCTGGCGAGTTACACCGGCCGAACCGACAGTGGGCCGCTGCCGTTGGGCATGCAGGTGGCAGATGTCGCCGGTGGTTCGCTGCACGGAGTGATTGGCTTACTGGCGGCAGTCATTGCCCGGCAGCAAACCGGGCAGGGCCAGCACCTGGATGTCAGCATGACCGACTGTGCGTTCAGCCTGAATGCGATGGCGGGTGCCGGGTATCTGGCCTGTGGCGTCGAGCCGGGTCCGGAAAACCAGGTGCTCAACGGCGGTAGCTTCTACGATTACTACCGCTCCCGGGATGGGCGCTGGCTGTCGGTGGGCAGCCTGGAACCGGCCTTCATGAAACAGTTGTGTACGGCGTTGGGGCTGGAGGAATTGGCCAGCCTCGGCCTGTCACCGCATCCGGCGCATCAGAAACAGCTTAAAGACGCGCTGAGGGTCGAATTCGAAAAGCATGACTTCGCCGATTTGCGCGCGCTGTTCGCCGAACTGGATGCGTGTGTCGAGCCGGTGTTGAGCCTGGGAGAAGCGCTGTGTCATCCGCAGTTGCAGGCGCGGGAGTTGGTGACCGACGTGCCCCGTGGCGATGGTTCAAGTCAGGCGCAGATGGCGTGCCCGCTGAAGTTTTCGCAAGGTTTGCCTGAGCCTCGGCATATTGGCGTGGCGCTGGGGCAGCATACGGATCAGGTGTTGGGGGAGTTGGGGTTCAGTACGCAGAGGATTGAAGAGTTGCGGCGATCCAAGGTGATTCTCTAGTGCCTGTCAGGCCGCTATCGCGAGCAGGCTCGCTCCCACACTGGGTTTGTGTCACGCCACAGATCCCCTGTGGGAGCGAGCTTGCTCGCGATGGCGGCAGCACATACACCGGAAATCCAACTACTCGACCCGCATCTCCCCACTGAACACCAGGGTATTGCGACACCGCCGGCACAAATACCGCCGTCCCTGCCGAACCAGGCCGTGGCGCTGCGCCGAGAACGGGAAGTCGCTGTCGGCGCACGGGCACTTGTAGATGTAGCGGGTCACGCTGCGGCGTTTGATGTCATAGGTGTGGCAGCGGTTGGGCGGCAGTTCGTACACGCCGCGCATGATCAATTGCCACTCTTCACCATGGGGCTGGATGCGGTCGCCGAACAGCTGGTGGGCGATCAGGTGCGCGACTTCATGGGCCACGGTCTGCTTGAGGAAATCTTCGGTGTTTTCCCGGTACAGCTGCGGGTTGAAGCGCAGCAGGTTCTCGTGCAAATGCGCGACACCGGCTTTTTGCCCGCGCAGCTTGAGGCTCACCACGGGGCGCTTGAAAGGTCGTTTGAAAAAGGATTCGGCTAGTTGGAAGCAGTCTTCGACGCGGGTATTGAGTTGCTCAGGCATGCTTGATGGATCTCCAGAGCGCTCGAGTATGCCGCAACCCTCGGACCTTGCGAATCGCCAGGTTGCCGAATGGTCGTGTGCGTTTTCGTTGCTGAAGAATGAAAAGGCCGCCTTGCGGCGGCCTTTGTCGGCAGTTCTGATTATCAGTGATGAGCGGCTAACTGGTGTAGACCGGGCCCACGCCGAGTCCCCAGACAATTACAGTGAATGCCATGATGGCGACCAGCACCACCAGGCCTACGGCGAGCACCGAACTTGAAAACAGGAAGCCCTCGTCAGATGGAATGTTCATGAACGTCGGTAAGCCCACGTACAGCAAATACACCGTGTAGCAGATGGCGGCGGTGCCGACGATCATCCCCAGCCACAAGTGCGGGTACAAGGCGGCGAGGCCGCCGATGAACAGCGGTGTAGCGGTGTAGGTTGCAAACGCAATGCAGCGGGCGAGGCTTGGGTTGGCGTCATAGGTGCGGGCCATCCAGTGGATGAATGCGCCCATTACCGCGACACCACCGAGCATCGCCAGGTAGGACATGACCGTCATCCATATCGCGCTTTCTACGGTCAGCATCACGGGAGCCCGATTGCCGATGACCCAGCCGACCTGTGTGGTGCCAATAAAGGCAGACACGGCGGGGATCGCCGCCAGGATCAGTGTATGGGTGAGGTACATGTGGCTGATGCTTTCCTCCTGGTCGCCACGGATTTCTTTCCATTCTTGGTCAGGGTGGGTGAAGAGCCCCACTACGTGATGGATCATGCCAGTCACTCCTCTTGTTTTACCGTCGCCCCCCAGTGGAGCGCCTACGGGCCAATGCGGCCAAGTAAGTCATAGGTCTGAATTTGTATGTGACCTTATGTCGCAGTATAGGGAGGAGTTTCCCCAGAGGAAGTAGGGGCTTTAGAGCAAATCGCGCTGTAAACCTGGTTGTTAATCGCTGCAGGGTCTGTAGGTGAACTGGAGATGTTGCCCCCTCGCCACAAGTGCAAAGAATTTGCGTAAAATGCCGGCCTTTCGTCACACCTCACGGATTTCGCGTCATGGGCACTCTCACGGTCAACCAGAACAAACTGCAAAAGCGCCTTCGCCGACTGGCCGGTGAGGCGGTTGCCGATTTCAACATGATTGAAGACGGCGACAAGGTCATGGTCTGCCTGTCCGGTGGCAAGGACAGCTACACCATGCTCGATGTGCTGATGCACTTGCAGAAGGTCGCGCCGATCAAGTTCGAGATCGTGGCCGTGAACATGGACCAGAAGCAACCGGGTTTCCCGGAGCACGTGCTGCCGGCCTACCTCAAGGAACTGGGGATCGAGTACCACATCGTCGAGAAAGACACTTACTCGGTGGTCAAGGAACTGATTCCGGAAGGCAAGACCACCTGCTCGCTGTGCTCGCGCCTGCGTCGCGGCACGCTCTACACCTTCGCCGACGAAATCGGCGCGACCAAGATGGCCCTCGGTCACCATCGCGACGACATCGTCGAAACGTTCTTCCTGAACATGTTCTTCAATGGTTCGCTCAAGGCCATGCCCCCGAAGCTGCGCGCCGACGATGGTCGCAACGTGGTGATCCGCCCGCTGGCCTACTGCAATGAAAAAGACATTCAGGCCTATTCGGACTTCAAGCAATTCCCGATCATTCCGTGCAACCTCTGTGGTTCCCAGGAGAACCTGCAGCGTCAGGTGGTCAAGGAAATGCTGCTGGACTGGGAGCGCAAGACCCCGGGCCGTACCGAGAGCATTTTCCGCAGCCTGCAGAACGTGATCCCGTCGCAACTGGCGGATCGCAATCTGTTTGACTTCACCAGCCTGAAGATCGACGAATCAGCGGCCTCGCGGTTCGTCAACGTCGTCAACCTCTAACCCCAATTACTGTGGGAGCCAGCCTGCTGGCGATTGCAGTGTGTCAGACCCATCATGGTTGACTGATACACCGCCATCGCCAGCAGGCTGGCTCCCACAGGTTTTGTCACAAGTTGGCAGTTCATTTTTCAATTCTCAGGAGAGGGCATGCGCGATTACAAGTGGCTCAATGAATACTGTCTGAACCGCTTCGGATCGGCGGCTGAACTGGAAGCCCATCTGCCCGTTCCCAAAACCCCGGCGCAACTGCGCAAGATCAGCGACGATCGCTACCTCTCGATGATGGCGCTACGGGTATTCCGCGCCGGGCTCAAGCACAGCCTGGTGGATGCCAAGTGGCCTGCCTTCGAAGAAGTGTTCTTCCAGTTCGACCCGGAAAAAGTCGTGCTGATGAGTGCCGAGCACCTGGAGCGCCTGATGCAGGACACGCGGATCATCCGTCACCTGGGCAAGCTCAAGAGTGTGCCGCGCAATGCGCAGTTCATACTGGACGTGGCTCATGAAAAGGGCAGCTTCGGTGCGCTGATCGCCGATTGGCCGGTGACCGATATCGTCGGGCTTTGGACTTTCCTGAAAAAACGCGGACATCAGTTGGGCGGGCTGTCAGCCCCGCGCTTCCTGCGCATGATCGGCAAGGACACCTTTGTACCGAGCTATGACGTGGTGGCGGCGCTGAATGCGCAGGACGTCATCGACAAGGTGCCGAGCAGTCTGCGCGACCTGGCGTTGGTGCAGGACGTGTTCAACCAGTGGCATGAGGAAAGTGGCGGGCGGCCGATGAGCCAGATTTCGATGATGCTGGCTTACACAGTGAATCATTGAGACCTAGTCGCTCCAATCGCGAGCAGGCTCGCTCCCACATTGGATGTGTGTCGTTCACAAAATCCTCTGTGGGAGCGAGCCTGCTCGCGATGGCGTCAGATCAGGCGACAGAGATTTCGCCTTCACCCGCCAGCTTGCGATTCAGCTGATACCGCCAGCGCACATACAGCAACGCTGAACAGAACACCGCCAAACTCGCGCCCATCTCCAGCAAACCAAAGATTTGTCGGTTCGGGTCATAGGCCGCCAATGCGCCCTTGATGAAGTACAGGTTCACCACAAAGCACATCCACGAATGCCCGCGAGGGCTGCCGATGATCATCCCCGGTGCCAGAATCAGCAGTGGCACCAGTTCGATCAACAGGATCACCCAGGGGCGTGCCCCATGCAGGTCGGCAATCGCCAGGTAGTAAACACACAGCAAACCCACCAGGCCGAAAAAGCACAGCAGGCTGATGGCGCGCATCGCCTTGACGCGTGGTTCGAGCCATTCGAGGGCGGGCAGAATCTTCGGTTTCTTGGCCACCTCAGCTCTCCAGTTTCTGTGCAGTCTTGGCCAGGCGCATACCCAGCGCGCGGCACAGCGCCACTTCATGGGCATCCAGACCGCTTTTTCCGTCGGCACCGGCATGGTGGCTGGCGCCGTATGGCGTTCCGCCGCCCTGGGTTTCCAGCAGTGCCGACTCGCTGTAGGGCAGGCCGGTGATCAGCATGCCGTGGTGCAGCAACGGCAGCATCATCGACAGCAGCGTGGTTTCCTGGCCGCCGTGCAGGCTCGCGGTGGAGGTGAACACGCCCGCCGGTTTGCCCACCAGGGCGCCGGTCAGCCACAGGTTGCTGGTACCGTCGAGGAAATATTTCAGTGGTGCCGCCATGTTGCCGAAGCGGGTCGGGCTGCCGAGCGCCAGGCCGGCGCAGTTCTTCAGGTCGTCGAGGCTGGCATACAGCGCACCTTCGTCGGGAATCTCCGGCGAAACGGCTTCGCACTCGCTGGAAATCGCCGGCACCGTGCGCAGGCGGGCCTCAAGCCCGGCCTGTTCGACGCCACGGGCAATCTGCCGGGCCATTTCGTTGGTCGAGCCGCTGCGGCTGTAGTACAGAACCAGAATGTACGGTGCACTCATGGCAACAGTTCCAGGATCTGCTCCGGTGGACGGCCGATGATGGCCTTGTCGCTGACTTCGAGAATCGGTCGTTCCATCAGTTTCGGGTGGGTGGCGATGGCGGCGATCAATTGCGCTTCGCTCAGGCTGCTGTCAGCCAGGTCGAGGGTCTTGTACTCGTCCTCGCCGGTGCGCAGCAATTGCCGGGCGTTGATCCCGAGTTTGCCCAGCAGGCTCTGGATCTGCGCGGCGTCCAGCGGGGTTTCCAGGTAACGGACCACGGTCGGCGTCAGGCCGCGGGCTTCAAGCAGTTCGAGCGCACCGCGGGATTTCGAGCAGCGCGGGTTGTGATAAAGCGTCAGATCGGTCATGAGCGGGTCGCATCTTGCGTAAGGTGGCGGCTATTCTAACTGTGCAGCGCGCAATCCAGAACCGTGAGAGGCGATGGGTCGCAGGCGCATTCAATTTTTGACAAGGAACACGACATGACAAGGCGACTGGCAGCAGCATTGACGCTCATCGGAGCGTTGATGCTGGGGGGCTGCGGTAATGACTATGGCATCGACCAGGACGGTCATAAAATCGCCTCTGACCGCCTGGACGGCAAATGGCTGGTGCTCAACTACTGGGCAGAATGGTGCGGGCCTTGCCGTACCGAGATCCCGGAATTGAACACCCTGGCCGAGCAGCTCAAGGACAAGAAAATCGGTGTGTTCGGAGTCAACTTCGATAATGTCCAGGGGCAAGAGCTGAAGGGCGCGAGCGAGAAACTGGGGATCAGGTTCACCGTGCTGGCACAGGACCCTTCCGAGCTGTTCGAGCTGCCGCGCAGTGAGGCGTTGCCGGTGACGTACATCATCGATAACAAGGGCAAGGTGCGTGAGCAGTTGATGGGGGAACAGACGGCGGCGGGGGTGATGGCGAAGCTTGAGGCGTTGCAAGCTAAAAATTAAAACAAAAAGATCGCAGCCTGCGGCAGCTCCTACAGGGTGTACGACAATCCATGTAGGAGCTGCCGCCGGCTGCGATCTTTTAGGGGATCAACCCTCCTCAAGCCACCAACGCAGCGGCTTGCCTTCGGCTGGCCAGAAGCGCATCTGCTCGATCGGGGAGACGTCCCAGCGCTGGACATTTTCCAGCGCCTGGAGGAAGCGTTTTTCCTGTTCCATCAGCGCCGGCGCACACAGTTTGCGGGTGCTGCCGATTTTGCCGAAGGTCAGCTTGTGGCCTTCGAGGGCGTACGGCGCGAACCAGTGGTTGCAGCCGCCATTGCCGTAGGCCCGGCCGTCTTCGCCGAGGGTGATGGTCAGGTGGCTGTAGTCCATCAACGGCCGCTCGCCGATCCACTCCAGAATGTAGCTGCGGTTCTGTTGCAGTTGCACCGGCTCGGCGGCGCAGCCCAGCAGGCTGGCGCCGACCATGGCGCTCAGAGCGAGGCGTTTCATCACGCAGGCTCCTGGCATTTCGGGCACAGGTGTTTCTCGCCAACGGTGGTCCAGCCCAATTCGGCAATCCGCGCGGTGGCGGCAGGCTTTTCGGCCTTGTTGCCCAGCTTGGCATCGACGGCGAACTCGAAGCTCAGCTCTTTGGCGCAGCTGTCACAGTTCACTTGCCAGGTGTGGATGGCCAGTTCACCGAACACCGGGCCACTGGCCACCGCGACCCATTGGCCGGGGGGATTGATCAGGTGGCGAACCGTTTCGACGGTCAGGCGCATGGACAAGTCCTTGGCACCCTTGAGGGTCACGACCAGCACGTCATTGTTGCGAATCGAACCACCGTTGCCGGTGACTTGATAGCGCCCCGGCACCAGGGCGCGGCATTCGGTGAGGGTGTGTTGCGGGTTCATCAGGCTGTAGCGGAAATCGTGTTCGACCATGGGTCCTCCAAATATGCGCGATATGCTATCACGGGCTTGAACGCCGCATCGCGCAGGCAGATGACCTTCGATCCGTTTCAGTCTCCCGTCACCTGGTTTTCCGGTGTGCCCGCCGTCCAGGCTGCAATGTTGCGCAATGTGGTGGCGGCAATCGCGTCCAGCGCTTCGCGGGTCAGGAAGGCCTGGTGCGCGGTGACGATCACATTGGGGAAGGTCAGCAGCCGTGCCAGCACATCGTCTTGCAGCGGCAGGTCGGAGCGGTCTTCGAAGAACAACTGTGCCTCTTCCTCATACACATCCAGCCCCAGGTAACCCAGGCGACCGTCTTTCAAGGCATCGATCAGCGCCGGGGTGTCCACAAGGCCGCCACGCCCGGTATTGATCAGCATCGCGCCCGGTTGCATGTGCGCCAGGGATTGGCGGTTGATCAAGTGCTTGCTCTGCTCGTTGAGCGGGCAGTGCAGGCTGATGATCTGCGATTCGGCCAGCAGCTGTGGCAGGCTCAGGTAGCGCGCGCCGAGGGCTTCGACCTGCGGGTTGGGGCAGGGGTCGTAGGCCAGTAGCCTGCAGCCGAAACCGTTCATGATTTTGGCGAAGGTGGCGCCAATCTGACCGGTGCCGACCACACCGACGGTCTTGCCCACCAGATCGAAACCGGTCAGCCCCTGCAGCCTGAAATCCCCATCGCGGGTGCGGTTACAGGCTCGGGGCAAGCGGCGGTTGAGTGCGAGGATCAGCGCCACTGCATGTTCGGCCACCGCGTGGGGCGAATAGGCCGGGACGCGCACGATGGCCAGTCCCAGGCGTTTTGCAGTCGGCAAGTCGACATGGTTGTAACCGGCCGAGCGCAGGGCGATCAGGCGTGTTCCGCCAGCGGCCAGGCGTTCGAGTACCGCCGCGCCGAGGTCATCATTGATGAACGCGCAGACCGCTTCATACCCCTGGGCGAGCTCCACTGTGTCGAGGCTCAGGCGCGCAGGCTGAAATTGCAGCTCGATGCCGGCCGGTTGTTCGGCAGCGAGAAAACTGTCGCGGTCGTAGTTCTGGCTGCTGAAAAGAATCGTACGCATGCGGTGCTCCTTGAAGGTGGCCTGCGCCGTTGAGCAAGCCGGCATTCGACAGTCGTCAGGTTAGCTCGCCGGCAACCCTTCGCGATTGCGCTGCATCAAGCATTCATGCGCGCCTGGGCTGCCAGGCGATTGATTGCCCGGTCGAGCTCATCCAGTGCCACGCTGGCTTTCGGGTCCTGTTGCTTGAGCAGGGTTTCGCTGCGCTGGCAGGCCGCACGCAATTGCGGTACGCCGCAGTAACGCGTCGCGCCATGCAGGCGATGGACCCGTTCGATCAGGGCATTGTGGTCGTTGCCTTGCTGAGCGAGGCGGATGGCTTCGCGGTCAGCCTCCAGGGACGCCAGCAACATCGCCAGCATGTCCGCCGCCAAGTCAGCCTTGCCGGCGGCCAGGCGCAATCCTTCGTCGTGGTCGAGTACCAACAGGTCATGGGCGCCAGCATGCCCATCACCGGAGCGCTCCGGGCTGTGATTGCGCAGCGCCAGGCCGCTCCATTTCAGCACGACCTGCGCCAATTGCCGTTCGCTGATCGGTTTGGTCAGATAGTCGTCCATGCCGCTTTGCAGCAGCGCGCGTTTTTCGTTGGCCATGGCGTGAGCAGTGAGGGCCACGATCGGCAGCGGCGTGCAATGACGTTCGCTTTCCCACTGGCGGATCGCCTCGGTGCTCTGGCGACCGTCCATGCCGGGCATCTGCACGTCCATCAATACTAGATCGAATGTCTCGTTCTGCACCGCCTTGATGGCGGCATAACCGCTTTCCACCGCGAGCACCTTGGCGCCCATGTCTTCGAGCAGGGTCTGCACCAGCATCAGGTTGGCCGGATTGTCGTCGACGCACAGCACCTTCGGGGCACGGCTGGACACCGGTTCGCCCGGCTCGCTGCGCATCGGGCGCGGGTTGACCAGGTCAGACAGGGAGCGTCGCAGCTTGCGGGTGCAGGCCGGTTTCGCCTGGAGCTGGCTGTGGGGGTTGGGCACGGAAAGATGGAACAGCGTCTGTTCCGTGGTCGGGCACAGCACCAGCACTTTGCAGCCAAGATGCTCGAGGTCCCAGATGTGCTGGTTGAGGCGTTCCGGCGGCATGTCGTTGCTGGTGATGCCGAGCACAGCAAGGTCGATGGCCTGATCGGTCTGGTGGGCGGCGGTGACGCCATTGGTCAGACTTTCCAGGGTGTTGAACGGTGTGGTGCTGAGGCCGCAGTCTTCCAGTTGGTGCTGCAACGCCTGCCGGGCCAGTTCGTGGTTTTCCAGCACCGCCACCCGGCGCCCGAGCAGCGGCGCAGCGGGCAGGTCTTCGGCATCGTCGCGGGCTTTCGGCAGGCTCAGGCTGATCCAGAATTCCGATCCTTCCCCCGGCGTGCTGTCGACGCCGATCTCGCCGCCCATCTGTTCGATCAAGCGTTTGGAAATCACCAGACCCAGGCCAGTGCCGCCGGGTTGCCGCGACAGCGAGTTGTCGGCCTGGCTGAAGGCCTGGAACAGGGCGCGTACGTCCTGGTTCGACAGGCCGATGCCGGTGTCCTGAATGCTGATGCGCAGTTGCACGGTGTCTTCGTGTTCTTCTTCGAGCATGGCGCGGGCGACGACAGTGCCTTCGCGGGTGAACTTGATCGCATTGCTCACCAGGTTCGTCAGGATCTGCTTGAGCCGCAGCGGGTCGCCCACCAGTGACAGCGGCGTGTCCCGATACACCAGGCTCACCAGTTCCAGCTGTTTGGCGTGGGCGGCCGGGGCGAGGATGGTCAGGGTGTCCTGGAGCAGGTCGCGCAGGTTGAACGGAATATGGTCGAGCACCAGCTTGCCGGCTTCGATTTTCGAGAAGTCAAGAATCTCGTTGATGATCCCCAGCAGGCTGTCGGCAGATTTTTCGATAGTGCCCAGGTAGTCGAGCTGGCGTGGGGTGAGCTCGCTTTTTTGCAACAGGTGGGTGAAGCCGAGAATGCCATTGAGCGGCGTGCGGATTTCATGGCTCATGTTGGCCAGGAATTCGGACTTGATCCGGCTCGCTTCCAGGGCCTCCTTGCGCGCAAGGTCCAGCTCGATGTTCTGGATCTCGATGGTTTCCAGATTCTGGCGCACGTCTTCGGTGGCCTGGTCGATGCTGTGCTGCAATTCTTCCTGGGCATTTTGCAGGGTGCCGGCCATGCGGTTGATGCCGGAAGCCAGTTCATCCAGTTCCTGGCTGCCGAGGGGCGGCAGGCGGGTCTCCAGGTGGCCGTCCTTGAGTTGGGCCACGGCCTGCTTGATCTGGCTCAACGGCCGATTGATCGTGCGGCCCATGCGTACGGCCAGCAGTGCCGCACCCGTCAGTCCCGCAGCGATCAGCATCAGGCTGGCGAACAGGCTGCGGTAACCGCGCAACAGCATGCCGTTATGGGACAGTTCAAGCTCGACCCAGCCCAGCAGGCGGTCGGCTTCTTCGGGGATCACGTCCCCGGCCAGGTTGCGGTGTTTGCCGAACACCGGCAGCAGATAGCGGGTCGCATCGCTACCACTGCGGCGCAGCATTTGCGTGCCACCGCCGGAGGGCGTCTGATTGAGCATGGTCGGGCCGGCGTGGGCCAGCGACGTGCGGTCGGGAGCCAGGAAGGTCACGGCCCGTACGTCGGTTTGTTCCAGGGCCTGGGTGGCGATGCGTTCGAGCAGTTCGTTGTCCTGATGGCCCATGGCTGGCGCCACCAGTGGAGCCAGCTGCTCGGCGATCATTTCGCCGCGCTGCATGAGTTGGGTTTGCAGGTCAGCCTGTTGCATCCAGGTAAAATAACCCCCCAGCACCAATGCCATCAGGCTGGTGGGCAACAGGGTCAGCAACAACACGCGGCCTTTGATTCCCAGTTTCTTGAGCACGCATCTCTCCTGCATCCCGCTATTTATAGGCCTGCACATGCATCCGCCATGCACCACTTGCGCAGTGTAGCGATTTGCTCGCGGGCAATCCTCGTAAAAATGGTGCCGTCATTCGTCGGCCCGGACGACTCAATGGCAATACGGACAAACGGTGGGTTGCCCCTGGCGAGGCAATCTTGAATAATCGCTCAACTGAGAATTATTTGCAGATAGTCATGACTCCCATCACTGCTGGCCTCCCGCGAATCCTGTCCATCGAAGACGACCTTGTGCTCGGAGCCTACGTTCATGAGCATCTGGACCGCAGCGGCTTTCAGGTGACCTGGTGCCAGAACGGCCAGGAAGGCCTGGACATTGCCCGCCGTCAGCCTTTCGACGTGGTATTGATGGATATCCTGCTGCCGGGCATGGACGGCCTGGCGGTACTGACTCAATTGCGCCAGAGCCATTCCACCCCGGTGTTGCTGATGTCGGCCCTTGGTGCCGAGGCCGATCGCATCAGCGGCTTTCGCCTGGGGGCCGATGATTACCTGCCAAAGCCCTTCAGCATGGTGGAGTTGCGGGTGCGCATCGAAGCCATTTTGCGGCGGGTGGCACTCGACCGCCGGCCCGCACCCGCAGTGCCAGCCCCGTCGATGGACTGCCTGCGTTTCGACGATGAAAGCTTCGAGGTCTTTTACGGGGAGCAGGCCGGTGGCCTGACCCGCAGCGAGTATCGGTTGCTGGAGACGCTGCACCGCAGCGCCGACGAAGTACTGAGCAAAGCCTTTCTTTATCAACAGGTGCTGCAACGCGGTTACGCGGCCCATGACCGCAGCCTGGACATGCACATCAGCCAGATCCGCCGCAAGCTCAAGGCCATTGGCTACACCGATCGCGAAGTGCGTACGGTATGGGGCAAGGGTTACATCCTGAGCGCCGCCGATGAAATGTAACTTGCCAGGCAGGCATTCGCTGTTCTGGAAACTGGCCTGTCTATTGGTCGCGTTCTGTCTGCTGATGATCTGGTTGAGTTGGTCCTGGGGCCGTTACATGGAGCAGCGCAACCAGTTCCTCTCCGATGAGGCCCGCGGCACCCTGACGCGCTACGCCGCCGAAGCCGAACACGCCTGGCAGCAGCGCCAGAGCGCCGGCATCGATGACTGGCTGCAGAGCATGCATCAGCGGGAAAAAGGCTGGGTCGGTGCCATTGGCGGTGATTTGCAGTCCCTGAGCAACCAGTCACTGACGGACAAGGAAGTCGAGCGCCTGACTTTTTTGCGCGGCCTCGATTGGCCCATCCACAAGAAAGGCCGGCCGTGGATGCGCATACCTTTTCCCGGTGACCCGTCCGCCGGCAGCCTGGTGATCGAGTTGCCCGAACGCTTTCTGCCTGGGCAATACCGGGTGTTCTGGCGGGTGATCACCAACGGCGTGATTCCGGGGCTGTTCACTTTGCTGCTGTGCGTCGGGCTCTACCGTTTGCTGGTGGTGCCACTCAACCACTTGCGTGAGCAGGCCAACGCCTGGCGTGCCGACCAACTGAATGTGCGCCTATCGAGCCGCACCACCAATCGTTCGGATGAACTGGGCGAGTTGGGCAGGGCGTTCGATCACATGTCCGAGCGCCTGCAAAGCACTGTGGCCTTGCAGCAGCAACTGCTGCGCGACTTGTCTCACGAATTGCGTACACCTTTGAGCCGCCTGCGGGTGGCCAGTGAAAGCGAGCAGGGGCTGGGGCAATTACGCGAACGCATCGGCCGTGAGGTCGATGGCATGCAGCGCCTGGTGGAAGACACGCTGCAACTGGCGTGGCTCGATACCGAGCGCACCCGATTGCCCGACGAAGCGATCCAGATCCAGGCCCTGTGGGAAATGCTCACGGAGAACGCCTGCTATGAAAGTGGCTGGCCCGATACGCAGTTGCAATGCACGGTGGATGCATCCTGCTGGGTTCGCGGTCATCTCAACACCCTGGCCCAGGCGTTGGAAAACATCCTGCGCAATGCCATTCGTCATTCGCCGGCGGGAGGCATTGTCCAGCTGGGCGGCCAGCGTGATGGCGATTTCTGGCACCTGTGGCTGGAAGATCACGGCGGCGGTGTTGCAGAAGCTGATCTGGAGCGGATCTTCCTGCCGTTCACCCGCCTCGACGGTTCGCGGCCGGGGGATGGTGGATTCGGACTAGGCTTGAGCATCGCCCTGAATGCGGTGCAGCGTCAGGGCGGACAGCTTTGGGCGCAGAACACCGGGACCGGGTTGCGCCTGAATATGCGCTTGTTGGCGGATGTTAATAGCGCCAGTGCCGACGCCTTCGCGAGCAAGCCCGCTCCCACATTGACCGTGTTTCAACCGCAAATTGTGTGATCACCTCAGCCCTCTGTGGGAGCGAGCCTGCTCGCGATGAGGCCCTTCCACACACCGATAAATCCGGGCTTATTCCCATAAACCATAAGCACCACACTTTGCGTGATATGGCCTGCGAACGTTTGCCGGTATGATAGGTGCCCCCGCAGTCTGGATTGCGAATACGTCATGACCTTGCAGTACCCAACCATCGCCGATTGCGTCGGCAACACTCCGCTGGTCCGTTTGCAGCGCCTGCCCGGCGCCACCAGCAATACCCTATTGCTCAAGCTCGAAGGGAACAACCCGGCGGGTTCGGTCAAGGACCGTCCGGCGCTGTCGATGATCACCCGCGCCGAACTGCGCGGGCAGATCCACGCTGGCGATACGCTGATCGAGGCGACCTCGGGCAACACCGGGATCGCCCTGGCCATGGCCGCCGCGATCAAGGGTTACAAGATGATCCTGATCATGCCGGACAACTCCAGCGCCGAGCGCAAGGCAGCCATGACGGCCTATGGTGCCGAGCTGATTCTGGTCAGCCAGGAACAGGGCATGGAAGGCGCCCGTGACCTCGCGCAGAAGATGGAAGCCGAAGGTCGCGGCAAGGTACTGGATCAGTTCGCCAACGGTGACAACCCCGAGGCGCACTACACCACCACCGGCCCGGAAATCTGGCGCCAGACCCAGGGCACCATCACCCATTTCGTCAGCTCCATGGGCACCACCGGGACCATCATGGGCGTGTCGCGCTACCTCAAGGAGCAGAACGACAACGTGCAGATCATCGGCCTGCAGCCGATGGAAGGCTCGGCAATCCCGGGTATCCGCCGCTGGCCTCAGGAATACCTGCCGAAGATCTACCAGGCCGACCGCGTGGACCGCATCGTCGACATGGCCCAAAGCGAAGCCGAAGACGTGACCCGTCGTCTGGCCCGCGAAGAAGGCATTTTCTGCGGCGTGTCCTCGGGCGGTGCCGTGGCGGCAATGCTGCGTCTGTCCAAAGAAGTTGAAAGCGCGGTGATCGTCGCGATCATCTGCGACCGTGGCGACCGTTACCTGTCGACCGGCATTTTCGACGCGCCCAACTGATGGCCAAACATGAAAGAGGCCTGCGCTTCCAGCCCACCGGCGGCAGCAAGGCCCCGCAAGTCCCGACCGGCAAAAAACAGCGCCTGACCATCGAGCGCCTGGCCAATGACGGTCGCGGTATCGCGTTTTTTGAAGGCCGCACCTGGTTCGTCATCGGCGCATTGGCCGGTGAAGAGATCGAGGCGCGCGTCCTCGGTGCCCACGGTAAAGTGGTCGAGGCGCGCACCGAACGGGTATTCAAGGCCAGCGAATTGCGCCGCCCGGCACCGTGCGCCCATGCCGGCCGCTGCGGCGGTTGCAGCGTGCAGCATCTGCCCCACAACGAACAGCTTGCCCTGAAACAGCGCATGCTCGCCGAGCAATTGTCGAGGGTCGCGGGCGTCGAACCCGAAGAGTGGGCGGCGCCGTTGAGCGGTGCGGAATTCGCTTACCGGCGTCGCGCCCGCGTGGCGGTGCGCTGGGACATGAAGGCGAAAAAACTCGAAGTCGGTTTCCGTGCCGCCGGCAGCCAGGACATCGTTGGCATCGATGATTGCCCGGTGCTGGTACAACCCTTGCAACCGATCATGAGTCGCTTGCCGGAGATGCTGCGGCGCTTGAGCAAACCCCAGGCACTCGGGCATGTGGAGTTGTTCAGCGGTTCGACGCTGGCCGTGTTGCTGCGGCATATGGCGCCGTTGTCCGACGCCGACCTGACGATCCTCAAGGATTTCTGCGCGTTCCATGAAGCCCAGTTGTGGCTGCATGGCGACGGCGAACCGCAACCGGTCGAGGCCGATCAGTCGTTGGGCTATCGCCTGGAACAGTGGGACCTGGAACTGGCTTACCGGCCAGGGGACTTCATCCAGGTCAACGCCGCCGTCAACGAAGCGATGGTCGCCCAGGCGCTGGACTGGTTGAAGCCGACAGCGGATGAACGTGTACTCGATCTGTTCTGCGGCCTGGGCAACTTTGCCTTGCCGCTGGCCAAGGCCGCTCGTGAAGTGGTGGCGGTCGAAGGCGTGCAGGTGATGGTCGATCGGGCCGCGGCGAATGCGGCTAGCAATAATCTGCATAACGCGAAGTTTTTTCAGGCCGATTTATCCCAGCCTTTGACGGACGCCGAATGGGCCGCCGAAGGCTTTTGTGCGGTACTCTTGGACCCACCGCGTGACGGTGCTTTCGAGGTCGTGCGCAAGCTCAAGAGCCTTGGCGCCGAACGATTGGTGTATGTGTCGTGCAACCCGGCAACGCTGGCGCGCGACACGGTCGAATTGATCAAGCAGGGCTACCGGTTAAAACGTGCCGGGATTCTCGATATGTTTCCTCAAACGGCACATGTCGAGGCCATGGCGTTATTTGAAGCGAGCTAGGATGCTCGTCTGGTCCGACTGGCCCGCCCGTGCAGCCGCGCACCCAGCCCGACGTGGGCGCACGGGTAACGAAGGTCAGCGATTTGACGCATTGAATCTGCGTCGTAGGGAAGGTAAGCAAGATGGTACAGGTGAGAGCACACCAGCCGATCAACACCGACGGCAGTATCAATCTCGAGGCTTGGCTCGATCATGCGGTCAGTGTCGATCTGGCACTGGATCGCGAAGCCTTGAAAGAGGCCTGCGAGTACGCTCGCGAGGCCGAACAACAAGCCAATGCGGCACAGAATCTGTGGTCGGAAGGTAACTCGACTTTCCGTACCGGGCTTGAGATCGCCGAGATCCTCGCCGACCTCAAACTCGACCAGGACTCTTTGGTCGCCGCGATCCTGTATCGAGGCGTGCGCGAAAATCAGATCAAGTTGCCGGCCGTCAGCCAGCGCTTCGGTCCGGTGGTGTCCAAGCTCATCGACGGCGTGCAGCGCATGGCCGCGATCAGCGACAGCCTGAGCCCGCGCAAATCCCTGGTGCTGGGCACCCAGGGCCAGGTGGAAAACCTGCGCAAGATGCTGGTGGCCATGGTCGACGACGTTCGCGTCGCCCTGATCAAACTGGCCGAACGTACGTGCGCGATCCGTGCGGTGAAAACCGCCGACGACGAAAAGCGCAACCGCGTGGCCCGGGAAGTCTTCGACATCTACGCCCCGCTGGCCCATCGCCTGGGTATCGGTCACATCAAGTGGGAACTGGAAGACTTGTCCTTCCGTTACCTGGAGCCGGACCAGTACAAGCAGATCGCCAAGTTGCTCCATGAGCGGCGACTGGATCGCGAGCGTTTCATCAGCGACGTGATGAGCCAGCTGAAAAACGAATTGCAGGCCACCGGCGTCGATGCCGACATCAGCGGCCGGGCCAAACACATCTATTCGATCTGGCGCAAAATGCAGCGCAAGGGTCTGGAGTTCAGCCAGATCTACGACGTGCGTGCCGTGCGCGTGCTGGTGCCGGAAATGCGCGATTGCTACACCGCACTCGGCATCGTCCACACCCTGTGGCGGCACATCCCGAAAGAGTTCGACGACTACATCGCTAACCCGAAAGAAAACGGCTACCGCTCGCTGCACACCGCGGTGATCGGGCCTGAGGGCAAGGTGCTTGAAGTGCAGATCCGCACCCACGCCATGCACGAAGAGGCTGAGTTGGGGGTTTGCGCGCACTGGAAGTACAAAGGCACCGACGTTAAATCCGGCTCCAATCACTACGAAGAGAAAATCTCCTGGCTGCGTCAGGTGCTCGAGTGGCATGAAGAGCTGGGTGATATCGGTGGCCTAGCGGAACAGCTGCGGGTTGATATCGAACCGGACCGGGTGTACATCTTCACCCCGGACGGTCACGCAATCGACTTGCCGAAGGGCGCGACGCCGCTGGACTTCGCCTACCGCGTCCACACCGAAATCGGCCACAATTGCCGCGGCGCCAAGATCAACGGGCGCATCGTGCCGCTCAACTACAGCCTGCAAACCGGTGAACAGGTCGAGATCATCACCAGCAAGCACGGCACCCCGAGCCGCGACTGGCTGAATCCGAACCTGGGTTACGTCACCACGTCGCGGGCACGGGCGAAGATCGTTCACTGGTTCAAGTTGCAGGCTCGCGACCAGAACGTCGCGGCCGGTAAAACCCTGCTTGAGCGCGAGCTCAATCGCCTCGGTCTGCCGGCGGTGGATTTCGACAAGCTGGCCGATAAGGCCAACATGAAAACCGCCGAAGACCTGTTCGCCGCCCTCGGTGCCGGGGATCTGCGCCTGGCGCAACTGGTCAACCTGGCGCAGCAACTGGTCGAACCGGAGCGTGGCAACGAACAGCTTGAACTGATTCCACGCAAGGCCACCGGCTACAAGCCGGGCAAGCGCGGCGATATTCAGATCCAGGGCGTCGGCAACCTGATGACCCAAATGGCCGGCTGCTGCCAGCCGTTGCCGGGCGATGCAATCGTCGGTTACATCACCGTGGGGCGCGGCGTGAGCATTCACCGCCAGGACTGCGCCTCGGTGTTGCAACTGGCCGGGCGCGAGCCAGAGCGAATCATCCAGGTCAGCTGGGGCCCAGTGCCGGTGCTCACCTATCCGGTGGACATCGTCATCCGCGCCTACGACCGTTCCGGGTTGCTGCGTGACGTCTCGCAGGTGCTGCTCAACGAGCGGATCAACGTGCTGGCGGTCAACACCCGCTCGAACAAAGAGGACAACACCGCGTTGATGTCCCTGACCATCGAGATTCCGGGGCTGGATGCATTGGGGCGGTTGCTGGGGCGGATTTCCCAGTTGCCGAACATCATCGAAACCCGGCGTAACCGTACGCCTTGATGGTGTTCATGTCTGGCACCGATCTACTGTGGGAGCGAGCTTGCTCGCGATGGCGGCCTGAAGGACACATTGATGCTGAATGTGACGACGCTATCGCGAGCAAGCTCGCTCCCACAGGTTCTCGCAGAGTTTGATAAATGTATTCACTTGAAGATTTATTGCACCTGATGAACCGCCTGCGCGACCCGCAGTACGGCTGCCCGTGGGACATCAAGCAAACCTACGCCACTATCGTCCCGCACACCCTTGAAGAAGCCTACGAAGTCGCCGATGCCATCGAGCGAGGGGACTTCGATCATCTGCAGGGTGAACTCGGCGATTTGTTGTTCCAGGTGGTTTATTACAGCCAGTTGGCCCGGGAAGAAGGGCGCTTCGAGTTTGATGGCGTGGTCGACAGCATCACCCGCAAGCTGATCCGTCGTCATCCCCACGTGTTCCCTACGGGCGATCTCTATGCACCGCTGGATGTCCCACGCCTGAGTGAAGAGCAGGTCAAGCAGCGTTGGGAAGAGATCAAGGCCGAGGAGCGCGCGGAGAAATCTTCAGCCCCCGAACAGCTGTCGTTGCTTGATGACGTCCCTGCTGCATTACCGGCGTTGTCACGCTCGGCAAAATTGCAAAAGCGCGCAGGACAGGTCGGTTTCGACTGGCCGGACGCCTTGCCGGTGCTCGACAAAGTGCGTGAAGAGCTCGATGAAGTCCTCGAAGCCATGTCGGAAAATGATCCCGAGGCCGTGGCCGACGAGATCGGTGACCTGCTGTTTTCCGTGGTCAATCTGGCGCGGCATCTCAAGGTTGATCCGGAAACCGCACTGCGTGGCGCCAACGGCAAGTTTGAAAGACGCTTTCGTTTTATCGAACAGGCATTGCGCGACACCCGCCGTCCCATGGAAGATTGCACCCTCGAAGAGTTGGACGCCTTGTGGGGCGAAGCCAAACGTCAGGAAAAGAATTTGCCCAGCTGCGGTTGAGCAGTGGCCTAAGTGAGTAATAAGCACCATGAGCATTTCCCTTCGCGACCAGTTGCTCAAAGCAGGGCTGGTCAACCAGAAGCAGGCCAAGCAGGTCAGCAAAGACAAGCAGAAACAGCAGCGCCTGGCCCACAAAGGCCAGATCGAGCTGGATGACTCCCAGCAGCGCGCGGCGCAGGAAGCCATGGCCGAGAAGGTCAAGCGTGACCAGGAACTCAACCGCCAGCAGCAGGAAAAGGCTGAGGCCAAGGCCCGTGCCGCGCAGGTCAAGCAATTGATCGAAGTCTCGCGCCTGCCGAAACTGACGACCGAGGATTACTACAACTTCGTCGACGACAAGAAGGTCAAGCGCATCTCAGTCAACACCCTGATGCGCAACAAGCTCAGCAGCGGTTCGCTGGCCATCGTGCATCACGCTGGTGGCTACGAAGTGATTCCGCGCGAGGCGGCGCTGAAGATTCAGGAGCGCGACCCGCAGCGCATCGTGCAATTGAATGTGCAGACCGAAGAGGTCGCTGCCGAGGACGATCCGTACGCGGCGTATCAGATCCCTGATGATCTGATGTGGTAAGCCGTTAAAGACTGCAAACACGACAAACCCCGCTCATGGCGGGGTTTGTCGTTCTCAATGCTGTGATTACGCTGAGCGTGGCTCGCGCCGTTGCTCAAGAGTTTCCAGTTCGGCCTTGTAGTTCTGCGCATCGCTTTCGGAGTGGAACATCCCCACCAACAGGTCTTGTTGATGGACATCCCAGATCCGGATGCCAGCGGCTACACCTTCGTGGGATTTATGTGAATCGTCGCGTTCAGTTACTTTTACAGTCATCTGCTAGCTCCAATCTCTGTTATCTGCAGCAAGGCATGTGCAGGACTCTTTTATAGAGTTTGGTAGTTTGCTAAGTAAACGACTGAGTTTGGTAAGGATTTTTTACAAAAACGGCAACAGTGCTGCAGCCCACGGAATCCGCGACATTCGGTCGCAGGACATTAAGTTTCATGACAAAAGCTTCATCTTCAGAACGCACCGCAGACCCTTGTAGGAGTGAGCCTGCTCGCGATAGCGGTGGGTCAGGTACCAGTGATGTCGACTGGAATACCTCTATCGCGAGCAGGCTCACTCCTACAGAGGATTTGTGTATGTCTTGAGTTTTTCTCAAGGCAAAAAAACGCCCCGAACCAGTCGGGGCGTTTTCTTGTGCGGCGTTATGGCGGGGTATTACTTACCCTGCCAGCGCTTCAGTACCAGGGTGGCGTTGGTGCCACCGAAACCGAAGCTGTTGCTCATCACGGTGTTGATGGTGGCGTTTTCGCGGGTCTTGGTCAGCACCGGCAGGTCGGCCACTTCAGGGTCCAGCTCGTCGATGTTGGCGGAGCCGGCAATGAAGTTGCCTTCCATCATCAGCATGCAGTAGATCGCTTCGTGAACGCCGGCGGCGCCCAGGGAGTGACCCGACAGGCTCTTGGTGGAGCTGATGGCCGGAGCCTTGTCGCCGAACACTTCACGCACACCTTTCATTTCCGCGACGTCGCCGACCGGAGTCGAGGTGCCGTGGGTGTTCAGGTAGTCGATCGGGGTGTCGACGGTGGACAACGCTTGCTGCATGCAGCGGATCGCGCCTTCGCCGCTCGGGGCAACCATGTCGTAGCCGTCGGAGGTCGCGCCGTAGCCGACGATTTCCGCGTAGATCTTCGCGCCGCGGGCCAGAGCGTGTTCCAGCTCTTCAACCACGACCATGCCGCCACCGCCAGCGATGACGAAACCGTCACGGTCGGCGTCGTAGGCACGGGAGGCCTTTTCCGGGGTGTCGTTGCGCTTGCTGGACAGGGCGCCCATGGCGTCGAACAGGAACGACTGGCTCCAGTGCTCTTCTTCACCGCCGCCGGCGAAGACGATGTCCTGCTTGCCCATCTGGATCTGTTCCATGGCGGTACCGATGCAGTGAGCACTGGTGGCGCAGGCAGAAGCGATGGAGTAGTTCAGGCCCTTGATCTTGAACGGAGTGGCCAGGCAAGCGGAAACGGTGCTGCTCATGGTCCGCGTTACGCGGTATGGGCCGACGCGCTTGACGCCTTTCTCGCGCAGGATGTCCAGCGCTTCCATCTGGTTCAGGGTCGATGCGCCACCGGAACCGGCGATCAGGCCGGTACGCGGGTTGGACACCTGCTCTTCGGTCAGGCCGGAGTCGGTGATGGCGTCTTTCATGGCCAGGTAGGCATAAGCTGCCGCGTGGCCGACGAAGCGATAGATCTTGCGATCGATCAGTTCTTCAAGGTTGAGGTCAATGGAGCCGGAAACCTGGCTACGCAGACCCATTTCGGCATATTCCGGGTTGAACCGGATGCCAGGGCGGCTTGCACGCAGGTTAGCGGAGACGGTCTCTTTGTCATTGCCCAGGCAAGAAACGATGCCCAGACCAGTGATAACGACGCGGCGCATGCGGATAACCCTTAGAAGTTGTCAGTGGAGGTGAACACGCCGACCCGGAGGCCTTCGGCGGTGTAGATTTCGCGACCGTCGACAGTCACCGAACCGTCGGCAATGGCCAGGTTCAGCTTGCCCTTGAGGACGCGCTTGATATGAATGTTATAGGTGACTTTCTTGGCGGTCGGCAGGACCTGGCCGAAGAATTTCACTTCGCCCGAACCCAGCGCACGGCCACGGCCCGGCAGGCCTTGCCAGCCCAGGAAGAAGCCGACCAGTTGCCACATGGCGTCGAGGCCCAGGCAGCCCGGCATCACCGGATCGCCTTCGAAGTGGCAGGCGAAGAACCACAGGTCCGGATTGATATCCAGCTCGGCGACCAATTCACCTTTGCCGTACTTGCCACCTTCTTCGCTGATCAGGGTGATGCGATCAACCATCAGCATGTTCGGGGCGGGCAGTTGCGCGTTACCAGGGCCGAACAGCTCACCGCGACTGCAGCGCAGCAGGTCTTCCCGGGTAAAGGCGTTTTGTTTGGTCATGCGAGCTCCTCAATAGTCCCATGCGGCAGGTGGGGCAAATCTTCCCGGCCGATCGAAGCGTTCATGCCTCGAACCGGCAGCCTACTCATAGACTATTGCGTTGTGGTGAAAGTCACAGCACCAAGGACATGAATGTACACTTGTGCACTGAAATTATTATTCAAGCCCCTTTTCGGGCCTGTTCGGGGGCTTAAGACTGCCGCACTTTCGCCTTTCACGCCAGTCGCAGATGCTCGAAAGGCCTGTACTACTGCACCCATCGCTGCAGAATTTGCTGCAGATCAGTCCGTTTGAACGGCTTGGCCAGGTAATCGTTCATCCCCGCCGACAAGCAGGCTTCGCGGTCACCCTGCAAGGCATTGGCGGTCAGGGCGATAATCGGCAGGTCGGTGCAACCGGGTAGCTTGCGGATCTGCCGGGTGGCTTCATAACCATCGATGATCGGCAAGCGGCAATCCATCAGGATCGCTTCGAAAATCAGGCTCTCGGCACTGCGTACCGCCTGAGCGCCGTCGGCGGCGACACTGACCTTGAAGCCCAGGCTGCGCAACATGGCTTCGATGACCGTTTGGTTGACCAGGTTGTCTTCGACCAATAGCACATTGCACCCTTCGCCGCCGCTGTTGCCGGTTTGCGTGCGCGGGGGCAGCAGTGGCTGCGTCTGCTGGTGCAGTGCCAGGGGGATTTCCAGGGTGAATACCGAACCGCGGCCTTCTTCACTCTGCGCGCGCAAGGTGCCCCCCATGCGTTCGGCGAGGGTACGGGCAATCGGCAGGCCCAGCCCCGTGCCGCCGTAGCGCCTTGAAATGGAGCTGTCGGCCTGCTGGAAAGCGTTGAACATCAATTCCAGGCTTTGCGCCGGGATACCGATGCCGCTGTCGCGCACGGTGCAGGTGAACCACAGCAACTCGTGGTCCAGCGACTGCCACTGCGCCTCGATGGTGACGCGGCCCTGCTCGGTGAATTTCAGCGCATTGCCGATCAGGTTGACCAGTATCTGCCGGATCCGCGTCGGGTCGCCCTTGACCTGCAAGCCGCGCATGTCATCGGGGATCATCAGTTGCAGGTCGAGACCGCGTTGCGCGGCGCTGTGCTGGAACGACTGGGCGCAACTGCCGATCAGTTCGACGAGGTTGAACGCAATGTGCTCCAGTTCCAGCTCCGAACGTTCGATCCGCGAGAAATCCAGGATGTCGTTGATGACCTTGAGCAAGTGCTCGGTGGATTCCGAGGCCAGCGCCGCGTATTCCACCTGTTCCTCGGTCATGTCGGTGGTTTCCAGCAACTGCAGCATGCCCAGTACGCCATTCATTGGCGTGCGCAGTTCATGGCTCATCATGGCGAGGAAGTCGGATTTGGCGTTGTTGGCCTTTTCCGCTTCTTCGCGGGTCTGGATCAACTGCGCCATGGCCTGATGTTGTTCGCGGCTGGCCTGCTCGAGACCGCTGGCGAGGTTGTTGATGTGTTGCGACAGCGCCCCCAGCTCGGTGTCGTCGACAATCGGCAGCGGTGTTTTGTAGTCGCCGTCCTGGATCGCCTTGACCGCATTGCCGATATCACGGATCGGTTGCGACAGGCTGCCCGCCAGACGCCGCGCCAGGAAGAAGGTAAACAGCAGGGCAAACAGGGCCAGAATGGCGGCCTTGAGTACGATTTCCTGCTGGCGCCGGCTGAAGGCATCGTTGGACAGCCCGACGATCACCCGGCCGAGATAGTCTTCGGTGGGGGCCGCGCTGGCGGTTTTGCTGCTCTGGAAAAAATCGTTGTGCAACGCGATGCGCTGGAGCCGTATCGGTGCCTGGAACACTTCGAGCTGTTGCGCGCGATTGTAGTGTTCGCTCGGTTGTTCGACGTACACCAGAACCCGGCTGGCGCTGTCCTGGATTTCCAGAAAGCTCACGTTAGGCGTGGCCAGTGTGGCCTTGAGCAAAGTTTCGAGCACTTCGATGTTGCCCGAAATCACGCCGTACTCGGTGGCCGGGGCCAGTTGATTGGCGATCAACTGGCCGGTGTGGGTGATTTCCTGACGCAGATCCTGGATGCGCACGAACGTGAAGAAGCTGATCAGCAACAACGTCAGCAACAGAGCTGGGCCGAGGCTGATGAGTTGGGTGCGAGTATTGATGTCCCAGCGACGGCGAAAGTTCATGGGCGGCGTTCTCCTTCAGCCAGCAGTGTGGCGACCGACGCGTCGTTTATCTCTTCGATACCCAATGAACGCGCCACCTGCGGATTGCTCGCGACTTTGAATCGATGGGGATAGTGCGTGCGCGGCCAGGTGGCGGGTGGCCGGTCGAGCAATTCGTCGAGGATCGCCAGCCAGTCGCTCTGATCGCTGTAGGTGCTCGCCAGGCTTCCGGCCTTGACGAAGCCTGCGTTGGGTCCGATCAGCGCGATTTGCCGTGAATAGCTGCTCAGCAGCAGGTTCTTTGCGGTTTGCGGGTTGTACAGGTCGGCATCGTCCAGGCCCAGCAACACGTCGCTGTTATTCAGCAGGGCCTGTAACGGACGACTGTCGTGAATGTTGTCCCAGCGCTGGGTAACCACTTCCAGACCCAAGGGGAGGGCGGCCTGACGCAGCTCATTCAACAGGAATTCACTGTGGTTGTCGTAGAGCACGCCGATGCGTCTGGCTTGGGGCAACAGGGTGCGGGTCAAGCGCAACTGGCGGTCCAATGGTGGATCGCTCCATAGCAGGGAAAGACGTGCAGGCGGGGTGTTGTTCAAGCGTTGCCGGGCTTGCAGGCGGCTGATGCGCAACACCAGTGTCGCCGGGCCCTGGGTGTCCTGCAGGCGCCAGTCGAGGCTGGGCAGGTCGAGCAGTATCAAGCGGATGTTTTCCGGCAGTTTGTCCGGTATCGGCAAACTGGCCAGTGTCTGGAATCGTACGTTATCGCGCGGCCGCAACTCGCTCAGGGCGTGGGTAAACGCCCGCACACCGGGGCTGTCTTCGGCCCCCGTGAGCAAAATGTCGGCCGCGTTACCCGGCAGGCTACCGAGCATGCTGCTGAACAATAGACAAAGCACGACCAGCAGCCGGCGCAGGGGCGGCGCTTTCCAGGCCGGACGATACGGCATCTTAAAGCTCCAGCTCCGCGCTGAAATACATCACGTGGCGCTGGTCATAATTGTTGTCGATGAAGGTGGTTGGCTGATTGTCCAGCCGTTGCTGGAGCACTCCGGCCAGTTCCAGGCTGGCCTTGCCCAAGGCGATGCGTTTGGCGAGGCGCGCATCGACCCGTTCGAAGCGGTAGCCGTTGAGGGCGTCATCGCCATAATAGAAAAACGCACTGTTCCAGCCCTGGCCCCAATCGCGCAGCCATCCGGCCGAACCACTGTTACTTGCAGTCTGCCTGGCATCCAGCGGGTTGCTTGCGTCGGCATCGACGTAGGCATAGGTCAGTCGCAGGCGATCGAGGCTGCCGACACGCCAGT
This sequence comes from Pseudomonas fluorescens, assembly GCF_040448305.1. Taxonomy (NCBI): domain Bacteria; kingdom Pseudomonadati; phylum Pseudomonadota; class Gammaproteobacteria; order Pseudomonadales; family Pseudomonadaceae; genus Pseudomonas; species Pseudomonas fluorescens. Next base: position 5,254,142 of record NZ_CP148752.1, on the reverse strand, counting down.
CGAGCTGGGTTTCGCCCCCCGAAAAACGCGCTTTGTTGGCGTTGCTGGCGATGTACTGATTGTTGCGCAGCGGTTCACTGATCATGCCGGTGATTTCGTCGTGGAACAGCTTCACGTCGAGCGCCAGCCCCGGTCCGGGGAAATAGCCGTTGTAGCCCAGCTCCCGGGAGCGCATGCGCTCTTGATCGAGGTCGCCGGGGCCGCGGGTCTTGACGAAATAGCGGGCGCTGGACTGGCCAAAGGCACCGGGCTTGAGGTTGGTGACCTGATAACTCCAGTTGACGTTGTTCTCGAACATGTCCGGCGAACGGATGGCCTCGGAGTACACCGCACGCAAGCCGTGGCGCGGGTTGATCAGGTAGTTGAGCGCCATGCGAGGTGTCAGCGAGCTGTCGGTCAACCGGCTGTCCTCGAACATGGCACCGCCTTGCAGCAGCCAGTGTTCGGTGGCACGCCACTCGAACTGGCCGAACGCCCGCCAGATCGTGTCATCGAGAGTGCCATTGAAGTAGGTCTCGGAATCCGCCCGGTCGTAACGATAGTTCATCCCGCTGACCAGCCGCAGGTTATCGGCAAGGCTCAGGGTGTCCTGCAGTTCGAGGTCGTAGCGCGATTCCCGGGTGCTCTGGTCGATGTCGCCGCAAACGGTCTGGCTCGCGCCGTTGCGCCATTGATCGAGTACCTGGTTGGCCAGCGCCTGCTCGGCGGGCGTGCCGGCCGGCGCACCAGGACCGATGAAACGCGTGATATTGCGGGCCAGGCGTTCGGTGTAGTTCGGGTTCAATTGCCAGAGTTCGGTCAGTTGCGGGCTGAACGAAATTTCTGCGTCGCAGGCGCGCCAGGTTTGCTGGCGATCCCAGTGTTGCGCCGAACCCTGGATATAAAGGCTGTGGTCGGGATTGATGTCCAGATTCCAGCGCAATGACCCGGCGTAGTCCTTGGCGGTGACGTCGGAGTCGTTACCCGCGCGGGTAATCCCCGGGAACACCGGGCGGTAGGTATAGGGCCGCTGGTTGGTGCCGTCCTTGGCATTCAATTGCCAATCGAGGCTTTGCCGTTCGTCGAGGCTCTGGCTGACGGCGAGGTTGAAGCGATCGAGGCGACGACTGTCATGGTAGTCCGCGCCGGTCCGGTCGGTGTCGAAACCGTCGTCTTGCTGGCCAGACAGGGACAGGCGCATGTCACCGTCTTCCCAGCCCAGGCCCTGGCTGGCGTAAAAGTCGTTGATGCCGCGCTGGCCCCGGGTGACCTTCATGCGCGTACCGTGACTGTCGGCCGGCCGCCGGGTAATGATGTTGACCACCGCCATCAGGGCATTGGCGCCGTAGCTGACGGTATTCGGCCCACGGAAGACTTCGATGCGCTCGATGTCTTCCATGGCCACCGGAATGTCGCTCCAGTCGACGGTGGCCAGGCCGGCGCGATACACCGAGCGCCCGTCGATCAGCACTTGCATGCGTCGCGCTTCAGTCGCATTGGTGCCGTGGTAGTTCACCGCGGCCTGGTTGCCGCTGATGTTGCCGACCATCATCCCCGGTACCAGGCGCAGCAGTTCGCTGATGTCGCGGGCACCGCTGGCGTGGATCAGGGCGCTGTCGATCACCGTCATGCTTCCTGGAACGGCCGCCGGCGACTGCTTCAGACGTGTGGCGGTGAGCACTTGCGGCAGCGGTTCGCTGTCCAGGAACAAGTCGTCGGCCAGCACTGGCGAGCTGAATATCAGCGCCAGTACCAGAGGCGAATGCGGTGAAGGAGAGCCCGGAGACACAACACATTCCTGTCAGTGATTGATGGCGCGCATGTTAACCGAGCCGAATGACTTTTCCATTCACGATGTCTGCATTTTCCTCGGTTTTATTGGTCTTCTTCCTGCGGGTGCAGGTATTTGATGTCGGGGCTGGCCGCCGGTGGGCTGCCCCGTATAATGCCGACATCGCCACTGGTATGGATTAACGGATTGCATATGACTGAACAGCACCCGATTGCGGTCCTGGGAGGCGGAAGTTTTGGAACCGCCGTGGCTAATCTGCTGGCCGAGAACGGGCATCAGGTCCTTCAGTGGATGCGTGACCCCGAACAGGCCGAGGCCATCCGGGTCAATCGCGAGAACCCGCGTTACCTCAAAGGCATCAAGATTCTGCCCGGCGTCACGCCGGTCACCGACCTGCAAGCCACCCTGGACGCCTGTGACCTGTGTTTTGTCGCATTGCCCTCCAGCGCACTGCGCTCGGTGTTGGTGCCGCACGCCGAACGCTTGACCGGAAAATTGCTGGTGAGCCTGACCAAAGGTATCGAAGCCCACACGTTCAAGTTGATGAGCGAGATCCTCGAAGAGATCGCCCCGCAGGCGCGCATCGGTGTCCTGTCCGGGCCCAACCTGGCCCGTGAAATCGCCGAACATGCACTGACCGCCACGGTGGTCGCCAGTGAAGACGAAGAACTCTGCCAGCAGGTTCAGGCCGCACTGCATGGCCGTACCTTTCGTGTGTACGCCAGCGCCGACCGTTTCGGCGTGGAATTGGGCGGGGCATTGAAAAATGTCTACGCGATCATCGCCGGCATGGCGGTGGCGCTGGGCATGGGGGAAAATACCAAGAGCATGCTGATCACCCGGGCATTGGCGGAAATGACCCGCTTTGCGGTGAATCAGGGCGCCAACCCGATGACCTTCCTGGGGCTGGCGGGCGTGGGCGATCTGATCGTGACCTGTTCGTCGCCCAAGAGCCGAAACTATCAGGTCGGCTTCGCCCTCGGCCAGGGCCTGAGCCTGGACGAGGCGGTCACGCGCCTGGGCGAAGTCGCCGAAGGGGTCAATACCCTTAAAGTGCTCAAGGCCAAGGCCCAGGAGGTTGGCGTGTACATGCCGCTGGTCGCCGGGCTGCACGCGATCCTGTTCGAGGGGCGCACGCTGGAGCAGGTCATCGGCCTGTTAATGCGTGGCGAGCCGAAAACCGACGTCGACTTTATTTCCACCAGTGGTTTCAACTAATCACGCTTGCCAGAAAGCAGGGAGTTGCGCATGAACGATCCAAAAGTAGAAGCCAAATACGAGTCCATCCTGCTGCGGGTGCTGTGGATGATCGTCTTCGTGCTGGTGTGGCAAGTGGCGCAGTTCATCCTCGGTGCTGTCGTGCTGGTGCAGTTGATCTATCGTTTGTTCTATGGCGCCCCAAGCGCCAGCTTGATGAATTTCGGCGACAGCCTGAGCCAGTTTCTGGCGCAGATCGGTCGTTTCGGCAGCTTTCACAGCGACCAGAAGCCCTGGCCGTTCGCCGACTGGCCGACGCCGCGTACACCGGAGGGTGAGGCGCCGCATGTCGTGGCACCGGCACCGCATCCGGCCCGAGATGAGGAACCCAAGCTATGAAACTCTGGGTATTGCGTCATGGTGAAGCTGTACCGCACGGGTCCCGCCCCCACGATTCGGAGCGGGAGCTGACGGATAACGGTCGCAAGGAAGTATTGAAAATCGCCGCAGAGCTGGTGGGTCAGCCGCTGACCGGCATTTACGCCAGCCCGTACCTGCGAGCGCAGCAAACAGCGCAACTGGTACGAGAGGCATTGGGATTCGAACCGGAAATCCGCACCGTCGAGTGGCTGACACCGGACACGGAGCCGGACAAGGTGGCCGAACAGATGGTCGCGGTAAGCAACGTGTTGCTGGTCAGTCACAACCCGCTGGTGGGGAATCTGCTGAGCTACCTGCAACATGGTGCCGGACATCTGCCGGAAAAGGTCAGCACTGCTGGTCTGGCGGAGCTCAAGGGTGATGAGCTGCTGGTCGGGTCGATGAAACTCGACAGCATCAAGCACCCTTGACCACGCGTTTCAAAGGGCACAGCTTGACTTGAAGTGGGTGCCGAACACTGTGGGAGCGAGCTTGCTCGCGATAGCGTCAAGTCAGTCGACATCCATGTTGAATATTCGTCCGCCATCGCGAGCAAGCTCGCTCCCACAGATGTAGAAAATTTTGTATGAAATAGTCAACCAAGCACTTGCTTGGTTGACTACGCTTGCTCCAGACAAAAATCACAGGAGCGAGTCGCATGTCTGCTGCTTTTCGTTTGCCACTGGACGTCTTCTACGAGCGTGAGGCCCGTCATCCCCGCCAGCGCTTTCTGGTCCAGCCTGTCGGAGGCGGCCAGGTCGAGACCTTGACCTGGGCGGATGTCGGTCATCAGGCCCGTTGCGCGGCCCATTGGTTGCGGGCACGGGAACTGCCGCAGGGCAGCCATATCGCCCTGATCTCGAAGAACTGTGCGCACTGGATCATTGCCGACCTGGCGATCTGGATGGCCGGGCATGTGTCGGTGCCGTTGTACCCCAACCTCACCGCCGAGACCGTTGCCCAGGTACTCGAACATTCGGAGGCGGCGCTGGCATTCATCGGCAAGCTCGACGACTGGCCTGGCATGTCCCGTGGCGTCAGCCCCGACCTGCCGACCATCAGCCTGCCGCTGCATCCGTCGGGTACGTTCGATTTCAGCTGGGACGACCTGCAACGCAACTCGCCAATCCAGGACAATCCCAAACCTGCCGCCGATCAACTGGCGACCATCATTTACACGTCCGGCACCACGGGCATGCCCAAGGGCGTGATGCACAGCTTCGGCAATCTGGGGTTCGCCACCACACGCGGCACTGCGTTGTTCGGCCTCAACGAGTCGGACCGGTTGTTGTCCTACCTGCCGCTGTGCCACGTCGCCGAGCGGATGTTCGTCGAGCTGGCGTCGATCTATACCGGCCAAACGGTGTTTTTCGCCGAGAGCCTCGATACCTTCCTCACCGATCTGCAACGTGCGCGCCCGACCGCGCTGTTTGGCGTGCCGCGCATCTGGACCAAATTCCAGATGGGTGTGTACAGCAAGATCCCGGCAAAACGTCTCGACTTCCTGCTCGGCCTGCCGATCATCGGCAAACGGGTCGGGCATAAAGTCCTCGCCGGGTTGGGGCTGGATGCGTTGCGCATCGCGTTGTCCGGCGCAGCTCCGGTGCCGCAGACCTTGTTGCAGTGGTACCGCAAATTGGGACTGGATGTGCTGGAGGTCTACGGCATGACCGAGAGTTGCGGCTACTCCCACATCGGCATACCGGGCCAGAACAAACCAGGCTGGATCGGCAAGCCGTGCCCGGAAGTCGAAGTGCGGATTGCCGAGACGGGGGAGGTCATGGTGCGCAGTGGTGCGACCATGCTCGGGTATTACAAGGAACCGGAAAAAACCGCCGACACCATTACCGAGGACGGCTTCCTGCGTACCGGCGACAAGGGCGAGCAAGACGCCGAAGGCAATCTGCGCCTGACCGGACGCCTGAAGGAGATCTTCAAGACCAGCAAAGGCAAATACGTGGCTCCGGCACCGATTGAAAATCGCCTGGCCGTGCATTCGCGCATCGAGCAGGTCTGCGTGGTGGGCGATGGCTTGAGTGCGCCGCTGGGCTTGTGCGTGTTGTCGGCGGTCGGCCAGCAGGATGCCGGCGGGGCCGCGCGCGCCGGCCTGCATTCGAGCCTGGAAAAACTGCTGGAAGAGGTCAACGGCGCCCTCGACAAGCATGAACAGCTGCGGCGCCTGGTGGTGGTCAAGGACAGTTGGGCCGTGGAAAACGGCTTTCTCACCCCGACCCTGAAGATCAAGCGCAACGTGATCGAAGCGGCTTACGGAGAGCGCTTTGAGGAATGGAGCGAGCGCAGCGAAGCGGTGCTGTGGCAGGATTGATCCACGAACAAAACCAACAAGGAAACCCTGCGATGAGCCTGTGGCGCACCACCCCGAACATCGAGCAGTTGAACGCAATCCAGAAAAACACCATTGGCGAAGTGCTGGACATCCGTTTCGAAGCTTTTGACGATGAGTCCCTGACCGCCAGCATGGTCGTCGATCACCGCACCCATCAGCCTTATGGTTTGCTGCATGGCGGTGCCTCGGTGGTGCTGGCCGAATCGGTCGGCTCGATGGCCAGCTACCTGTGCATCGATGCCAGCAAGTTCTATTGCGTGGGCCTGGAAGTCAACGCCAACCATTTGCGCGGCCTGCGCAGCGGACGGGTGTCGGCGGTGGCCAGGCCGATCCATATCGGCCGCACGACCCATGTCTGGGACATTCGGTTGACCAGCGATGAGGGCAAGGCCAGCTGTGTGTCGCGGCTGACCATGGCGGTGGTGCCGTTAGGGGAGGAAGCACCGATGCGTTAGTTGAAACCCTTACACGTTTGAAAAATGGCGTATTGATGTCATGGGTATGTCGTAGCCACTTCGCATTTCCGGGTGGTAGCTATCAGGGGCCGAATCAGTCCATTCACTGTTTACTTCGGAGAATTGGTCCAGGCGGAAGTTCGCATCGTCGTATCTGAACAGCGCGGCAGTGCCGCGCTGCACATGCTGCCCCAGATACGTTCTGGCTTCGGTAGGCGTTGCCATTACTGCAACGAGGCCCATCCGCACATTGGCGTTTTCAATCGCACTGTTCAGGGGGTTGAACATGAACCTCAGTGAGGAGGTCAAGCCTGAGCCAGCTGTACGCGTAGACCAGCCATACATCAGCTCCCAGAAATGTGGCATGGATAGTTGGTTGGTACCTGATGCGTAGGTACCTCCACGCAATGCGTTGATGCCGACGATAGACGCTCCATCGAGACCTTCGACGATCGCACTGACGGCTACCGCGGCCACGGCCGGGAACTCTGCTTGAATGGCGCCGCCGCTAAACAGCAACACCCCGTAGGCGCCTGCGCGCAGGGTAGTAGCCACGCCGGACGGGGCGAGAGTGAGCCTGGGGCCAAGCTCTGCGGAGACTCGTTGCCCGGTTTCCCTTGTCAGCCCCGCTGGCACACTGCTAATGACGCTGATGGCTACCGCATTCAATGCCCCAGGATTGCTCAAGTATGAATAGAGTGGAGCCGCTGCTCCCGCTGCAGCACCCAACAATCCGCCAATACCCGCCCCGATCCTTTGCGCGGTACGGTTGTTGCTGTAACGGGAGACGATATTGCTGCCTGCACCCATCCCCATCGATCCGCCGGCCAAAGTACCCACCACTGAGCCTGCTACGGTCAAAGCGAGGTTGACGCCGGGGTCTACGGCTTGACTGTCTGCGTCGTCAGACGGTGTTGCCCATTGCGTCAGTGCCTGTGCCACAAAATACTTGACCGTTCCACCCGCCAAGGCACTCAGCCCATCACGCGCAAGCGTTGCGCCGGCAGCGTTAAACACTTCATCTACAGTGATCAGCCCCTGAAAGTCCACGTGTCCCATCGGATTGCCATGCACCATGGCAAACAGATTCAACCCATCGGCAACTCCCGCCGGGTCCGCGTTCAGCCAGCGTTGGCACCAGGGTACGTAGTAGCGCAACCCGTAGTAGTACAACCCGGTGGCATCCCGTTCCTGGCCGCAATAGCGCAGCGTCTTGTAGCTGGCTTCGAGTTTGTTGCGCCCGGCCCACCAGCAGGTTCCGCCGTAGGGGTAGTAACTTTCCCGGGAGATGAGCAAGGCCGCTTCGTCCAGCTCCAGGGCGCTGGAGCCCAAATGATCGGAAAAACCGTAGCGATGCTGGTATTGGGAAATGCCGACTGGCGGTTCAGTCTGCCAGTGCAGGATTTGCACCGTGCTGCGTCCGGCCTCGATCGTCACGACGTGCAAGGTCTCGTCGGCAGAGGTGCGCACTTCCACGCCCGGCAAGTAACGGGTTTCGTGGGTGCGGGTCATTGTGCCGGTGTAGGCCTGACGGATTTTTCGCTGACGCAGGCCACTGCCGTCGTACACATAAAACTCGCAATCGTCCGGTTCATCTTCACGAACCACCTGATCGACCTGCCGCAGTTGGTTGCGCAGATCCCATTGTAGGGTTTGTCCCGGTTGTAGCGCGGTACGGTTGCCGTTCAGGTCGTGACCGACGGCAATTTCCTCTTCGTCGGGCAGCTCGCCATCGGGCTTTTCGGGCAGGCTGCGATTACTCAGCCGGGCGACAGCCGTGCGTTCGGTACGGCTGGTGCTGTTTGCCTGATGCTGCATGATCTTCAGGTTGCCGGCTTCATCGTAGGTGTAGAAACGCGTGTAATTTTCCAGTTGTCCGGGATCAGGGGTGGGCTGGAAATCCGGTAACTGTGGCCCACCCGGCGCGTTGCGCAATTGCCGGCCACTGGCCTCGATCAGGCGGGAGAGGCTGTCGTAGCGGTAGCGATTAACCGGCTCGATGCGCTGGTTGCGGTGAAAGTGAGTCGCTTCAGCGGCGTCGGTGATGCAGGTGACATTGCCCACAGCGTCATATTCGTAGGCCAGGTCTTGCAACGCCGGTTGCCCTGGGACATAGGCTTTCAGGTGTTTCAGTCGGCCATCGTCGGGCCGATAAGTCGCGCATGAAACAACGCCGTTTCCCGCACGTTGTTTTTCGATCTGGCCGAAGGCGTTGTACTGGATGTCCCGGACCAATGCCGTTTCATCGGCCTGTCCGGCAAGGGTCACGCGGATTTCGCGCAGTTCGCCTGCACAGGTATGAATGAACGTCTGTCGGTTGCCCAATGCATCGGTCTGGCTGACGGGCTCGCTGGCGGCGTTGCAATGAAGGCGAGTGATGGCTGGTCCGTTCTCCAACAAGGCGTCGCGTTCAGGCTCTGACTCGGGCCAGTCCACCAGCCATTGTGGGTCGGCGATGAAGGTGCGGCCGTGCTGCAACGGCGTAGCGTTCAGACTGAACCCGGTGAAGAGCAGGGTGCCGGCGGTGTCGTCGTGCCGAATCAGCTGACCGCGCAGGTTATGGCCGACATCGCCGTCGGTATCGGCATAAGTGAATCGTGCGACGCAGCGTTCCGGCCCTTGCCACGTGCGCTCGAACGCAGCCACCGGGCGGCACTGAGGGTCATAGTCCACGTGGCTCTGGCTGAGCTTCTGATCCCAGCCTTCAACACGTTGCCCGTGCGCCCCGAGCAATCCCAGGCGCCAGCCGGCATCGCTGTTTTGCGAAAGCATTACAGCGCCCGACAAACTGAAAACGTTTTGCTGATTGGCTGCCGTCTGGCCGTCTTGCTGCAAACGGAACAGGCGTGGATCACGACTCAGAACAGCGCGACCGGCGCCGTCATATTCTTGTTGGGTGATGCAAGGCTCCGGTACCGACGCGCGCTCACGCCGGTGATACGCCACACCGCGCACGCTCCGCCCGCGAGGGTCAAATACCTGGATGGCCGGAGTGTTGGCGTGGATCATCGCGAGTTTGCCCATGACTCGGCGGGACAGCCCTTCTTATCCACTTGATGCTGGTTGGCAGTCAACTGTCAGAAATAACAGGTGGCGCCCGCAATGGCGTCATAGCCAAGGCAGGTCTGTCATCATTCCTGGCAGTTACGGTCATTGCTGCAAGATGTTTCTTTGCGGACAATCAGCCTTTGTTTCGCTCATGGATTTGCAGGTATGTCGCAACAGATCTTTTTCGCCCACGCCAATGGTTTTCCTTCGGGGACCTACGGCAAATTGTTTGCGGCGCTGGCACCCGAGTTTCAGGTGACGCATCTGGAGCAGCACGCCCACGACCCGCGTTTCCCGGCGGACGACAACTGGTACAACCTGGTGGATGAACTGATCCATCACCTGCAACAACAGGCCGAGCCCGTGTGGGGCGTCGGTCACTCCTTCGGTGGCGTGCTGCACCTGCATGCGGCCTTGCGCTGCCCCGAGTTGTATCGCGGGGTGGTGATGCTCGACTCGCCAGTGCTGACCCGAACCGATCAATGGGTCATACGGGCGGCCAAACGCTTCGGTTTTATCGACCGCTTGACCCCGGCCGGCCGTACCCTGGGTCGCCGCGAAGAATTCGCCGACCTGGAAAGCGCCCGGAAGTATTTCGCCGGTAAAACCCTGTTCCGCGGCTTCGACCCGGAATGCTTCGATGCCTACCTGCAACATGGCTTGCATCAGGTCGGCGACAAGCTGCGCCTGCGGTTCGACCCGGCCACGGAAATCAGCATCTATCGCGGCGTGCCGCACACCAGCCCGGGCAGCACCCGGCAGTTGCAAGTGCCGCTGGCGGTGGTACGCGGGCACAACAGCCGCGTGGTGATGCGCCATCACGCCAGTTCGGTCGACCGCCTGCCGCTGGGCGAGTCGTTGACCATGCCTGGCGGCCACATGTTTCCGCTCGAACGTCCCCTTGATACCGCTGACATGCTCAAAGGCCTGTTCTATCGCTGGGGCGGCCGTCGACAGCAGGATTGCGCATGAACCACGTCGTCGAAGAGGTTCGCCTGAGCCTGCCGCACATCGAACTGGCGGCACACCTGTTCGGTCCTGAAGACGGATTGCCGGTGATTGCCCTGCATGGCTGGCTGGACAACGCCAACAGCTTTGCCCGTCTGGCGCCCAAACTCAAAGGCTTGCGCATCATCGCGCTGGACATGGCCGGTCACGGTCATTCCGGGCATCGCCCGCCGGGAGCCGGCTACGCCATGTGGGACTATGCCCACGATGTGCTGCAAGTCGCCGAACAGCTTGGACTGCGCAAATTTGCGTTGATGGGGCATTCGATGGGCGCCATTGCTTCGCTGATCATCGCCGGGTCGATGCCCGAGCGGGTCACCCACCTGGCGTTGATCGACGGCATCATTCCTCCTACAGACAAAGGTGAAAATGCTGCCGAACGGATGGGCATGGCCCTGCAAGCGCAACTGGATCTGCGGGAAAAGCGCAAACCGGTCTACGACACCCTCGACCGTGCCATCGAAGCGCGCATGAAGGGCCTGGTGGCGGTCAGCCGCGAGGCCGCTGAACTGCTGGCTCAGCGTGGTCTGATGCCGGTACCGGGCGGTTACACCTGGCGCACCGACAATCGCCTCACGCTGCCATCGCCGCTGCGTCTTACCACCGAACAGGCAATGGCCTTCGTCCAGCGGATCAAGTGTCCTGCAACACTGGTGGTTGCCGCCGACGGCATGCTCGCCAAACACCCGGAATTGCTGGAGCGTCTACCCTTTAGCCGGGAACAGCTGCCAGGCGGCCACCATTTGCACCTCAATGACGAGTCCGGTGCCGATCTTGTCGCAGACTGTTTCAATCGGTTTTTCGCCATTCCTTGACTTGCGCCGGGCAACTGTCGAGGCTTGGCGGGTTGAAAAGGGAGACAACCATGATAGATCTCTACACCGCTGCGACCCCGAATGGCCACAAGGTCTCTATCGTGCTCGAGGAGCTCGGCCTGCCCTACACGGTGCATGCCTTGAGTTTCGACAAGAAGGAACAGAAGTCCGCGGACTTCCTCAAGATCAACCCCAATGGCCGGATTCCGGCAATTGTCGATCGCGCCAACGGCGATTTCGCCGTGTTCGAGTCCGGCGCCATCCTGATTTACCTCGCTGAACAGACCGGCAAACTGATGCCATCGGACCCGAAGGGCCGTTCGCTGGTATTGCAGTGGCTGATGTTCCAGATGGGCGGGATCGGCCCGATGCAGGGTCAGGCCAACGTGTTCTTTCGCTACTTTCCGGAAAAACTCCAGGGCGCCATCGACCGCTATCAGCATGAAACCCGCCGCCTCTACGAAGTGCTCGACACGCGGTTGCAAAGCGTGGAGTTCCTCGCCGATCAGTACAGCATTGCCGACATCGCCACCTTTCCCTGGGTGCGCGGTTACGAGTGGTCGGGCGTCTCGGTGGAGGGCTTGACGGCGTTGCAACGCTGGATGGCGACCATGGAGGCCCGGCCGGCGGTGCAGCGTGGTCTGCAAGTACCGCAACGCGCCGATGAAGCCAGTGTCATCAAGGGCGCCCAGGCCATGCTGATCCGATGAGTCTATCCATGCGTTCATTCAGTTTGCTGGTGCTGGGCAGTTTCAGTCCCTTGTTGTTCGCCGCCGATGTTCCGGGTAGTCAGGACCTGCCTATAGTGCCGCGCATGGTCGACGCCCAGATTGTCGACTATCGCCCCGTCGCCGAACTGGAGCGGATCTACCCGTTGGGTTCGATCCGTAAAATCAGTGGCCAGTTACGTTTCGACGGTCAGGTCAGTGCCCGCGGCAACGTCACTTCGGTGACCTACGAGTTGCCACCGGAGCATTCATCCATCCAGGCGTTCACTGCTGCCCGCGAGGCTTTGCAACAGCAGGGCGCCGGGTTGCTCTTTTGGTGCCAGGCGCGCGATTGCGGCGAAAGCAGCCTCTGGGCCAATGAAGTCTTCGGCAACGCCAAGCTGTACGGCGCCGACGATCAACAAGCCTATTTGCTGCTGCGACTTGCCGCTCCACGGGACAACACGCTCGTCGCGCTGTACAGCATCACCCGGGGTAATCGCAAAGCCTACTTGCATGTCGAGCAGTTCGACGCTTCGTCACCGCTGGGCGAGTTGTTGCCGACCTCCGCGACCTTGCTGCGTGAACTCAAGAGCACCGGCGAGCTCGATTTTCCCACGTTGAACAGCGCACCTGACGAGACCTGGCTACGCCTGATTTCTCGCGGACTGAATCTGGACACCACCTTGCGGGTCAGCATTTCCGGAGCGAACGCCGAAGCCTGGCGTCAGGCACTGATTGCCCAGGGCGTGCGTGCCGCGCGGATGGAATCCGGCAGTGCCGAAGGCTCTGGCCTGCACATCGAGCTATTGCGCTAGGCTGTACCGGGCGAGCGTGCAAGCTGCGTTCGCCTACTCTTTTGCTGACTGACTTTTTCGAGACTTTTGATGATCAATAACGATCGCCTGTTGGTGCAGATCCTGCTCGTGGTGTTGTTCGGCGCGAGCTTCTGGGTGATGGCGCCGTTCTGGTCGGCGATGTTCTGGGGTGCGGTCCTGGCGTTTGCCAGTTGGCCGCTGATGCGCTTGCTGACCCGTTGGCTCAATGGCCGCGAGTCGCTGGCGGCTGCATTGCTGACGCTGGGCTGGATGGTGCTGGTAGCGGCACCGCTGGTGTGGCTGGGTTTCAACCTCGCCGATCATGTGCGCGATGCCACCGCATTCATCAAGGATGCGCAGGTCGAGGGGCTGCCCGAAGCACCGGTCTGGCTGGGTTCGATTCCCTTTGTGGGCGAGCGGCTGGTAGGCATCTGGAACAGCATCGATGAGCAGGGCGCGGCAATGATGGTGTCGCTCAAGCCCTATCTGGGGCAGGTGGGTAACTGGTTGCTGGCGCGCAGCGCGCAGATCGGCGGCGGTATTCTCGAACTGACCCTGAGCATCGTCTTCGTGTTCTTTTTCTATCGTGACGGGCCGCGTCTGGCGGCGTTTGTACACACATTGCTGGAGCGGCTGATCGGTCAGCGGGCCGGCTACTACATTGAACTGGTGGCGGGCACGGTGCAGCGGGTGGTGAACGGTGTGATCGGCACCGCGGCGGCCCAGGCGATCCTGGCGCTGATCGGGTTCCTGATCGCCGGCGTACCGGGAGCGTTGGTGCTCGGCATCGTGACGTTCATGCTCAGCCTGATCCCGATGGGCCCGCCACTGGTGTGGATTCCGGCAACCGCGTGGCTGGCCTGGAAAGGCGAGTACGGGATGGCCATATTCCTCGGGATCTGGGGCACATTCGTCATCAGCGGTGTCGACAACGTGCTCAAGCCGTACCTGATCAGCCGTGGCGGTAATCTGCCGTTGGTCATTGTGCTGCTTGGGGTGTTTGGCGGGTTGATTGCCTTTGGTTTCATCGGCCTGTTCATTGGCCCGACATTGCTGGCGGTGGCTTACAGCCTGTTGATCGACTGGAGCAAGACTCAGGCGCGGGTCGAAGATCGTCGGCCCTGAAGTTCCAGGGTCCGTAGCCCACTGAACCCCTGAGGGTCAGTGGGCTTTTTGTTGCGGCACAGGGCCTCATCGCGAGCAGGCTCACTCCCACAAAGGGCTGGTGTGGCTTTCAGGTTCGCGGCAGGCGAATCACCGCCGTCAGGCCACCACCCGGGGTTTCTTCCAGTGTCAGCTGCCCGCCCATTCGTTGTGCGGCCTCGCGGGCAATGGTCATGCCCAGGCCAACGCCGCCGGAGTTGCGATTGCGCGAGCCTTCAAGGCGGAAGAAGGGTTCGAACACCGCTTCGCGTTGTTCTGCGGCGATGCCCGGGCCATGGTCGATGACCCGAATCACCAACTGTTGACGATGGTCTTGCAGGGTAATCAGCGCCTGTCCGGCATAGCGCAGGGCATTGTCCATCAGGTTGTTGATGCAAGAACGCAAGGCCATCGGCTGCACCTGCAAGGGGGCGCAGTGGCCGCTGGCCTGGACGTTCGCGCCCTGGTCCTGGGCATTTTCGCTCAGGGACTCCACCAACGCCTGCACGTCCATCCACTGCGGGGCTTCGCTGGTGCGCTGTTCATGCAGATAGGTGAGGGTGGCGTCGAGCATGCTGATCATGTCGTCGAGGTCCTGGCGCATCTGGCCTTGCAGCTTGTCGTCGTCGATTTTCTCCAGCCGCAGCTTGAGCCGCGACAGCGGCGTGCGCAGGTCGTGGGACACGGCGCCGAGCATGCGCGAGCGCTGCTTGACCTGTTCCAGGATGCGCCGCTGCATTTTGTTGAACGTGTGCGCCGCTTGCCGCGCTTCCCGTGGTCCCAATTCATCCAGTGGCGGGCTGTCGAGGTCTTCGCTCAAGCGCTCGGCCGCGTCGCTCAGGCGCTGGATCGGCCGGCTCAGCAGTTTGGCGCCGTACCAGGCGGCGATTATCAACGAGACAAATTGAAAGGTCAGGGGCACCAACGGGCCGCCAAACCACGGTCGAGGCGGCCGTTTCTCGAGGTTTGGGTCCAGTGGCGGGCGTGGCCCGTCCAGGCCTTCGGAAAACTCCGGTGGAGGCGGCGGTGGTGTCGGGTCGTAATGGTGAAACCAGGCAAAGGCCAGCAGGTGCGCGAGGATAATCGCCAGCAACAGCACGCCAAACAGGCGGCCGAACAGCGTATCGAAGCGCCCGCGCATCAGCCGATGTCTCGGGCATCGAACAGGTAACCCTCGCCGCGAACGGTCTTGATCAACTGCGGAGCCTTGGGGTCGTCGCCGATTTTCTGGCGCAGGCGCGACACCAGCAGGTCGATGCTGCGGTCAAAGGCTTCGATCGAACGACCACGGGCGGCGTCCAGCAGTTGTTCACGACTGAGCACGCGGCGCGGACGTTCGATAAACACCCAGAGCAGGCGGAATTCGGCGTTGGACAGCGGCACCACCAGGCCATCGTCGGCAATCAGTTGCCGCAGCACGCTGTTCAGGCGCCAATTGTCGAAACGAATGTTCGTCCGCTGTTCGCAGCGGTCATCGCGCACCCGACGCAGGATGGTCTGGATCCGCGCCACCAGCTCGCGGGGCTCGAACGGCTTGGCCATGTAGTCGTCGGCGCCGAGTTCGAGGCCGATGATCCGGTCGGTGGGCTCGCAACGGGCGGTGAGCATCAGGATCGGGATGTCCGACTCGGCGCGCAACCAGCGGCACAGCGACAGACCGTCTTCACCGGGCAGCATCAGGTCGAGCACCACCACATCGAAATGCTCCGCCTGCATCGCCAGGCGCATCGCGGCGCCATCGGTGACGCCGCTGGCGTGGATGTTGAACCGGGCCAGGTAGTCGATCATCAGTTCGCGGATCGGGACGTCATCGTCGACGATCAGGGCGCGAATGCTCCAGCGTTTGTCGTCACCGGGCGTCTTTTGGTCGTCGTTCACGGGTGCTTGGGTGTTGTGCATGCGTGCGTTCATCTGCCAGGTAGGCTGCCAACCACAAAGATAGGCTGCGAGGTTGTGGTTCCAGCATAGGCGTCCGGCCCGGAGGCGGGAAGTGCTGTTGCAAGGACCTGTTGCGGTTGCCGAGGGTAGCGGGCCGGGGTATTGCGGGCGTGTCGTGTGTGTATCGAACTCGACACAATCGCCTCAAGGGCTAGTCTTGCCTGAGCCGTTGCGACGATTTACCGATCATCGGGTCCCGCAGCGGCGCTGGTTCCGCTACAATGCGCGCCGATTTCGACTTGCCTGAGAGCCCACTCATGTCCGCCTGCCAGACTCCCATCATCGTCGCCCTGGATTTCCCTACCCGTGACGCCGCACTGAAGCTGGCCGATCAGTTGGACCCGAAGCTG